>JBMOGO010000005.1:0-64072 GCA_049318305.1 Polymorphobacter sp.
ACCGCGACCGCGCGACAGTGCGCATCGTGCCGTTGAAGAACGCCGGCGCACGCGAGATCGCCGCCTCGCTGGGCCAATTGGCCGGCGGCGGGCCGGGCGCGGCGGCGGGCGGCGCCACCGGCGGCGGCGTGTCCATCGTCGCCATCGACAGTTCCAACGCCGTGGCACTGCGCGGCGAGGCCGGCGCCGTGGCGCGGCTGGCGGAGACGGTGCTCGATCTCGATCGCCGTGCCGCCGCCGGTGCCGATGTGCGGGTGATCTTTCTGCAGCACGCCGATGCCGAAAAACTTTTGCCGGTGCTCCAGCAGCTCGTCGGGCAAACGCCGACCGCAGTCTCCAGTCAGGGCAGCAGCTTTGGCAGCAGCAGCGCGATGAGCGGCAGCAATGGCAGTGTGCAATCGCCGTTCGGCAACAACCAGCAGGCCGCAGCGCCGCAACAATCCGCCCCGGCGCAGCAGATCCCTGGCGCCACCATCGGCCGCGGCCAGGCGGTGATTGCACGTTATGAAGGCACCAACGCCATCGTGATCGCCGCCCCCGCCGACGTGCAGCGGCAACTGGGGGAGGTCATTCGCCAGCTCGACACCCGCCGCGAACAGGTGCTGGTCGAAGCGATTATCGTCGAGATTTCCGATGTCGCCGCCAAGCGGCTGGGGGTGCAATTCCTGCTCAGCGGCACCGGCGGCAGCAACATCCCGTTTTCGGTTACCAATTATTCCAACGCCGCGCCCAACCTGCTGACCGTGGCGGGCGCCGTCGCGGCGGAAAAGAACGACCCCGGTTCGGACACCGCGTCCACCTTGCGCGACGCGGCGATTTCGACCCTGCTCGGCGCCACCGGCGGCACCTTCGGGTTCGGCGGCAATCTGGGCAACAACGCCATCTTCGGTTTTGTCATCAATGCCGTGAAGTCCGACACCGCATCGAACGTGCTGTCGACGCCGTCGGTGATGACCCTTGATAACCAGCAGGCAAAAATCCTTGTCGGGCAGGAAGTGCCGATCTCCACCGGCCAGGCGCTGAGTAACAATTTCGACAATGCCTTTCGCACAATCCAGCGCCAGAATGTCGGCATCCAGCTCGATGTGAAGCCGCAGATCAACGCCGGCGGCACCATCAAGCTGCAAATCCGCCAGGAAGTCAGCTCGATCGCCGGCGCCGTGTCGGAGACCCAGCCAGAACTGATCCTCAACAAGCGCGAGATCACCACGACGGTGACCGTCGATGATGGCCAGATCATCGCATTGGGCGGGCTGATCGACGAAAACGAGCGTCGCACGCTGGAAAAAGTGCCGCTGCTCGGCGACATTCCGGGGCTGGGCGAGCTGTTCAAGTCGCGATCGCGCAACAAGACCAAGACCAACCTGATGGTATTCATCCGCCCGACGATCGTGCGCAGCGCCAGCGATGCGCAGCGGCTGGCGGCAGAACGCTATGACTATATCCGCGATGCCGAACGCGCTCAGGAGGGTACGGAGTCGACCTCGCTCGACGCGCTGGTGCGCGATTATCTGCGCACGACGCCGCCGGTGCGGCCCGAACTGCCGCCCGTCAAGCCATGAGCGATACGGCCGCCCTGCCTTACGCCTTTGCCAAGCGCTTTGGTGTTGTCATCACCGGCGCCGATGCCGCCGGCGTGCAGGTCGGGCTGCGCCGCGGCGAGGATGTGCGCGTCCTGAGCGAAGTCCGCCGCCTGACCGGGCGGCCACTGGCGGTCGAGACGGTGGAGCCGGCACGCTTCGACAAACTGCTGTCCGAAAATTACGCGCTGGAGGGCTTTACCGCCGGCGCAGCGATGAGCGGCGGCGATGAGCTCGGCCTGCTGGTCGACAGCATCCCGTCGGCGGAGGATCTGCTCGACACGCAGGACGAGGCGCCGATCATCCGGCTGATCAACGGCCTGATCGCCGAGGCGGCGCGCCAGGGCGTGTCCGACATCCATATCGAGCCGTATGAGACGGCGCTGATCGTGCGGATGCGCGCCGATGGGCAGTTGACGGAGCGTCACCGCCTGCCCGCCAATGTCGCCGGCATGGTGGTCAGCCGCATCAAGGTGATGGCGCGGTTGGACATTGCCGAGCGCCGGCTGCCGCAGGATGGCCGCATCGGGCTGACCCTGGGCGGCAAGAGCCTCGACGTCCGCGTTTCCACTTTGCCGTCGCGCGCCGGAGAACGGGTGGTGCTGCGCCTGCTCGACAAGGACAATGCCGGCATCGACATGGAGGCGCTGGGCATGCCGGCACCGATCGACCGATTGTTCCGCGGCGCGCTCGCCGAACCCAATGGCATCGTGCTCGTTACCGGACCCACCGGCAGCGGCAAGACGACGACACTTTATGCCGGGCTGCGGCTGCTCAATGACGGCAGCCGCAACATCCTGACCGTCGAGGACCCGGTCGAATACGCCGTCGACGGTATCGGGCAAACCCAGGTCAACCCCAAGGTCGGTCTATCGTTCGCCGCCGGACTGCGCGCCATCCTGCGCCAGGACCCCGATACGGTGATGGTCGGCGAGATCCGCGACAGCGAGACCGCCGAAATCGCCATCCAGGCATCGCTGACCGGGCATCTGGTGCTGTCATCGGTGCACACCAACGATGCCGCTGGCGCCATCACCCGGTTGCGCGACATGGGGATTGAGCCGTTCCTGCTCGCCTCCACGCTGCGCGCCGTCATCGCCCAGCGGCTGGTGCGGCGGCTGTGCCCCGATTGCCGGGTGGCGCACCCCGCCGATGCAGCGCTGGCCGCGTTGATCGGTATCGTGCCCGGCGCGCCGGTGTGGGAGGCGCAGGGTTGCGCCGCGTGCAACGAAACCGGCTTCAAGGGCCGCATCGGCGTGTTCGAAGCGGTGCGCATCACCGATGAAATCCGCCGCATCATCCTGGATGGCGGTGACGAAACGGCGATCACTGCGCAGGCCTTTGGCGCGTCACCGGCGCTGGCCGGGGCGGCGCGCGCCATGGTGCTGGCCGGCACGACCACGCCCGAAGAAGCCGTGCGCGTCATGCGCGCCGGGGCGGATGTGGCCGCCGATGGCTGATTACCAGTACAGCGCCATCGACATGGCCGGCCGTGAACGCCGCGGCCGCATCAATGCCGCCAGCAGCGAGGCAGCGCGCGCCGAGCTGTTGCGCAAGAAACTGTTCGCGCTGAAGGTCGAAACGGCGGATGCGCGCAGCGCCGCGCCGGTATCCGGCTTTACCCGCAAGCTCGATGTCAAGCAGTTGACGCTGTTCACCCGGCAGGTGGCGACGCTGATGCAGGTGGCGCCGCTGGAGGAAACGCTGCGCACCATCGTGCGCCAGACCGAAAAACCGGCGGTGCAGCGCATCCTGGGCCGGGTGCACGGCGGTGTCATCGAGGGCCGCCGCCTGTCCGAAGCCATGGCGCTGGAGCCCGCCAGCTTTCCGCCGCTGTACCGCGCCATGGTGTCGGCCGGCGAAAGCAGCGGCTCGCTGCCCGAAATCCTCGAGCGGCTGGCCATTTTGCAGGAACGCCAGGCCGCGGTGCGCGGCAAGGTGATTGCGGCGATTGCCTATCCGGCGGCGCTGGCGGTGGTGGCGGTGTTCGTCGTCATCGCGCTGATGATCTTCGTTGTCCCCAAGGTGGTGGCGCAGTTCGAGGATATCGGCCAGGCGCTACCGCTGCTGACGCGCATCGTCATCGGCATTTCTGACATTCTGTCGGGCTATTGGTGGCTGCTCCTCGGCAGCGGTATCGCCGTCGTGCTGCTGTTCAACCGTGCCATGCGCGATGAAGATTTCCGCCTGCGCTTCGACAGCTGGCTACTGCGCTTGCCGTTTCTGGGTCGCTTGCAGCGCGACCTGCACGCGGCAAGGCTGGCGCGGACGCTGGCGACAATGGTTTCGAGCCGGCTGCCGATCATCGAAGGATTGGCGCTGACCACCGCCACCGTCAACAACCGCGCGCTGCGCAAGGCGTCGGAGGAGATCGTGACCGCCATTCGGGAGGGCGGCAGCCTGTCCGCAGCGCTGCGCAAATCGGGGGTGTTCCCGCCGCTGCTGGTGTATATGGCGGCGGGCGGGGAGAGCAGCGGCCAGCTCGACCTGATGCTCGAACGCGCCGCCGACTATCTGGAGCGCGAGTTCGACACGTTCACCGCCACCATCCTGTCGATGCTGGAGCCGGGCGTCATCATCGTGATGGGCGGCATTGTCGCTGCCATCGTGCTGTCGATCCTGCTGCCGATCCTGCAACTCGATACGCTGGCTGCCCAATGAGGACGCTTCTGATGCCCGAAACCCGCGACGAAGACGGCTTCACGCTGGTCGAACTGATGGTCGTCATGGTCATCATCGGCCTGCTGGCGACCGTGGTCATCGTCAATGTGCTGCCGACGCGCGACAAGGCGATGGTGGAAAAGAGTCGCGCCGATATCGCGCTGATCGAACAGGGACTGGAAATGTACCGGCTCGACAACTTCAGCTACCCGCGCGCCGAGGATGGCCTGAAGGCCTTGCAATCGCCGCCCGCTGGCCTTGCGCAGCCAGATCGCTATCGCCGTGGCGGCTATCTCAAGCGACTGCCCGACGACCCCTGGGGCAAGCCCTACCAATATGCGCTGCCCGGCCAGCACGGCCCGTTCGACATTTACTCGCTGGGCGCCGATGGCGCGCCGGGCGGTGAGGGTGACAATGCCGATATCGGCAACTGGAAGTAACGCCCGCCACCGCGACGCCGGCTTCACGCTGGTGGAGCTGATGGTCGTGATGACTATCATCGGCGTCCTGTCGGCGGCGGTGGTCATCGTCATGCCCGATCCGCGCGGGCGGCTGGGCGATGAAGCGACGGCGTTCGCGGCGCGGTTGGTGGCGGCGCGCGACCTGTCGATCGTGGGTGGCCGCGATGTGGCGGTGCGCATCGATGCCGGCGGCTATGGCTTTGCCGAGCGCGGCAACACCGGCTGGCGGCCCATCGCCGCCAAGGCGCTGGCGCCGCGCCGCTGGGGTGACGGCGTGGCTGCGACCCCGGCGGTGGAGGGCGGCGCTGCGCTGGTGTTCGACACGACCGGGCTGGCGACACCGGCGCAGGTGCGGTTGCAGCGTGATGGCGCGCAGGCGCTGGTGACGGTCGATAGCGGCGGCGCGGTGCGCATCGATGGCCGATGACCGCGAAACTGGCTTCACGCTCGTCGAAGTGCTGGTGGCGCTGGCCATCTTCAGCCTGGCTGCGCTCGCCCTGCTGCGGCTTCAGGGGGCAGCGCTCGGCACCACGGCGCGGCTCGATGAAAAGACCATCGCCGCCATCGTCGCCCAGAATCAGGCTGTCGACGCGATGACCAGCCCCCTGCCCCCGGCGTTCGGCACGGCTAGCGGCACAGTGACCAACGCCGGGCGGGCGTGGCGCTGGACCCAGGTGACAGCGCGCACCCCCGATCCGCGCCTGCAACGCATCGAAATCCGCGTGGCCGGCCGTGATGGCGGCACGGCAGCGGCGCTGACTCTGGTCAGGCGGGCGGCATGACGGCGCGCCAACAAGGCTTCACGCTGGTTGAACTGCTGATCGCCATCACGCTGTTCGCCATGCTTTCGGCGGCAGCGACGGCGCTGCTGCGCTTTGGCGTCGATGCCGGGGCGCGCACGCGGGAGCGACTGGACACGCTGGCCGCCATCACCCGCACCCGGGCGCTGCTGGCTGCCGACCTGGCGCAGGCGGCGCCGCGGCTGTGGCGCGACGATACCGGCACAGCGCAAAAGGCGTTGACCGGTGACAATGGCACGCTGCTGCGCATGGTGCGGCGCGGCTGGAGCAATGACGGCGCGGTGCCGCGCGCGTCGTTGCAGCGCGTCGAATACCGGCTGAACGCCGGCCGGCTGGAGCGCGTGTCCTGGCCGGTGGTCGATGGCGCCGCCGCCAACACCGCTGCGGTATTGGTGCCCGGCGTCACGCTGCTGCGGCTGCGCTATCATTTTGCCGGGCAATGGCTCGATCGGTGGGAGCCATTGGTGCCCGACGCCCTGCCCGATGCGGTGGAGGTGACGCTGGCTTCGGCAGATATTCCGGAGCTGCGGCAGGCGTTTCTCGTCGGGCCGGGGGCGGTGCGATGAGGGTTCGCGCTTCCGAACGCGGCGCGGCGCTGTTGACGGTGCTGATCCTGGTCGGCGTCATGGGGGCGATTGCCGTCACCATGTTCGACCGCCTGCGGCTAGCGACGATGCTGGCGGGCAATGCCACAGGGCTGGAGGCGGCGCGCGCTTTCGGCATGGTCGGCGAGGCGCTGGTGACGACGCGCATCGAGGACCTGATTGCCGCTTCACCGCAGAAAACCACGCTGGCCGGCGGCTGGCAGGGTCGGGCGATTACCCTGCCCCTGCCCGAGGGCACGGCGGTGGCGCGCGTCAATGATGGCGGCAATTGCTTCAACCTCAACAGCCTGGTGATCGGCACGCCGCCGAATGCGCTCGTGTCGCGGCCCATCGCCATCGAACAGTTCATCGCGCTGATGGCACTGCTGGCGGTGCCGAAGACGGAGGCGCGGCGCGTGGCGGCATCGGCGGCGGACTGGATCGACAGCGACGACCAGCCCAACGCCGATGGCGCGGAGGATGGCGTTTATGCCCGCGCGCCGCGCGCCTATCGCGCCGCCAACACGATGATGGCCGAAGTCAGCGAACTGCGCGCGGTGAATGGCGTCACCCCGGCGTTGTATGCCAGGCTGCGGCCGTGGCTGTGCGCGCTGCCGGTCGCGGAGCTGTCGGGCATCAATGTCAACACGCTGGCACCCGAACAGGCGCCGCTGATCGCCATGTTGTTCGGCGAGGCGCTGCGTCCCGATGCGGCACGGCGGGTGATTGCCGAACGCCCGGCGGCCGGGTGGAACGGCGTGGCGGAGTTCTGGAACACGCCGACGCTGCGCGATTTCACCCCCGCCGGCGACGTGTTGCAACAGCCGCAGGTGCGCACGCGCTGGTTCGGGCTCGATTTGCGCATCGATGTGGCCGGCACGCCGCTGCATGAAACCGGGTTGATCGACGCGCGCCGCAGCCCGGCGCGGCTGGCGGTGCGGCGCTGGGGCGATGACCAATGATCCGGACGCTGGTTTTCCTCGATGATGCGGAGACGCCCTGGCTCCGGCTGGCCGGCGGCGTGGTGACGCGCGGCGACACGCTGGCGGCGCTGCCGGCGCTGGAAGGCCCGGCCGAAACCATCGCGGTGGTGCCCGGCGATGCGGTGGTGCTGCACTGGGTGGAGCTGCCGGTGCTGACGCCGGCGCAAGGCGCGGCGGCGGCGCGGCAACTGGCGGCGGACGTCAGCGCGGCGCCGATCGAGGCGACCCATGTCGCGCTGGGACCGGTGGAAGCCGATGGCTGGCGGGCGCTGGCGCTGGTCGATAGCGCCATCATGCACGGCTGGCTGGCGCGGCTGGCGGCGGCGGGGGTGGAGGCGGACCGCATGGTGCCGGCGCCGTTGCTGCTGCCGCTGCCGGCAGCGGATGGCGTCAGCGTGGCGGAACATCAGGGCCAATGGCTGTTGCGCGGGGCCAGGCTGGCGCTGGCGGCGGAGCCGGGACTGGCAACGCTGCTGGTCGGCGACCAGGTGCTGCACCCGGTGACACTGGAAACCGGGCTGGCGATGCGGCTGGCGGCGCCGCTGCTGGACCTGCGGCAGGGCGAGTTCGCGCGGCTGCAGCTCTGGCGGCCGGCGCCGGCGCGGTTGCGGCGGCTGGCGCTGCTGGCGCTGGCGCTGCTGGTGGCGGTGCTCGGCGTGCAAGTGGCGGCGCTGTTGCGGCACAGTTTTGCCGCCGACCGGATGGAGTTGCAGCTGGCCGACGCGGCGCGGTCGGTACTGCCGCGCGGCACCATCGTTACCGATCCGCGCGCGCAGGTGGCGGCGCGGCTGGCCAGCCTGGGCGGTGACGGCGCCGGTCTTGCGCAGCTCGCAGCACCTTTGCTGACCGCGATCGAGGCCCGCCCGGCTGTGACACTGGTCAGCCTGGGCTATGCCGCCGATACCGGCATGACGGCGACGCTGGCCGCGCCGGCGGCGGATGGCGAGGCGATTGCCGCGGCGATGACGGCGGCGGGGCTCGATGCGACGCTGGGCAATGCCCGCGACGACAATGGGCTGGCGCTGGTCGACCTGATGGTGCGGCGGCGATGATGGCGCTTATCCGCCCCTGGTGGCGTGACCGCAGCGGGCGGGAGCAATGGCTGGTCGCCATCATGGCGGTGCTGCTGGTCGTCGTCGGTGCCTGGCTGGGCGTGATCCGCCCGCTGGAGGCGGCGCGGGCGCGGGCGGAAACGCGGCTGGCGGCGGCGGCGGAAGGGCTGGGCGCGGTACGCACGATGACCGCGGACATTCGCCAGCGCGAGGCGCGGGCGACGCCGGCGACGGCATTGCCGATGCTGGAACGCATCGAAACCGCCGTGCGCAGCGCCGGCCTGACGACGCAGCGGCTGGAAAGCAGCGGCGATGGCCGGGTGATGGTCGATGTTTCGGCGGTGCGGCCGACGGCGATGCTGGGCTGGATCGCCGCACAGGAGGCGCAGGGCGTGGTGGTGGAACGGGCGACGATCACGCGCAACACCGACGCGACGGTGGCGGCGGCGCTGACCCTGCGCGGCGGAGGCCGCTGATGATAACGCGCGGCGGTGGTGGCTGAGATGGTCCGCTGGTGGCAGTCATTATGGGTGTTCGGCGCGATTGTGCTGGTGCTGGGACTCGTGTTGATGTTGCCGCTGCGGCTGGTGACGGGCGATACCGGGCTGACGGCGCGGGCGGTCAGCGGCTGTATCTGGTCGGGAAAACTGGTGGCGGCACAGTGGCGCGGCGCGGATCTGGGCGACCTGGCGGTGGGGTTACAGCCGCTGGCGCTGCTCACCGGACGGTTGCGGATGGGTTTTGACGGGCCGAACCTGCGTGGAATCGCCGGGCCGGAGGGGGTTTCCGCCCTGTCAGGGCATGTTGCGGTGGCCGGCGCGACGCCGCTGCCGATCACCAGTGTCGGTTTCGATGACGTGGAGATTGCCTTCGCCGGCGGCACCTGCACGGCGGCGCGCGGGCAGATCAACGTGGCAGGGACGGGCGTTCTGGGCGATTCCGGCGGCTTCAGCGGCGCACCGCGCTGCGAATCGGGGGCGTTGTTGCTGCCGCTGGCGGCAGGATCGTCGCGGATCGACCTGCGTTTTGACGGCAATGGCGCCTGGCGCGGGGTGATTGCGGTGAACGGCGTCACCGAAAGCGCACGGCCGGGGTTGCTCGGCGCCGGTTTCGCGCCGACACCGCAGGGCTTGGCGATGACCTTGGAAGGGCAATTGTGAAACGCCTGGGCGTGTTTCTGCTGGTGCTGGCGGCGGCGGCGCCGGCCCCTGACAATGCACTGGGCCTGGGCGAGCTGCCGCCACAGGTGCTGGCGAAGAACAGTTGCGCGCTGTTCCTGTGGGACCGCGCGTCGCGGCAACGCATCGTGATGGCGGTCGCAGTGCCGGCGCAGGCAATGGTGCAGCACGGTGGCAAGCGGCTGGCGCTGGCGCAGACCGGCGGTGATGGCGAGGCAGTGCTGGGGTTCCGGCCGCGTGCCCGTTATGCCGGCGGCGATGTCGCGTTGGCGCTCGACCTGGAGATCACCGCCAGCGAAGGCGGCGGCGCCGTCATCCGGACCGGCACGGTGACCCGCACGATGGCGGATGGCGGCGCCGTGGTGGCACCGGTCGCCGGGCTGATCGGTTGTGGCTGACACCACGCCGCGCGAATGGGCGATTGCCGTTGGCGGCGGTCTGGCGATGGCGGCGGTGGCGGTGTGGGTGCTGCGCGGATCACCGGCAGAGGATGCCGCCCCGGTAGTGGCACCGGCCGCGCTGCCGGTGCCCGAAGCGACTTCCGCGCCCCAGATCGCCGCGCCGTCGCCACCCGTCACGGCGGCCCCCAGCCTGGCCGGGCTCAAGCTGCGCGGCTTGATCGTGCGGCCCGGCAGCCCGTCGGCGGCGATCATCGAGACCGCCGATGGCCAGCAACGCCTGGTGCGTAGCGGCGGCCAGGTCACGCCGGGAGTGAGCGTCGAAAGCGTTGGTGGCAGCGGCGTGGTAATTGTTGCGGGCGGCCAGCGCCAGACCCTGGCTTTTGACGCCGGGCTGGCGGCCCGCGCCGATTCGGCTCCGCCCGCGGTGCAGCCCGGCAGCACCCGGCCCAGCGATGCCACCAGCGCCGACTATCGAATCGGCCTGAAGGCGCAAAAGTCCGGCGCCACCACGCGCGGCTATGCGGTGGTCGATATCAGCCGTCTGCCGCTGCTCCGCCGCGCCGGGCTGCAGGCGGGCGACATCATCGTTTCGATCAACGGCAGCGGCCTGCAAAGCGATGAAAAGCTCATCGAACTGCCGCAGGAAATCCGCAGCAACACCAGCGTCGAGGTGATTTTCGAGCGCGACGGCCGCCAAAAGAAAACTGTTATTCCTGTCGATGGTTGAAACAAATCTGTCACGGAATTGACGCCAAGCTTACACATTCAACCCCTACGGCACTCTCGCAAGCAAGGCTTTGGCCGGGCACGGCGGTTCGTGTTTCCGGCTTTTTTTGCAGAATTTTTGTCGTCGGAGACCGGATCATGGCAAACACTCGGGCACTTTTTCTTCTCGTCGGTTCGGCGCTGGCGCTCGCCGCTTGCGATGGTGCCACCACCGTCGCATCGCCGGGTGAAGGCACGCTGGTCAATCCGCCGCCCGCACCGACGCCGACCCCCACCCCGACCCCCACGCCGACCCCCACCGGCCCTGCCGACAGCTGCCCGACCGGCACTGCCAATGTCGGCATCATCAACAACACCCGCAATTGCCAGCTTTCGGGCACCATCACAGGCAATCTGACGCTGCGCAATCTGCGCGGGGTCATCTATTCGCTGTCGGGCCGCGTCAACATCGGTACCGATCTGGGCGCCGACCCGGCCGCCCCGACGGCCGGTGCCGCTGCCGGCATCCTGACCATCGATCCCGGCACGGTGATCTTCGGTTCCGCCGGTGCCGACGCGCTGGTCGTCAACCGCGGCTCGCAGCTGTTTGCCGAAGGCACCGCGACCAACCCGATCATCTTCACTAGCCGCTCGAACATCGAAGGCGCGGTGAATGAAAACAGCATCGGCCAGTGGGGCGGCATCGTCATCCTCGGCCGTGCTCCCATCCACACCTGCATCGGCGCCGGCGTCACCGGCGGCACCGTGGGCTGCCAGTCGGCGGTCGAAGGCCTGACCGGCGCATTCTACGGCGGCGCCTCGCCGTCGGACAACAGCGGCCGCATCCGCTTCGTCCAGGTTCGCTACCCGGGTTTCGAAGTGTCGCCCGGCAACGAACTCAACGGCATCACCCTTGCCGGCGTCGGTTCGGGCACCACGTTCAGCAACATCCAGGTCCACAACAGCTCGGATGACGGCATCGAATGGTTCGGCGGCCGCGTGAATGCCAAGTTCCTCGTGCTGACCGGCAACGACGATGACAATCTCGATACCGATCTCGGCTACAAGGGCTTCATCCAGTACGTCCTCGCCATTCAGCGCAGCACCGGCGGTGACCGTATCATCGAAGCCGAAACCGCCGGGTTCGAAACCCGCACGCCGCGTTCCAACATCCGCCTGTCGAACTTCACCTTCATCAGCAACCGTCCGTCGGATCCGATCCTGCTGCGCGGCGGCACCGATTACAGCCTGTTCAACGGCATAGTTTCGAACACGACCAACTCGTGCCTCGACATCGATGGCGCGCAGACCGTCGCTGCGGCCGATGCCGCCGTCGATGAAACCGGCGCACCGGTGTTCCGTTCGGTGATCTTTGGCTGCCCGACCGCCGCCCGTGACGAAACCGACGTGCCGCTCACGCTGATCACGCCGCTGATCACCGGCAACAACAATCTGCTGCCGCCGGTGACGCTGACGCTGACGGGCATCTTCCTGCCGGGCGCCAACGAAATCGCTGCGGTTGGCTTCAACCCCAGCACGATCAACAGCTTCTTTGATGCGGCAACCTATGTCGGCGCGTTCCGCAATGCCACCGACACCTGGTACACCGGCTGGACCTGCGGCGTCGGCACCGGCGCCACATCGTGCCTGACGGCGCCCGCCAACACCGGCAGCTAAGCCGCGACGCCGGGGCGGCGCCGTTGCCGCCCCGGCCTTTCCGCAACCGGCCAGCCGCCGGACGCCGGACACGCGAGACCAAGGGGCCAACGCCATGACGTTCAAGACCAAGCTGGGCAGCTTCCTGCTCCTCACCACCACACTGGGCGGTCCCGTGTTTGCCCAGGCCGTCCCTGCCGAACCGGCGACCGCCGCGCCGGCGGCGCCTGCCACCGACGTGGTCGAAGTTCCCGAGGAAGAGGTCGAAATCTCCGCTCCCGGTGGCAGCAGCAGCGAAATCGTCGTCATCGGCAAGCGCATTCCCAACACCATCCGCGCCAGCCGCGAAGTCGCCTCGGTGCTGACCCAGGCCGATATCGCGCGCACCGGTGAAGGCGATATCGCCGGCGCCCTCCAGCGCGTCACCGGTCTTTCGGTGGTCGGCGGCAAGTTCGTCTATGTCCGCGGCCTTGGCGAACGCTATTCGCTGGCGCTGCTCAACGGCTTGCCGATCCCGTCGCCGGATCCGCTGCGCCGCGTCGTGCCGCTCGATCTGTTCCCGACCAGCGTGCTGGCCTCGTCGGTCGTCCAGAAAAGCTATTCCGCCAACTTCCCCGGCGAATTCGGCGGCGGTGTCATCAACCTGACCACCCGCGCCGTTCCCGACGAACCCTTCCTTGAAATCGGCGGCAGCATCGGCGGCAACACCGCTACCACCGGCCAGCTCGGTTATGTCTTCCAGGGCAGCTCCAAGAGCGTGCTGGGCTACGTCGACGATCGCCTGGCAATCCCCAAGGGCCTGGCCGATTCGCAGTCGCAGGGCAAGATTCTCGCCGTTGGCCCCAATTTCACGCAGCGCCAGATTCAGGACATCGCTGCCAGCCTGACCAATTCCGAAACCAACCTGATCCAGGCCAACAACGACCTGCCCATCAATTGGGGCGTCAATTTTTCGGCCGGCAAGGCGTGGGATTTTGGTGAAAACCGCTTTGGCATCATTGCCGCGGCCGGCTGGAGCACCGACTGGCAGACCAAGGCCGGCCTCCAGCAGCTGTCCAACGGCGAGGCCATCGGCCCCGGCGGCACGCCGATCCTGCGCCCCGACCAGGATTTCCGCTTTGTTTCGACCGAAAACCGCGTTGTCATCAACGGCCTGCTCGGGCTGGGCTTTGAGTTCGGTGAGCACAAGATCCGGCTGACCAATATCTATCTGAACGACACCATCAAGGAAGCCCGCATCCAGTCGGGCCGTGACGACACCAACGTCGGCAGCGACGTGCTGCTCAATCGCAACTTCACTGGCACCTTCCAGCGCCAGTTGATCGACACGCAAGCCGTTGGCGAGTTCAAGTTCGACAATCTCAGCCTCGATATCCGCGGCACCTATGCAAATTCGAAGCGTCTAGCCCCTTATGAGCGCCAGAATAACTATGCCTTCAGCCTGGCTGCCAAGGATTTCGTCAACGATCTGCGCAGCCCCGGCCAGGCCAGCACGGTGGCGTTCAGCCGCTTGAACGAGAACGTCTATGGCGCCGGTGCCGACCTTGGCTACAAGGTCGAAGGCGGGCCGTTCCCGATGCGCTTTACCGCCGGTTACGCCTATACCGACAGCAAGCGCACCTCGAGCCGGTTCGACTATCGCTACAACGTCAATGGTGCGCTGCCGCTCGGTGTGACGCAGGAACGCCCGGATTTCTTGCTGTCGGATTTCAACGTCTATAATTTCGGCATCATTCTCAACACCGTGTCGACGACGGCGCCGGTGTACAACGCGGGCCTGACCATCCACGCAGGCTATGGCCAGTTCGAGATCGAACCGTTCGACGGCGTGCAGTTCACTGCCGGCGTCCGCTATGAAACCGCCAAGGAGTTCATCGACCCGATCGATGTGTTCGGTGTCAACGCCGACCAGACCATCCGCACCGAACTGAACAATGATTATTTCCTGCCCGGCGGCACGCTGACCTGGAACTTCGCCGAAGACATGCAGGCGCGGTTCTCGGCATCAAAGACCATCGCCCGCCCGCAGTTCCGCGAACTGGCGCCGCAGACCTTCTTTGACACCGACACCGACCGTACCTCGTTCGGCAACCAGTTCCTGATCGACAGCCAGCTGGTCAACCTGGAAGCGCGCTACGAATATTATTTCGGCCGCGACCAGCGCATCACCATCGGCGGTTTCTACAAGGACATCACCAACCCGATCGAGACGGTGGCGTTCAACGTCGGCGGCACCTTCAACACGACCTTTGCCAACGCCCCCAAGGCGCGGCTGTACGGGTTCGAGTTCGAAGTGCAGAAATACTTCCCGCTCGATGCGATTTCGGATGCGGCGCTGTTCGCCAGCCGCCGCCTGCTGGTCAATGTCAACTATACCTACAGCGATTCGCGTATCAACGTGAAGGACGGCGACACGACGATCTTCCCGTTCTCGGGTGAAGTCCGCCCGGCGTCCGACCTGTTCCGCGATGGGCAGCCGCTGACCGGCCAGTCGGACCATGTCGCCAATCTGCAACTGGGCTTCCAGGACCAGGACAGCCTGTCGGAACAGACGCTGCTGATCAATTATGCCAGCAACCGTTCGACGCAGCGTGGGCCCAATGGCCAGCCCGACCTCGTTGAAAAGCCCGGCCTGCGGCTGGATTTCGTGATGCGGCAGGGCTTTGAAATCGGCGGTTTCAACCTGGAAGCCAAGTTCGAGGCGCGCAACCTGACCAATGTGAAATATCAGGAATTCCAGACGCTGAACGGCTCGCGCATCGACAACAACACCTATGTGCTGGGCCGGACGTTCCAGCTCGGGGTGTCGGCGAAGTTCTGACCACTTTAAGGTCATCCCGGGCTTGACCCGGGACCCAGCTTTCTTCTGCAAACTTGCCCAAGAAAACCGGGTCCCGGGTCAAGCCCGGGATGACAGATTAATGGGGCGTCGCGTCCCCTATTCCCCCAGATATTTGTCGAGCGTCTGGTGAAAATGCCGGATGCGGATTTCCTGGTAGTCGGCCAGGTTGATCACCCCGGTTTTCGACGCCTTCATGCCATCCTGCACATAGGGCAGGTTGGCCATGTCCTGTTCGAAGACGTCGCCGAGCACTGCCAGTTCGGCGGCATCGGTCCAGGGCTGGTCGGGCCCCAGCAGCTTCATCGGCACGCCGCGCGGAATCGGCTCGCCGGGCGGCACCCGGGTCAGCACCCGCACCTCCATCAGGCAATGATCGACATCGACACCGGGGCGGAAGCGATAGACGATATTGGGCATGAAACCGCCCCACGGCGCGAAATTCGGGAAGACATTATAGACCAGCGCGTCGAGCAGTTCGGCGTCGGTGGCATGACTATGGTCGCGCCCGAAGGCCTTGCTGTAGTTGTCGCGCATCGCTTCGCCCAGGGCGCGGCGCGCGGTCATGCCATCGGGCACCGTCACCGCAAAGGCATCGGCGCTTTCGTCATAACTGTCCGCCGACCGGCCGTTGAACTTGATGAATTCATCGACGATCCATTGTTCGGGCTTGCCGGTCGGGTCGATGTGCGGTGACACGATGCCGAACGGCACCAGGTTGACGTTCACATTGTCGCCCCAGGTCCAGTAGGCGGCGTTCTCATCGCCGGTGAAGGGCAGCAACTGCGGATGGGTGACGACGGTGTGCCAGCTTTCCATGAAGGCCTCCATCACCGCCTTCCAGTTCGCCGGTATAACCTTGCCGACCCAGACCGCGGTGGTGCATTCCTCATGCTTCCAGCGGGTGAAATGTTCAGGCAGCGGCGCCAGATATTCGGCGAGGGACGGCCCACCCGGGTTTTCGCGCAGGAAGATATAGCCGCCCCAGCGACCGACCTCGGCTTCGGGCAACGCCATGTTTTCGTCGCGCAGATGCGGAAAATCCCAGCGGCAGGGAATGTCGTGCAGGGCGCCGGCCTTGTTCCAGGTAAAGCCGTGGAACGGGCAGGTGAAATTGTCGGCGGTGCCATCTTCGGTGCGCAGCTTGCGGCCACGGTGGAGGCAGACATTGTGGAGGGCCCGCACGCTGCCATCGTCCTGCCGCGACACGAGATACGACCGCCCGGCATTTTCATAGACGATGTAGTCGCCGATTTCGGGCAGGTCCTCCTCGCGCGCGGCGAACTGCCAGACATTGGGCCACATGTCAGCGACTTCGCGCGCGGCGAATTCAGCGCTGGTATAGCGCGCCACCGGCACCGGATCGGAGCCGCGATAGCGATAGGATTCCTGTTGCAGGAAATCCGGCACCGGCCGGGCATCGGTCAGCATCAGGTCGGTCCAGCTGATCCCGGCGGAACGCGCCATGCCGGCAGCTTGCGGGTCGATATCGGCCATGGCGGAACACTCCTGTGGGTCTGTACTGCGCGGCATCATGGTCGCAGCAAGGCGCCGCGTCACCTTTGACAAAGCACAGGTTCGCGAATGGCGAGGCTTGGGGCATGGTGCCTGAACTCTCTCTCCGCGTTGACGCGAAGGCGTCGCCTGCGGCTGCGGGGAGGGAGTCAGATAAGGAGCTTTGGCGATGCGGTTTTTGGGCAAGGTCGCGCTGGTCACCGGCGGCACATCCGGCATCGGCGCCGGCACGGTGCGGCGACTGGTGGCCGATGGCGCGCAGGTTGCCTTTACCGGATCGAACGCTGTCGCCGCCGCCGCGTTGACCGCCGAAACCGGCGCCAGTTTTCACCCCGCCCGGGTGGAGGATGTCGCCGGCTGGGCGCCGCTGATGGCCGATATCGCAGTGCGCTACGGCCGGCTCGATATCGTCTTTGCCAATGCCGGCATGGAAACCGGTGACGGCAGCGTCGAAAGCATCACACCGGACGCGTGGGAGGCTCTGCTCGCCGTCAACCTGACCGGCGTCATGCTCACCGCCAAGGCCGCGGTCGCCGCGATGCGCTCCAACCCCGGCGGCGCGACGGGATCGATCATCATCAATTCGTCGATGAACGCTTATCGCCCGATGGCCAATTACATCGCCTATTCCACCACCAAGGCGGCGCTGATCGCGCTGTCGAAATCGGTGGCGCTGCACTGTGCCAACGCCGGCACCCGCATCCGCTGCAACACCATCCACCCCGGCGTTGTCGAAACCGACATGATCCGCACCGTCATCGACCGGTCGCCCGACCCGGCTGCGGCGCGGGCACAATTCGAAGGCATGGCGCCGCTGAAGCGCATGGCGCAGGTCAGCGAAGTGGCGGCGCTGGTGGCGTTCCTCGCCAGCGACGAAGCCGGGTTCATCTCGGGGTCGGAATATGGCATCGATGGCGCCTCGACGGCGGGGATGATGGGGGTCTGACCGCCGGTGCCTATCCGTTAGCCGGATGATCGCGCCGCGGGCCGCGCCGGTGGTGGCCATCCGGGCCAGAAATCCACCATGAATGTCACCATCATCGGCGCGGGTATCGGCGGACTGACCTGCGCGCTGGCGCTGGCGCGCGCCGGCGTAGCGGTCAGCGTGCTGGAACAGGCGCCCGTGCTGGGCGAAGTCGGCGCCGGCATCACGCTCAGCCCCAACGCCAGCCGCGTGTTGATCCATCTCGGACTTGGCGCTGACATCGAGCGGCTGGGGGTGGTGCCCGACCGGCAATGGACCCAGGACCTGCGCGACGGCCGCGTGCTCATCGAGCGCGAACGCGGCGCGGCAGTGGAGCGCCAATATGGCGCGCCATATACCCATGTCCACCGCGCCGACCTGCACGCCATGCTGGCCAATGCGGTCGTCGTCGCCGCACCGGGTGCCATCACGTTGTCGCAGCGGCTGACCGAGATCGATCACACCGCCGATGGCGCGGCGCTGCATTTTGCCAATGGCGACCACCGACACGCCGACCTGGTGATCGGCGCCGATGGCGTGAAATCGGTGGTGCGCGAGGCCTGTTTCGCCACCGCGGCGCCATTGTTTACCGGCCAGGTGGCGTGGCGAGGGGTGGTGCCGCTGGCGGCTTTGCCGGCCGCCACCCAAGCCCTGCCGCCGGGCATCTGGATCGGCGAGCGGCGGCTGTTCATGCGCTACCCGATCCGCGGCGGCGCGCTGGTCAATTATGCCGCCTTCGTCAACCTGGAGGGGTGGGACCAGGAAGGCTGGGCGATCCCATCGACGATTGCCGAACTGACCGGGCATTTCCACGATGCCGAGCCGAACCTGCGCGCCATGATCGATGCGACGCCGGCCGACCAATTGTACAAATGGGCACTGCACGCGCGGGCGCCGCTGGACAGCTGGATCGCCGGCCGGGTGACGCTGCTTGGCGATGCGGCACACGCGATGCTGCCGTTCATGGGCCAGGGCGCCGCGACCGCCATCGAGGATGCGATGGTGCTGGCGCGCTGCCTTTCGGGCTTTGGCGCGGATGCCGGGTTGCGGCGATACGAGGCGGCACGGCTGGCGCGCACGACGCTGGTGCAGACCCAGTCGCGGCTGCTCGGCCTGCAATTTCAGGGCAAGGACCCGGCGAGTTTCGGGCAAGGCCCGATCCAGAACGAGGATAGTTTGCAGCTGTTCGCCTATGACGCGGTGAACTGCGCGGTCTAGGCAAAGGCCGATATGCCGCACCCCGTCGCGCTTGACTCGCCGCCTGTTTCGCCTGATATTTCTGTCATGACAGAAACTGCAGACACGTTGCCGCCGGCCGTCCAGCGTTTCATCCTGCACTGGGGTGACATGGGCGACCAATGGGGGGTCAACCGGTCGGTGGCGCAGATCCATGCGCTGCTCTATTTGGCCGAAGCACCGTTGACCGCCGAGGACATCGCCGACAGCCTGGCGCTGGCGCGCTCCAACGTATCGAATTCATTGAAGGAATTGCAGGGCTGGCGCCTGGTGCGGCGGGTGCCGATGCTCGGCGACCGGCGCGACCATTATGAGGCCGAAACCGACCTGTGGGAAATCATCGCGCGCATCGCCCACGGCCGCAAGGAACGCGAGATCGACCCGGTGCACGCCGCCCTGGTCGCCTGTGTCGATGACGCCCGCGCCGACCCGCGTGTCGGCCGGGTGGCGCTGGGGCGGCTGCTGGCGATGCTCGAATTCGTGACGACGCTGGTGCGATGGTACGAACAGATGATCCGCCTGCCGCGCAGCCAGATCGCCGGGCTGATCAAATTGGGTGGCAAAGTCGCCGGGCTATTGGGCCGCGGCAAGGCCGGAAAGGCTGAGGCATGACACAGGATTATCGCCGAGACCCGCGCGTGCCGGCCTTTGCCGATGACGCGCCGCTGTTCGTCTATGACGGCGAATGCATCATGTGTTCGGGCTTTGTGCGCTGGCTGATGACGCAGGACCGCGGCGGCCGCATTCGCGTCACCCCGGCGCAGGGGCCGATCGGGCGCGGGCTGTATGCGCACCTCGACATCGCGGCGGACAGGTTCGACACGCATCTGCTGGTGGTGGATGGCGTCATCACCGGGAGGTCCGACGCGGCCATCGGCCTGCTGCGGCTGCTGGGTGGCCGCTGGTCGCTGCTGGCGGCGCTGGGCACGATCATCCCGCGCTCGTTGCGCGATGCCGCCTATGACCTGCTGGCGCGCAACCGCTACCGGGTGCGCGGCCGTCGTGACACCTGCTGGCGGCCCGATTCGGCGCTGGCGGCGCGGGTGCTGTGATGGGCGTGTGGGGTGACAGCGGCGCGATGCCGGCGGCGGTGGCCGCAATGCACGGCGACGAGCCGGACATCGAAGCGCGCGGCGTGGCGGCGGTGCAGCGCGGCACCGGGATCATCGCGCGACTGGTGGCGCGCATCATCGGCTTTCCAGACAGCGCGGTGGCAGTGCCGCTGCACGTCCGCCTTCTCCGCAACGGCGATTCCGAACGTTGGGAACGCCGGTTTGCCGGACAGGCGTTCCACAGCCGCCTGACCCGGCGCGATGGCCTGGTCACCGAACATTTCGGCCCGCTGGCGTTCGGTTTCGATCTCGTCGCCATTCCCGGCGGCCATGCGATGCAACTGCGGCGCTGGCAGTGCGGCCCGCTGCGCCTGCCGCTGCTGCTGGCGCCGCGCATCAGCGCCAGCGAGACCGAGGTGCGCGGCCGCTTTGCCTTTGACGTGTGCATCGACCTGCCGCTGTTCGGCCTGCTCATCGCCTATCGCGGCAGCCTCGCACCTGTCCCCAAAGCCATCGACCCTGCCACCTGGAGCCTGTCCGATGAACATGCCAGCGCCCGGCGCCGTCGCGGGTGAAGCTGTCAGTGGCGCCTATCGCGTCCATTCGCTGACCGGGCTGGAGGCGGCGTCCGCGCTGCACGGCCGCGTCGTCTGGGATGCGCCGCGATCGCTTTGGAACATCGCCATGTTCGGCGCGGCCATCGCCTTTGCCCCGGCAACGCTGGCGTGGGACAGTTTCGCCGTGTTCCTCGTCACCGCCGGCATCACCCTGTGCGCCGGGCATTCGGTCGGATTTCACCGCCGGCTGATCCACCGCAGTTTCGATTGCCCGAAATGGGTCGAATATGGGCTGATCTATCTCGGCACTTTGGTCGGCATGGGCGGGCCGATCTGGACGATCCGGCTGCACGACACGCGCGACTGGGCACAGCGGCAGCACGATTGCCACTGGTTCCTGCGCCACGGCCTGCCGATGCCGCTGGAGGGGCTGACCTATCTCAACCTCAAGCTCGTGCTCGATCACCCGCCGGCTTTCGACCCCGGCCCGCACATTACGCAGGACCGCTTCTATCGCTTCCTGCAGGCGACCTGGATGGCGCAGCAACTGCCGCTGGCCCTGCTGCTGTTCGCGCTCGGCGGCTGGCCGTGGCTGGTGTGGGGCGTGTTCGTGCGCGTGTCGGCGTGCACGACGATGCACTGGCTGATTTCCTACCTCGCCCACACCGGCGGGCCGGATGACTGGTCGGTCGATGATGCCGCCATCCAGGCCAGCAACGTCGGCTGGCTGGCGATCCCGACGATGGGAGAGGCCTGGCACGGCAACCACCATGCCTTTCCCAGCTCCGCCCGCCACGGGCTCTACCCCGGCCAGATCGATATCGGCTGGTGGTTCATCCGGGCTCTGGCGACGCTGGGGCTGGCCAGCAACATCAGGACGCCGGCCACCCTGCCCCGCCGCAGCGGCCTGACCGCGCTGACCAGCCGCGCGCTTTCGGCGGCGCCGGCGCAGCGGTGACGGCGCAGCGCGGGCTCATGGCAAATCAAGGCCAGCGCCTCCGGCGGGCAGGGCCGACGGCCCTGCACCCGATCGATTGGCCGGGCACCGGTTTCGAAGTCTGGGACCTGACCCAAGCAAAATGGGTGCAGGGCCGTCGGCCCTGCCCGCCGGAGGCCCTTCTCGTCGGAACGGGTTACGGTGGCATCAGTCAGCAAACAGCTTGCGCACCTCGCGGCGCAGCAATTTGCCCATCTCGTTATAGGGCAAGGCAGGCACCACGACGATGGCTTCGGGCACGCGTGACGACCGCAGACGGGCGCGCACCAGCGCCTTGATCTCGTCATCCGATGGCCGGTCATGCCCGGCACGCAGCGCCAGCGCGGCGCCGATGGCCTCCCCCCATTCCAGCGACGGGATCGCCACTGCCGCCGCATCGGCGATGGCGGGGTGGGTGAGCAGCGCGTCCTCGATTTCGCCGGGCGAGATGTTTTCGCCGCCGCGCACGATCACGTCATCGGCGCGGCCCGACAGGAACAGATAGCCATCGGCATCGATCCAGCCGGCATCGCGGGTGGGGAACCAACCGTCCGCATCGAGCGCGCTGCGCTCGCGATATTCGCCCGACACCTGCTCGCCGCGCACATGGATTTCGCCCGACTCCCCCGGCGGCAGCACCCGGTCGGCTTCGTCGCGGATTTCGATCTCGACGGTGGGCAAGGGCGTGCCGACCGAGGCCAGCCGGCCACGCAGCACCGGATCATCGGAGCCATGCGCGGCGCGGTGTTCATCGGGGCCGAGCAGGGCAATCGTCGAGCTGGTTTCGGTCAGGCCATAGGCATTGGTGAAACCGGTGGCAGGAAAACGATCCAGCGCCTTGCCGATGAGTTCGATCGGCATCTTGCCGCCGCCATAGGCAATCGCCCTGAGGCTGGACAGGTCGGCCGGCTGCGCGTCGAGCGTCTCGACGATCCGCGCCAGCATTGTTGGCACGACAAAGGCGTTGCTGGCCTTTTCGGCCGCCGCAAGAGCAATCCAGTCGGCCGGATCAAACGCCGGCAGCAGCAGGATGCGGCGCTGCGCATAGACCGAGCTGAGCAGCGCGGCGATGCCGGCGATATGATAGGGCGGCACGCTGACCAGCGCCGCATCGCCATCCGGCGCCGAGCCGAATTCAACCGTGCCGAGGATATAGGACACCAGATTGGCGTGGCGCAGAATCGCCGCCTTGGGGGCCGCGGTGGTACCGCTGGTGAACAGCTGGATGGCGATGCCGTCACCGTCATCCGCCGCTGCCGTATCGCTCGCGGTGCGTGCCGCTTCGACCAGTTCGGCGCGCGACAGCACGCGGCTGCTGCCGGGCGCGACCAGCCGGTCGAGGCGCGCCGTATCGCCGACGATCAGCGCCGGCGCGATACGCGCCAGCAGCGCCGCCAGATCGGTATCGGGCAGCCGGTAGTTGAGCGGCACATAAGGTACGCCGGCCAGCGCTGCGCCGAACAACAGGATGGCGGCCGCCTCGCTGCTCTCATCGAGCAGCGCGACATGGGCGCAGCCGCTGGCGCGGATCAGCGCAGCGGCCCCCTGTGCCGCCGCCAGCAGTTCGGCATAGGACCAGCGCTGGCCATCGCAGACCAGCCCTATGCGATCGGGCTCGGCCTCGGCCGCCATCTCCAGGAACATCGCGATATTCATGCCGCCCCGACTACTCCCCCGGCCACCGCCGGCCATGTCTTCTTTATGACCAGCGCCGCGGTTGCCGCAATCCATGCGCGCCGGCGCATTTGTCAAAGCGCTTGTCGAAACCGGCTCCGCCGGGCCAAATGCCGTTGACGGTCGCGCCACGATCACGGGGGCGATCACAGGAATTGCTGCCATGACCGACGCTTTCAGAACCCGATCCTGGCTGTTCGCCCCCGGCGACAGCGAGAAGAAAATGACCAAGGCCGCTGCCAGCGCCGCCGATATCGCCGTTTTCGACCTGGAAGACGCCGTCACCATCGACGCAAAGCCGCTCGCCCGTCGCCTTGTTCGCGCCTGCCTTGACGCGCAACCGGCCGGCCGTGAACGCCTGTGGGTACGCATCAACCCGCTCGATGGCCCGCACGCGCTTGCCGATCTCGCCGCGATCATGCCCGGCCGGCCTGGCGGCATCATGCTACCCAAATCGCGCGGCCGCGCCGATGTCGAACGGCTCGATCACTATCTGTCGGCCTTTGAAGCTGCGTTCGGCACCGAAGCCGGCAGCACCAGGGTCATCGCCATCGTCACCGAAACCGCGTCGGCGATGTTCACCACCGGCGATTATGCCGGCTTGCCCCGCCTGGCGGCAATGAGCTGGGGCGCCGAAGACCTCGCCGATTCGATCGGGGCCAGCGAAAACCTGAACCCCGACGGCAGCTATGGTTTCACCTATCAGCTGGCGCGCAGCCTGTGCCTGATCGGGGCCGCCAGCGCCGGCGTGCTGCCCATCGAAACCATCCAGGGCGATTTCCGCGACCTCGAACGCCTGCAGAAGCGCGCCGAACAGGTCCGCCGCGACGGGTTTCGCGGCATGCTGGCGATCCACCCGGCGCAAGTCGATGTCATCAACCGCGCCTTTACGCCGAGCGACGCCGAACTTGCCGCCGCCCGCGATATCGTTGCCATCTTCGCCGCCAACCCCGGCGTTGGTGCGATCGGCTATAACGGCGGGATGCTCGATCGCCCGCATCTGGCCCGCGCCCAGGCGCTGCTGGCGCAAGTCGGCCGTTGATCGACCTTGCCCGCTTCATCCGCCGCGGTGACCGCATCATCATCGGCCAGGCCTGCGGCGAGCCGTCCACGCTTGTCGAAGCGCTGATCGCGCAAGGCTACGCCATCGGCGACCTGTCGGCGTTCATCGGCACCAGCTTCTCCGGCCTGTTCACACCCGCCACGGCCGCCAGCTTTCGCCTGTCGAGCATGGGTGCCATTGGCGCGCTGCGCGGCATGAGCAAGGCCGGCGTGCTCGACATCATTCCCTGCCATGTCGGCCAGATCGGCCCGATGATAACCGCCGGGATCATCGGCTGCGACGTCGCCCTCATCCAGGTCAGCCCCGCCGATGCCGATGGCAACCACAGCCTGGGCCTGATCGGCGACTATGTCCGCGCCGCCGTCGCCCACGCCCGTGTCGTCATCGCCGAAATCAACGACCAGGTGCCGTTCACCCACGGCGAAACCCTGCCCGGCGCGCAGATCACCCACGCCATCCCTGTTTCGCGCCCGCCGGTCGAAGTCGCCGCCGCTCCCATCACCGCGACCGACGAAGCCATCGCCCGCCACGCCGCCGCCTATATCGGCGACGGCGCGGTCATCCAGACCGGTGTCGGCGCGGTTCCCGATGCGATTCTGCGCCTGCTGATCGACCGCAAGGACCTGGGCGTTCACAGCGGCATGCTCGGCGACGGGCTGGTCGATCTGGTCGAAGCCGGCGTCATCACCAACGCCCGCAAAAGCTTCGACACCGGCGTCTCGATCAACGGCGCGCTGATCGGTACGGCCCGCCTCTATCGCTGGGCACACCAGAACCCCGCCATGCGGATGTGCAGCACCGATTACACCCATGACGCCGGCGTCCTCGCTCGCATCGATCGCCTCGTTTCGATCAATTCGGCGATGGAGGTCGACCTGACCGGCCAGGTCAACGCCGAAGCGACCGGCGGCGTCTATATGGGCGGCACCGGCGGCCAGGTCGATTTCGTCCGCGCCGGGTCGCGCTCCGCCGGCGGCCGCTCGATCATCGCGCTCGCCGCCACAGCAAAATCCGGCACCATCAGCAAGATCACCGCCAGCCTGTCCGGCCCGGTCACCACCGCGCGCAGCGAGGCCGATGTCATTGTTACCGAATTCGGCGCTGCCGAACTGAAGGGCCAGACGCTCGCAGAGCGCACTCGCCGGCTGGTCGCCATCGCCCATCCGGATTTTCAGGATGAGCTCGACCGCGCCGCCCATGCCATCCGCCAGAGAGGGTTCTGAAATGACCGACGCCGTCCTGTTCGACAAGCGCGCCGATGGCATCGCGATCATCACCCTCAATCGGCCCGAAAGCCGCAACGCGCTGACCCGCGACATCCGCGACGGCCTGTTCGCCGCCTGGGACCGATTCGAGAACGATCCGGCTTTGCGCATCGCCATCCTGACCGGTGCCGGCGACAAGGCGTTTTGTGCCGGCGGTGACCTGAAGGAGATGACCGAAACCCGGATGCAGGTGCCGCCGCCGGGGCTGTTCCCGATGCTCGGCGACAATGTCCGGGTGACCAAGCCGACCATCGCCGCGGTCAACGGGGTGGCGTTCGCCGGCGGCTGGATGCTGGCACAAGGCTGCGACCTGTGCGTCGCCAGCACCGGCGCGCGCTTTGCCATCACCGAAGTCAAGGTCGGCCGCTCCTCGCCCTGGGCGGCGCCGCTGATCCACATGATTCCGCAGCGGATCATGATGGAGATCATCCTGACCGGCAAACCGATCACCGCCCAGCGCGCCTATGAAATCGGCCTGGTCAACCGCCTCGCCGAACCGGGACAGGTGGTCGAATGCGCGCTGGAACTGGCCACGGAGATTCTGGACGGCGCGCCGCTATCGGTGCAGGCTGGCCGCGACACCGTGCTGCTGGCCACCGAGATGGGCCGCACCGCCGCCCTCGCCGCCGCCCGCCACGCCTCTGAACCGGCCTATCTGAGCGAAGACGCCCAGGAAGGCCCAGCCGCTTTCGCCGCTAAGCGCCGTCCGGTCTGGCAGGGACGTTGACCCGAACACAGCGCGTTGGCTGGGGCGGCAGGATTCGAACCCCTGCCTGCCGCCAAAACCAAAATGTTCCAACGCCAGAGATGCTGGCTGGGGCGGCAGGATTCGAACCTACGAATGCCGGTACCAAAAACCGGTGCCTTACCACTTGGCGACGCCCCAACGGCGAGGCGCCGGACCTAAGTCAGTCGGCGCGCCGGGGCAACAGAAAAGCGCCCCCGGTGCGGCGACGCGTCGCTTCGCGGTGCCGCCTGCACGGTCTTACTCGGCGGGGCGGCCGGCGGTTTCCTGGCTGGCAAAGCGCGTTGCCATCATCACGCCCACATACGTCAGCAGCGATACCGCCAGCCACACCAGCCCGGTGCCCGGCCAGATCAGCGCCGCGGCGTTCGGCACGCCGACCATGGCGAGATAGACAAACAACCCGCGCGGCCAGCCGATGCTGGCGTGGAGATGGTGATGCAGGTGATCGCGGTCGCCTTCGAACGGCGAGCGGCGTTGCAGCACCCGCACCGTCATCAGCCGAACCGTATCGATGACCGGAATGACGAACATCACCGCCACGTCATCGGCGCGCATCGTTTCGAAATCATGGTTATAGGCGTAGATGGCGAGCAGCCCGAACAGCGCCGAAATCGCGTAGCAGCCGCCATCGCCGAGAAACAGTTTCCCGGCCAGGTTGAACACCCCCATCACCGCCAGCGCCACCCCGACCGCCGCCAGCACCGGCTGCATCGCCAGCGGCGCATGGAACGCCAGCACCAGCGTCCAGATCAACCCCATGCCGATGACGATGCCGTTCTTGCCATCGGCGAGATTGACGGCGTTGAGCAGCCCGAGCAGGCAGAGCAACGTGAAGGCATCGCCCCACGGGCCCAGCAGCCACACTCGGTCCTGCCCGGCAAAGCGCAGGAAGGCGAGGCTGAAATCCGGCGCATCGCTGGTCACCAGCACCAGCACGGTCAGCGCCGCGCCCAGCCGGAACACCGGCGACAGGTGAAAGCGATCATCGGTGGCGCCGATCAGATACATCGACGCCACCGTGCCGGCGAGCCAGACGAGGTGGATAGCGGGATAGAAAAGATTGACGAACAGCGCGGCGCCGACCGCGGCGAGCATGACCGCGAGGCCACCGACCAGCGGTGTCACCGCGCTGTGGCGTTTGCGGCCGCCATCGGTATCCGGATAGTCGAGCAAGCGGAAAAAGCTGCCGATCGCGCGCGCCTGCCAGCCGACCAGCAGCGCAATCACCAGCGCCGCGCCAGCCGTTACCGCCGTTATCGCCATCATGGACAAGGCCTGATGTCCTTCATATGCGGCTCGCGACCGGTGTTTTGCGAAACGAACACGCAAATCCCTAGCCGCGAACCCGTTTCCAAAGCAAGTATGAGCCGCAACAGCCGGAGAGACCACAGGATGCGTGTCGTTGTTACAGGGGCGGCCGGGTTCATCGGCGCGCATGTCGTGCGTGCCCTGCTCGATCGCGGCGATTCGGTCATCGGCATCGACAATCTCAATGCCTATTACCCGGTGGCGCTGAAACAGGCGCGGCTCGACCGGTTGATCGGGTCGCACCCGGCGTTTCGCTTTGCCCGCGCGGATTTTGCGGTCCAAGCCGAACTCAGTGCCGCCATCGCCGGCGAAGGCGTTGATGCGATCGTTCACTTGGGGGCGCAGGCCGGGGTGCGCCATTCGATCGAGGCGCCGCGCGATTATGCCCATAGCAACCTCGCCGGCACGCTGGAGATCCTCGAACTCGCCCGCCACGCCGGGGTGCGGCACCTGGTCTATGCCTCGTCATCGTCGGTCTATGGCGACACATCGGCGCTGCCGTTCGGCGCCGAAGCGCGCGCCGACCGGCCGGTGTCATTTTACGCCGCAACCAAAAAGGCCAATGAACTGATGGCCGAAAGCTATGCCCACCTCTATCGCATCCCGCTGACCGGGCTCAGGTTCTTCACCGTCTATGGCCCCTGGGGGCGGCCCGATATGGCGCCGTGGCGCTTTGCCGAGCGGGTGCTGAGCGGCACCCCGCTGCCGCTGTACAATTTCGGCAAGATGCAGCGTGATTTCACCTATATCGACGATATCACAGCGGGCGTGCTGGCGGCACTGGATCGCCCGCCGGCCGATGATGGCACGGCCAAGCCCGGTGGCTCCGCCAGCCCGCACGCTGTCTATAATCTGGGCAATGACGCGCCCGAGGACCTGATGCGCTTTGTCGAATTGATCGGCCAGGCATGCGGGCGGACGCCGCTGCTCGACCTGCAACCGATGCAGCCTGGCGACGTGACGGCGACCTGGGCCGATATCACCCCGGCGCGGGCGGACCTGGGGTATGACCCGGCGACGCCGCTCGATGCCGGCATTCCGCGCTTCATCGCCTGGTATCGGGGTTGGGCCGGCGTTTGACGCAGGCGGCAACAGCCGCCACCGTGCCGGAATGAGCAAATCGCTGCGCCTGTCCGAAAAATGGTTCAACCGCGGCCTGTGGCTGATCGCGCTGATCCTGGCGGGGTTCCTGATCGGGCTGGGCAATGTCATCGTCGGCGACCTGCCGCAGGTCGATGGCGCGATCAGCCGCGAGGCGTTCATCGACCATGCCGCGGTCGACCCGTTGCGGCTGGCGCGCGATGCCGCCGGCAAACAGGCCGAGGCCGCGCAACCGCCGCTCGAACAGGCCGAACTGAAATTGCAGGCGGCCGGGCAGGCCTATGCCAGCGGGCGCGAGACCTTTCAGAACTGGGTCGCCACCCGCACCGCCACGGCGCAACCGGGACAGGATTCCGAGCTTGTCGCGCGCACCAACGCGCTCGATGCGCTGAAGGCCGCCGAGGACCGCGCCCGTATCGAGGCGGAGCGGCAGCGCCAGATCATGCTCGATGCATCGCAGGCGCGTGACCGGGCGGAGGCGGCGATCACGCCCTACACCGACGCCGCGCAGACGAAATACGAGGCGGAGCTGCGCGCTTCAGAATTGCGCGTGTTCCTGTACCGGCTGGCGCTCACCCTGCCGCTGCTCGCCATTGCCGGCTGGCTGTTCGTGCGACAGCGCAAGAGCAAGTACTGGCCGTTCGTCTGGGGCTTCATCATCTTCGCGCTGTTCGCGTTTTTCGTCGAACTGGTGCCCTATCTGCCCAGCTATGGCGGCTATGTGCGCTTTGCTGTCGGCATCATCGTGACGCTGCTCGTCGGCCGCTATGCCATCGTCGCGCTCAACCGCTATCGCGCCGAAGCCTTGCTGGCCGAGGCACAGCCCGACAAGGTGCGCCGCGAGGTGCTCAGCTATGACGCAGCGCTGGCGCGGCTAGACAAGAAGGTCTGCCCCGGCTGCGAGCGCCCGGTCGATCTGAAGGACCCAGCCATCGATTTCTGCCCGCATTGCGGCATAGGGCTGTTCGATCATTGCGGGGCGTGCGCGGCTCGGAAAAGCGCCTTTTCGCCGTTTTGCCATGCCTGCGGGGTGGCGGCGGCGCGCGTTGCGAGTTGACGGGTGCAGCGCTCTGAAACAGGCAGCGCCCCTTCATCGTCATGTCATCCCAGTGGTGTCTGCTCCGTCGTGCACCACCGCCGCCAGCGCCAGCACCCGCTTCGCCTCGACGACATGGATGACCTCGACCAGCTTGCCCCTGAAGGTCGTCACCCCCGCCCCGCTCGCCAGCCCGGCCTCATAGGCGGCGATCAGCGCTTCCGCGTCGGCAACCTCCTCAGGTGTCGGTGAAAACACCCGGTTCACCACGTCGATCTGCGCCGGGTGAATCAGCGTCTTGCCGTCGAAGCCGAGCATCAGCCCGTGCCGCGCCTCGGCTTCCAGCCCGTCAAGGTCGTGCACCCCGGTGAACACCCCGTCGAACGCCAGCTTGCCCGATGCCCGCGCCGCCAGCACGATCGCCGACAGCGCATAAAGCAGCGGCGTGCGCGCTGCATCCGGCCGGGCGCGCAAATCCTTGGCGAGATCGGCCATGCCCGCCAGAAGCGCCACCACGCCGGGCACCGCGGCAATCTCCGGCGCCGCCAGCACGCCGCGCGGGGTTTCGATCATCGCCCAGACCGGCAGGCCGCCGCCCGCCACCACCGCGGCGCGGGCTTCGTCGGCGCTATCGACCTTTGGCACCACCAGCGCGTCGAAGCCGGCACCGTGCGCGGCTGCGAAATCCTCGGCGCTCCACGCCGTCGCCATGCCGTTGACGCGCAGCAGCAGTTCACGCCCGCCCCAGCCACCGGCGCGGGCGGCAGCGACAGCGGCGGCGCGCGCCTCGGCCTTGGCACCGGGCTGCACCGCGTCTTCCAGATCCAGGATCACGGCATCGCTGGCCAGCGTCCGCGCCTTGGCAATCGCGCTTTCGCGGTTGGCCGGCAGATAGAGCACCGATCGGCGCGGGCGCTGGCTATCGGTCATTGTCATCCCTTTCGTCTCTGGCCGGGTTGGAGCGCGCCCGCCGGCCCGGGTCAAGCCCGCAACACCATGACGCGGCTTTGCAAAATTACCGTTGCGCGGCGGAGGCTGCTTGGCAAGACTGTCGGCCAGCTTCGGCCGCGAGGCGGAAAACGGCCAGCCGCCAGGGGAGCAACAGGTGCCGAAGGGAACAGCGAGAATGCACGATCTGACGCACCCCCCCGCCGCGTCCACGTCACCCGACGGCGGCGTCGTTGCGCGCTTCTATCTGCCACAAGATCGGCTGCAACCCATGTCACCTTCTTCTATTTCATCGAAGCGCCAGGGCCGCTCAGCGATTTTCTCTATCCGGAATGGGGCGCGGTTCGCTTCATGATCGGCGGCAACTGGCATGTCGCCAATCCGGGCTTCGACGATCCGGCACCGCAGAATGCCGTGCTGTTCGGCCCGACCGACCGCCACGGCCGCATCGAGGCCGATGGCGGCAAGACGGTGGGGTTCAGCCTGTCGGCGATCGGCTGGCACCGGCTGATCGGCAATGACGCCGGGCGCCTTGCCAACCGCGTCGTGCCGCTGGAGGATCGGCTGGGCATCGACGGCATGACGCTGCGCGCGCAATTGCAGGCCGACACCTGCGATGCCGACAGCGTCGCCCGCTTCGAACATCTGCTGCTCGGCCTGCTCGACCAGCGGCCGCCGGTGAGTGCCGCGGTCCTCGCCGCCGACCTGGCGCTGCGGTCCCGCCCCGCCACGACGGCCGAATTTGCGCAAGGCGCGCACGTATCGGAACGCACGCTACATCGCATCTGCCTCGACGCCTTCGGCTTTCCGCCCAAGCGGCTGATGCGGCGCCAGCGCTTTCTCGACACGATGGGGCGGGTGCGGACGGCCGTCGGCGAAGCGCTTGGCGAAGCGCTCGACCCAGCCTATTTCGACCAGTCGCATTTCTATCGCGACTTTCGCGACTTCCTGGGGATGACGCCCCGCGCCTATTTCAGCGCGCCGCGGCCGTTGATGGCCGCGGCTGCCGAAGCCCAGACCCGCGCCGGCGTGACGCTGTCGTTCAAATTGCCGCCGCCGCCAACCGGGTGATGATGTGCCACCGCAAGCATGGCGAACTTTTACAATACCTGCTGGAAACCCCTCCGTAACCTTGTCTCGGATCTGCGGGCAAAGGCAGGTCTGCGGTTCGCCACGCGCGAACAGGCAGTGACAAAAAAGGGGGCGATTTCGCATGTCGATCAAGTCGATAACAGTTTTCGCCGCATTAGCGCTCGGCGCCGCCGCGCCGGCCGCCGCAGCCGATTTCACGTTCGGATACACATCCAACACCGGCACCGTCTTCACCGGCGCCTTTTCCGGCAACCGCTCCGGCAATCTGGTCACCGATATCAGCAATATCTCGGTGGCGATCGATGGCACGTCATTTGACGGTACGGTCAGCGCCTATGGCTATACCGGCTACAATGGGCCGGGTGGCCCCAACCTGACAGCCCCGGCAAACTTTGTCCTCAACGCCGCGACGCTGTCATTCGATCCGTTGCTGAACAATTTCCTGTTTCTCAACCGGCCACCGGCGATCGGCCAGGATGATGACGTGTTCTACATTATCCCCTGGGCCAACGGCCCGGGCAACCAAGTCGCGACGCAGGCCGCGCTGAACGGCGTCGTGCTGAATTTCTTCAACGGCGCCTATGTGCCGGCGAACTGGTCGCTGTCCGAAGTCGTCGACCCTGGTCCCGGCGGCGTGCCCGAACCGGCAACCTGGCTGATGCTGGTGTCCGGCTTCGGCCTTGTCGGTGCCGCCGCCCGGCGGCGCGTCAAGACGGTGGTCGCGGCCTGAGGTCCCGGGGGGCAGGCGGCGCGCGTCCGCACCGACGCGCGCCGCCTCAATCCTCGTCCCACCCTCCCAGTTTCACCCTTAACTTCCCTAGCGCGGCCTTCTTGATCTGGCAGACCCGCGCCGCGCCGACGCCCAGCACCTGGCCGATCTCTTCCAGGTTGAGCTCCTCGACAAAATAGAGTTGCAGCACCATCGCCTCGCGCTCCGGCAACGTCGCCACGGCCGTAGCGATCGCCTTTTGCATCGATTTCTGCTGCAACTGGGCATGGGCATCCGGCGTGTCATCGGCGAACCAGTCGCTGTGATCGGAATAGACATCGTCGATCGACTCGGTGTGCGCCGCATGCGTCGCTGCCATTCCCGAGCGATAGGCCTCCACGGTGATCTCCAGCTTTTCCGCCATTTCGGCATCGGTCGCGGTGCGGCCCAGCCCGCCCTCCAGCGCCGACCGTACTGCCCCCCATTCGCGCCGCCGTCGCATCGCCGACCGCACCAGCGTCGCACCCTTGCGTAACTGGTCGATCATCGCGCCGCGCACCCGCACGGTGGCATAGGTAGCGAAGGCGGCGTGGCCGCGATCCTCGAACGCCCGCGCCGCCTCGATCAGGCTGACCATGCCGATCTGCACCAGATCCTCGACATCGATGGCCGACGACACCCGCGCATGGACGTGCCAGGCGATTTTGCGCACCAGCCCCAGGTGCGACGACACCAGCCGTTCCGGATCGGTTTGCGCCAGGCGCTGCGGCGCATAAAGCGCCGGGTCATGACCAAGGCGTGCATCCATGCTTCAGGCTCCTTCGGGGGATTGGGGTGGGGGATTGGCGCCGCCGACCACGGCAACGACATCGACCGTGCGGTCGTCGGGAATTTCGCTGAACGCCAGCACCACCGGTTGCGGCAGCCGGACGCGTAGCAACAACCACAGCGGCCGCCTCACCAGCGGCGTCGTCACAACGGCAAAGCGCCGGCCATCGGCCATCAGACCCTCCGCCGCCGCCGAAATCGCCTCCCCGACGCGGCTGCCAAGGTCGGGATCGAACGGCCAGGGTGATCCCGGCGCCGCGCGCACCGCGCCGGCGAGCAAATTTTCCAGCGCCGGATCGAGCGCGATCGCCGCCACCGGCTCGCGCAGGCCGGCCAGCGTCTGCACGATCGCCGGGCCAAGCGCCGGGCGGACCAGCTCGGTCAGTTCCGCCGCATCGGTGGAGCGCGCCGCCTGCGCCACCAGCGCAGACACGATGGCGCGGGTGTCGCGCACCGGCACGGCTTCCTCCACCAGCCGCTGCACCACGGCGGTGACTGTCGACAATGGCAGCAGTTTCGGCATCAGGCTGCCCGCCAGCGCCGGCGCCGTTTCGGCCAGCGTGTCGAGCATCGCCTGCACCTCGTCCTGCCCGAGCAGGCGGTGCGCATGTTGCGCGAGGAGATGGTTGAGATGCGTGCCGATCACCGACGCCGCATCGACGACGGTATAGCCCGCCGCGGTCGCCAGATCGCCCTCTTCCGGGTCGATCCAGCGCGCCGGCAGGCCGAATGCCGGATCGCTGACCGGCCGGCCGGGGATTTCGGTCGCCACCGGCCCGGCCTCGATGGCGAGCACATCGTCGGGAAAGGCCATGTCCTCGCCCACCGTCACGCCGCCGATGGCGATGCGATAGGCGAACGGTGCCAGCGCCAGATCATCGCGCACCCGCACCGGCGGCAGCACGAAACCCAGCTGCTTCGACAATTGCCGGCGGATGCCGGTGATCCGCGTCATCAACAGCGCGCCGCGCGCCTCATCGACCAGCGGCACCAGCCCGAAACCGATTTCCAGGCTGGTGGCGGCGGTGTCCGAAACCTCCGCCCATTCGATACTGGCGGGTGGCGCGGCGGCGGCGGGCGTTGCGGCCGCCACCGGCTTGCGGAGTTTCCACGTCATCAGCCCCGCGCCGGCGGCGGCTGCCAATATCACCAGATGCGGCATTCCCGGCAGCGCCGCCAGAAGCGCCAATATCACCGCCACCGGCGCCCAGCTGGCGGCGCCCGAAAACTGGCTGCTCACCTGCCCGGCCAGGTCCATGTCCGACCCCACCCGCGTCACCACCATGGCGGCAGCAATCGACAGCAGCAGCGCCGGCACCTGCGCCACCAGCCCGTCGCCGATAGCGAGCAGCAGATAGACCCGCGCCGCCTCGCCGACCCCCAGATCATGCTGGACGGTTCCCAGGATCAGCCCGCCGATGATGTTGATGGCAAGGATGAGCACGCCAGCGACGGCATCGCCCTTCACGAACTTCGACGCGCCGTCCATGGAGCCGTGGAAGTCCGCCTCGGTGGTCACTTCCAGCCGGCGCGCCCGGGCCTCGTCGGCGGTCAACAACCCGGCGCCCAGATCGGCATCGATCGCCATCTGCTTGCCGGGCAGCGCATCGAGGGTGAAGCGCGCCGCGACTTCGGACACGCGCCCGGCGCCCTTGGTAATGACCACCAGATTGATGATCATCAGGACAGCAAAGACGAAAATGCCGACGATGTAATCGCCGCCGACGAGAAAGGCGCCAAACGCTTCGATGACATGGCCGGCCGCTGCCGTGCCTTCATGGCCATGCACCAGCACGACGCGGGTAGAAGCGACGTTCAAGGACAGGCGCAGCAGCGTCGCGAACAGCAGGACGGTGGGAAAGGCCGAAAAATCCAGTGGCTTTTTCGTGTTGATGGCCACCATCAGCACGATCAGCGAAATGCCGATATTGAGGATGAAGAACAGATCGAGCAGCAGCGCCGGCACCGGCACCACCATCAGCAGCACCAGCGACAGGATGGCGACCGGCAGCAACGCCGCCTTGGGATCGGCGCGCCGCACCGCGCTGCGCATGGAGAGCAGGCCGGCCATGCTCAACCGCCCAGTTCAGCGAGGAGCATATACGCAAGCCGGGCGCGATCGCCCCTCACCTCTCCCGTTGACGCGAAGGCGTCGCCTACGGCTGCGGGAGAGGTCGACTCGGCCACTTGGCCGAGCGGGAGAGGGGTCACTACCCTCTCCCGCCGACGCGAAGGCGTCATCTCAAGCTCCGGGAGAGGGCGACTCAGCGCACTTGCGCTGTGCGGGGTGAGGGGGACCCCCAACTTCGCGCCAAAACGCGCGTAAACCTCCCCCACCGACCGCGCCGCGCCATCCCGCGCATAAAAAACACCGCGGTTCGCCGCTGCCGCCGCCGGCAACAGCGCCGCCGCCGCCATGCCCGGTGCCGTAGCCAGCGCCGCCAGGAACTTCGCCGCGCCGCCTGCCCCCAGGAAATGCGCCATATAGAGGTCGGTCGCGCCCACAGCCCGCCCCAGCTTGCGCTCCAGCACCTCGGCGTTGTCCTGCGCAAATTCCCCGGCCATCAGCGCCGCGGCCTCGGCATTGTCGCGCAGCGACAATATGGTGGCCCGCGCCGCACTGCCCGCCCGCGCCGCGCCGCCGGCAATGGCATCGGCGGCCCAGCCCAGGCCATGTTCGGCGCCATGCTTGCGCACAGTGTCGAGCCAGGTGGCGTTGGTGAACTGGTAGAGCCCGCGCGCGCTGGAAGTGGCGGCCTTTGCGGTCGGGTTGAGCCCGGATTCAACCCGCGCCTGCGCCATCAGATAGCCGAAATCCGTACCAGTGCGGGCGGCGGCATTTCGCACCGAAGCGGCAATTTGTGCTGCCGCAGCGGCACCGCCTTGCCGGGTCAATCCGCCGATCGCCGCCCCCGTCCCCATGGTGTCGCTGCTCCCTGTGCTGCCGTCACCAAGGGCATTGCAAAGCCCGTGCCAGTTGCCGGTCAGGCCCAGCGGCCGTTGCGCCCGTACACCAGCGCCGCCGGGCGGCCGGCGACTCGGGAGACCGTCGCCAGCCGCTTCTCGACCGTCAAAATCTTGGCGCGCGCGCGCAGCGCCGCCTCGGCGTTCAGTTCGCGCGCCTCATCGAGCAACGCACGCTGCAAGGGCGTTCCGCTCGAAACCGCCGCGCTGACCGCTTGCAGCGCTGCCAGCTTGGTGGCGGTGGCGGCTTCGATCGCTTCGGCATCCTCGCTGTCGAGCGCGGCCAGTTCGGCGCGGATCGCTTCGACCAGAGCGGTAAAGCTGGCGTCGTCGGTCGCCATGGTCAGCGCTTTGGCGTCGGCGCTTCCAGCGCCAGCATCTTGGCGGCAATCGCCTCCGGATCGGGGCGATAGGCACCACTGGCGATGGCGTTGCGCAGCGTTTCGACCTTCGCCATGTCGACCGGCGGCGCGGCTGCGAGATCCCGCGCGATCCGCGTCAGGCTGGAGCTTGCCGGCGCCTGTGCCGCCGCCACCGACGCGGCCTCTGCCGCGCCGCGCACACCGGCGCCGCCGGTTGCTTGCGCCGCCGCCCGGGCTGGCGGCGTTCTGCCCACACCATCGATCACGCTGTCCTCCTCGCTCATCATGATCCCGACAACGGCCGGGACAGCTCCATGATTGCGATTAACGGCCGTTTACCATGGGTTTTAAACCATGAATCCGCACGCGGCCGTCGGCATCGACGCGCCCGACCAGCCGCCGGCCGCCATTCACCGGGCGCAGCGGCACCCGGCCATCGCGTGAATCCGCTTCCGCCACCGCCTCCATGGCGATGACAAAGCCTTCGCCGCCGGCTTCCACCGTTACCCGGTCGCCGCGCCGGATGGCGGGGGCTGTGTCCTGGAGCGGCGCCGGCACCACCGCCGCGCCGCCGCCCACCGGCACGAACACCCGCCATTCCGGCGCCGGGCAATGCACCATCACGCTGCGCCCGCCCGGCGCCCAGGCGAGATCCGCCCGCGCGCACATCGGCAGCAACAGCCGTGGATCGACCGTCGCCGGCTGGCCGGCGAACGCCTCCACCTGCGCCTGCAACACTGCGGGCGGCAGCAGTTGCGCCCCCGCCGGCGCAGCCGGCGACAACTGAAGCTGCGCGGGTGCAGCAAGCAGCGTGAGGTAACAAAAGGCGCGCATCGGTCGTTCTCCGCAGGGACTTGCAGCATCCCCAAGCAAAAAACGCGCCATATCGCTCAGCCTTGGCAAAACCGCAGCCGATCACGGCAAAGCCGCCGATTCCCTGCCGCCAACCGGCAAGAACCCGCCGCTTTCCGAGCCGTTCCCCGTCCTGCCCCCAGCGCCGCCGCACTTGGCACGCCGTTTGCAATGCGGTGGCCATGACCGGACCCGACCTTATCGATCGCCAGCTTGGCATCCACCCCGACGCGCTGCGGCTGCGGGCACAACGGCTCGACATCATCGCGTCGAACATCGCCAACGCAGCCACCCCCGGCTACAAGGCCCGCGACCTGGATTTCCGGGCCGCTCTCGCCAACGCCAGCACGGGCGAAACCACCGGAGTCGCCGGCACCAGCAACGCCATGCGCTATCGCATCCCGGTGCAGACCTCGCTCGATGGCAACACGGTCGAGCTGGCCACCGAACAGACGCAGTTCGCCGAAAACGCCGTCAACTACCGCGCCAGCCTCAGCTTTCTGTCCGGCCGCATCCAGACGCTGATGGCCGCGCTGAAGGGCGGCGAATGACCGGGCTGAACACCTTTGACATCGCCGGCCGCGCCATGGCGGCGCAGCTGGTGCGGCTCAACACCATAGCGTCGAACCTCGCCAATGCCGGCGCCGTGTCGGGCACCGAGGCAGGCGCCTATCGCGCCCTGAAACCGGTGTTCGCCACCAGTTATGACGGCGCCTCCGCCACCATGGACGTGCGCAGCATCACCCGCACCGGCACGCCGGAACAGCGCAATGACCCCAAACACCCGCTCGCCGATGCCGATGGCAATGTCTGGATCGCCGCCGTCGACCCCAACCAGGAGCTTGTCGAAATGGTCGAAACCTCGCGCCAATATGCCAACAACGTCGAAGTGCTGTCCGCCGCCAAGGCGCTGGCGCTCGATACGCTGCGGCTGGGCCGCTGATCATGGGCGTGGCCCCCGTCAGCCGGATTCCAGTCGCCCAGCCGGCGACGGTCAAGCCGTTCAAGACGACGCTCGACCAGTCCGATTTCCTCGCACTGATGAGCGCGCAGCTGAAGAACCAGGACCCGACCAAGCCGGTCGATAACAGCGAATATGTCGCCCAGATGGCGCAGTTCTCCACCGTGAACGGCATTCAGCGTTCGAACACCACGCTCGATGCCATCGTCGCCCGGCTCGACGAGCTGATCGCCGCCGGCAAATTCACCCCGTCTGCACAGGAGTAGTCCCCATGGCCTTTTCCACCTCCGTTTCCGGCCTCGCCGGCGCCCAGCTCGAGCTGGCGACGCTGGCCAACAACATCGCCAACGTCGGCACCAACGGCTTCAAGCGCAGCCGGGTGGCGTTCGGCGACATCATCTCCAATTCCCCGTTGCAAAATCCGTCCCGCGTCATCGGATCGGGCACCAATGTCCGCAGCGTGGCGCAGCAGTTTCAGCAGGGCGCCATCGAAACATCGGACAGCGCACTCGATCTCGCCATTTCCGGCCAGGGCTTTTTCACCGTGAAGGGCAACAGCGGCGACGGGCAGGTGACCTTCAGCCGCAACGGCAGCTTTGCCGTCGATGCCGACCGCTATGTCATCGACAGCGCCGGGCGGCGACTGCAACTGTTCCCGACGACCACCGACGGCAGCATCTTGACCACCGACCTGACCGCCACGCTATCGGCGCGCCTGCCGCTGACATCGGGCGTGCCGCAGGCGACATCGACCATCAAGCTGGCGGTCAACCTGCCGGCCGATGCGGTGATCATCCCCGACAAGCCGATCTTTACCGCCAGCAACCCCTATGTCTTCAACCCCAATGACCCGACGACGTTCAACAATTCGACATCGGTGACGATCTTCGATTCGCTCGGCAACCCGCTCGCCGCCAACATCTATTATGTGAAGACCGCGGTGCCGACCGCCGGCGACCCGACGCACAAATGGACGGCGCATGTGCTGGTCGGATCGTCGGAGCTCGAAATCGCCGGGGTCAAGGGCATCCCGATGACGTTCGATACCGCCGGCGCGCTGACCACGCCCGCCACCCCGGTGCTGTTCGACAATTTCACGCCCGCCAGCGGCGGCCAGGTCATCGCGCTGTCCGTCGATCACGGCGTCGCCACCACCCAGCAATCGGGCGCCTTCAGCCGAGCCACCATCGAGCAGGACGGCTTCCCGTCGGGCCAGCTCGAAAGCGTCGCGGTCGATGGCAGCGGCACGTTGCGCGCCAGCTTCACCAACGGCGAGGTGCAGACGCTCGGCAAGGTCGCGGTCGCCATCTTCGCCAACCCACAGGGGCTGAAACAGGTTGGCGATGCCAGCTATGTCAGCACGCCGAACAGCGGCAGCGCCATCACCGGGGAGGCCGGGCGCAACGGCATCGGCGCCATCTTGTCGGGCAGCCTGGAGCGCTCCAACGTCGATCTGACTATCGAACTGGTCGGGCTGATCGCGGCACAGCGCAATTTCCAGGCCAATGCCAAGGCGATGGAAACCGACACGACGCTGCTGCAAACCATCATCAACCTGCGCCAGTAAGTCGTGGACAGGCTGATCTACACGGCGCTGACCGGGCTGGCGACGCGGGGACGGTCGCAGACGATCACCGCCAACAACCTCGCCAACGGCGGCACCACCGGCTTTCGCCGCGAGATCGTCGCGGCGGAGGGGCGCTATCTGGCAGGCCCGGTCATCACAAGCCGCGTCCAGTCCGGCGCCCCTAGCGTCGCCACCCCGCACGACCCCGGCAAGATCGACCCCACCGGCCGCGATCTCGATATCGCGCTGGGCGGCGAAGCCTGGCTGGCGGTGCAGGGGCCGGTGGTGCGCGGCGAACCGACCGAGGCCTATACTCGCCGCGGCGACCTGGGGATTAGCCCCGGCGGCGTGTTGCAGAACGGCGACGGCCGCGCCGTGCTGGGCCAGGGCGGCACCCCCGTCACCGTGCCCGCCGGCGCACCGCTGAGCATCGGCAGCGATGGCAGCCTGACCGTGCGTGTCGCCGGGGTGAACACACCGCTCGGCAAGTTGAAACTCGTTGATGGCACGGCGCTGACCAATCTCGACAAGGCTGGCGACGGGCTGTTCGCCACGCGCGAGCCGCTGCCCGTCGACCCCGCCGCCCGGCTGACCAGCGGCGCGCTGGAACGATCGAATGTGCAGACGGCGGGCGCGCTCGCCGAACTGGTCGAGGAATCACGGGGCTTTGAAGTCAACGCCCGGCTGCTCGGCATCGCCAAGGATATCGATGAACGCACCACGCGCCTGATGGCGTTCGACAGCCAGTAAAGGACCCCCGCATGACCAGTGCCCTGCAAATCGCCCGATCCGGCCTCGATGCGCTCGACCAGCGCATGCGGACGATTTCGAACAACCTGGCCAACGTCAACACCACCGGTTTCAAGCGCGATCGCGCCGCGTTCGTGTCGTTGATGTACCAGGATTCTCGGGCTCCCGGCGCGCCATCGGGCGGCGACAGCCAATACGCGACCGGCCTTGGCACCGGCACCGGCGTGCGCGTGCAGGGCACGGAACGCATCCACACCCAGGGCGCGCTGACCCAGACCGACAATGCGCTCGACCTTGCCATCGAAGGCGAGGGCTTTTTCGCCGTGGTGCAGCCCGATGGCAGCGCCGCCTATACCCGCGACGGCTCGTTCAAACTGTCGGCGACCGGTGAGCTGGTCACGACATCGGGGCTGCGGCTGGCGCAGGCGATCACCATTCCCGAAGGCGCGCAATCGATCACCATCGCGCCCGATGGCACGGTTTCGGCGACCCTGCAGGGCGAAGCGGCGCCGGTGGAGGCCGGGCAGATCCAGGTGACGCGCTTCCTCAACCCTGCCGGGCTGGAGGCGCGCGGCGACAATCTGTTCGGCGAAACCGCTGCCAGCGGCGCAGCGCAAACCGGTCTGGCCGGCGTCGATGGCGCCGGCAGCATCCGGCAAGGCGCGCTGGAAGGATCGAACGTGTCGACGGTGCAGGAACTGGTCGACATGATCGAGACGCAGCGCGCCTATGAAGTCAACGCCAAGGTCATCAAGGCCGCCGACGAAATGGCGCAGTATGTGACGCAAAATGTCTAGGAAACCGCGCCGGATCGACCCGTTCGACGTGCGCGCCCTGCGCCGCAGCGCCTTGCAGCCCCCGGCGGGCCCCGGTGCCCTGCCCCATGTCATCCTCGCCGGCGGCCTCGGGCTGGTGCTGCTGTTGCTGACATCCTGCGCCGACGAAGGTTTCGGCCGCGTGCCCGGTGTTGCCGCCAACCTGCCGCCGCCGGTCGCACCCGAAGCGCCGGCCACCGGCAGCCTCTACAACCCGGCCAGCTTCACCGGCCTCGCCAGCGATCGCCGCGCCCGCCGCGTCGGCGACCTGCTGACCATCCGGCTGGTCGAGCGCACCCAGGCGCGCAAATCCGCCACCGCCGACAGCAGTCGCAACGGCAGTACGAAAATCACCCTGCCGACAGCGCCGCCCTTTTCCTATGTGCCCAACGGGCTGACCTCGGGCGGCTCCACGCAAAGCTTCAAGGGCGGCGGCAGCGCGGCGCAGGACAATCAATTGTCGGGCGACATCACGGTTACCGTGGCGCGCGTGCTGCCTGGCGGCGTGCTCGCCATCGCCGGCGAAAAACGCCTGACCCTCAACCGCGGCGAGGAACAGGTGCAGCTGACCGGGCTGGTCCGCATCGACGACCTGGGGCCCGACAACAGCGTGCCGAGCACCCGCGTCGCCGATGCCCGCATCCGCTATTCGGGCAGCGGCCAGATCGCCGACAACAGCCGGCAAGGCTGGCTGGCGCGCTTCTTTGCCAAGGTGACGCCGCTATGAGGGGGAACGACTCCCTCCCCCCCCGTGAGCGCAGCGAACGGAGAGTGGGGAGGGTCGGGGTGGGGGCTTTCGACGCCAGCGCCCACGCCCCCCACGCCGGCCCTCCCCACTCTCCGCTTCGCGGGGGGGGAGGGAGCCTTGTTGTCTTCGCTCTTGGCCTGCTCGCCCTGCTCCTCGCCGCCCCGGCGAGCGCCGAACGCATCAAGGACATCGCCCGCTTTGCCGGGGTGCGCGCCAATGCGCTGACCGGTTACGGCATCGTCGTCGGCCTGTCGGGCAGCGGCGACGACAATTTCGAATATACCGTCCAATCGCTGAAATCCGCCGCCGCGCGGCTCGGGGTGGTGCTGCCGCCCAACATCAACCCCGGGTTGAAAAACGCCGCCGCCGTCATGCTCACCGCCGAATTGCCGCCCTTTGCCAAGCCCGGCCAGCGCCTCGACGTGACGGTTTCGGCGCTCGGCAAGGCCAAGTCGCTGCGCGGCGGCACGCTGCTGCTCGCGCCGATGCAGGGCGCCGATGGCGAGCTGTATGCGCTGGCGCAGGGCAATCTTGCCGTCGGCGGCTTTGGCGCAGAAGGGCGCGACGGGTCGAAGATCGTCGTCGGCACGCCGTCATCGGGGCGCATTCCCGGCGGCGCCAGCGTCGAGCGCGCCGTGCCCTCACCCTTTGCCGGGAGCGCCGACCTGTCGCTCGACCTCAACGAGCAGGATTTTTCCGCCGCGCGCAGCGTCGCCGATGCGATCAACGCCGCCATCGGTGACACGATCGCGGTCGCCACCGATGCGGCGAGCATTCACATCCGCGCGCCGGCGGACCTGGCGGCGCGCATCGGCCTGGCGGCGCGCATCGAAAGCCTGGATGTGCGGCTCGGCCCGCCGCCCGCCCGCATCATCGTCAACGCTCGCACCGGCACCGTGGTCATCGGCGGGGAGGTGCGGATCCTGCCGGCCGCTGTCGCACACGGCAATCTGACCGTTCGCATCACCGAGAACCAGCAGGCCAGCCAGCCCAACGCGCTGGCGGGCGGCCGCACCGCCGTCACCCAGCAATCAAGCGTCGAGGCATCGGAAGCGCCATCGCGGATGCAATTGTTCGAGCCCGGGGCGCGGCTGGGCGATATCGTCGATGCGGTTAATGCGCTGGGTGCGGCGCCGGGCGACCTTGTCGCGATTCTGGAGGCACTGAAGGCGGCGGGTGCGCTGCGTGCTGAACTGGTGGTGATATGATGCAGCTTGCCCCCGTCCGGCCGGGCTGGCCCGGTGCGCCGCGCGCCGCCGCGCGTGACGCAGCCCGCGATGCCGATGTTGCGCTGAAATTCGAAACCCTGATCGCGCAGACCTTGCTCCGCGCCGCCCGCGCCACCGAATTCGGCGATGATGGGCTGGGCGCCACCGGCGGCCCGATCCGCGACATGGTCGATCACCAGCGCGCCGAAGCGATTGCGCGCGCGGCGCCGCTCGGCGTGGCGCGGTTGCTGCGCGCCCAATGACCGACCTGCTCGGCATTGGCGCGACCGGCATCCGCGCCTATCAGGCGGCGCTGACCATCGTCGGCGACAATGTCGCCAACGCCGATAACGAGGCCTATGTCCGCCGCTCGGTAAAGCTCGTCACCGGCGCCAGCGGTGCCGGCACGCCGCTGGCGCGCGATGTCGCGACAGGCTCGGGCGTCAACGCCGGCGACATCTCCCGCGCCAGCGACGCGCTGAAAACCAGCGCAGCGCGCGGCGCCGCCGGCGACCATGCCCGCTTTGCCGCCCGCTCCGACTGGCTGGGACGGCTGCAATCGAGCGTCACCAGTTCCGAAATCGACGCGCGCATCGGCGGCTTCTTCGATGCCGCCACCGATCTTGCCGCCGCCCCGACCTCGACCGCCGCGCGCACCATCTTCCTCGATCGTGCCGACCAGGCCGCCGCCGGGTTCAGCAGTCTCGGCGGGGCATTGGAACGCCTGTCCGCCGACCTGCAATCCGCCGCCGACAGCGCCACCGGCGAAGTCAACGCCATCACCTCGGCGCTGGCGCGGGTCAACGAGGAACTGCGCCGCACCCAGACCGGCGGCGCCGCCGCCAACGGCCTGCTCGACAGCCGCGACAGCCTGCTGGCGGACCTTGCCAGCCGCATCCGGATTTCCGTCACCGAGGGCGCGCGCGGCACTGTGACCATCAAGCTGGGCAGCGGCGGCGGCGCGGCGACCCTGGTGCCGGCCAACGGGTCCGCAGTGCGCATCGGCGTGCGCGACGGACCGAGCGGAGCGGAGATCATCCTCGATCCCACCCATAGCGCTACCGTGCTGCGCCTGCCGGCGAGCGGCAGCCTGTCGGGGCTGGTGGAGGCGGCGCGCCAAGTCACCGCGGCGCGCGCCGATCTCGATATGCTGGCCGGCCGGTTCGCCACCGACATCAACGCCTGGGCCAGCGCCGGCACCGATGCGCTGGGCGACCCGGGTAGCGCGCTGTTCAGCACGCAAACCATCGCCGTCACCCCCGGCAAGGCCAATGCCGGCGGCGCCGCCATCGATGTCAGCATCGCCGATGGCGCCGTCCTCGCCCCCGATGGCTATCGCCTGATCCGCGATGCGGCGGGCTGGACGCTCCGCCGCAGCGACGGCAGCGCGGCCATCACCGGCCCCGGCACCCTGACGCTCGACGGCGTCACCGTGCGCCCCGGCAGCGGCGCAAAGGACGGCGACAGCTGGTTCCTCGATGTCGCCGGCGGCGCCATCGGCCTGGCACTGCGCCCGATCGGCCCGGAACGGCTGGCGGTGGCCGATCGCTTCGTCACCGATGCCAGCGTCGGCAATACGGGCGACGCCCGGCTGCGGCTCGATACCGATGCCAGCGCCGCCGCCTTTGCCCCGGCGCCGCCCTATCGCGTCACGGTCACCGCTTTTGCCGCCGGGGTGGGCAGCGCCGAGATCAGCGATATCGCCACCGGCAGCGTGCTCGCGACGGTGGCGCTGGATGGCAGCCGCATCCTCGGCGCGGGCTTTGGTATCACGCTGGCCGGCACGCCGGTGGCCGGAGACAGTTTCCGCATCGTCGCGACGGGCTCCGACAGCAGTGACAATGGCAATGCCCGCACGCTCGCCGGAATCCGCACCGCCGGCGGCGTGGAGACACGGCTCGACGCCAGCATCGCCAGCATTGCCTCGCGGCTGGCCGAAACCGACCGGCTGGCGGCGGCGTCGCTGTCGGTGGCTGAGGACAGCGCGAGTGCGCGTGACGCGGTGTCGGGGGTCGATCTTGACCGGGAGGCGGCGGAACTTGCCCGGCTACAGGTCGCGTATCGCGCCAATGCGCAGGTGATCGCGGCAGCGCGCGACCTGTTCGATACGCTGCTGGGGATTGCGCAGTGACCCAGGTCAACACCCGCGCTGCGCACACCGCCGCCGTATCACGGATGGGCAGCCTGTCGGCCGCCGTCGATACGCTGCAGGGCCAGATCGCCACCGGCAAGCGTGTCGCGGCACCCGCCGACGACCCCGTGGCCTTTACCCGCGCCGCGGTGCTGCGCCGCGCCCAGACCGCGTCCGACGCGGTGCAGCGCGGTATCGATGCCGCCAGCCGCCGCCTCAACGCCACCGATATCGCGCTGGAAGGCATCAGCAACCTGGTGCAGCGCGCCCGCGAACTCGCGCTGCAAGGCAGCAACGGCACGCTCGCCGAGGCCGATCGCGGCATCCTCGCCACCGAAGTCGGGGAACTGATCGAGCAGTTCGCCAGCCTGGCCGAAGCCCGCGGCAGCGATGGCGAACGCCTGTTTGGCGGGGCCGCCGCCGACCGCCCGGCCTATGCCCCCGGTGCGGGCGGCGTCATGGCCTGGCAGGGCGGCGGCCGCTCCCCGGCGGTGCAGGTCGGCGGCGCCGATATCGACAGCGGTATCAGCGGCCCCGAAGCGTTCGGCCGCACCGATGCTGCAACCGGCGCGGCGGACCTGTTCGCCACCCTGACCGGCCTGCAGACCAATCTGGCGCAGCCCGACCGGGCGCTGCGCGAAGCCGGCATGGCGACAGTGCTCGATCAGATCGACAGCCATGTCACCCGCCTCGCCACCGCCCGCGCCACCGCCGGCGCCCGGCTGGCGCGGCTGGAGGCCGAAGGCGAGCGCATCGCCAAGGCGAGCCTCGCCACCGAAGCCGATCTGTCGAAGCTGGAAAGCCTCGACATGGCGTCGGCCATCGCGCGGCTGCAACGGCTGATGACGGTGCTGCAGGCGTCGCAGGGCAGCTTTGTCGCGACGACCAATCTCAGCTTGTGGGACCAGTTGCGGTAAGACCGCATCTGCCGTTCGGGGCGGAGAAAAGCCGCCCCGCCTAACCCCGGTTAACCCACTCAACCGCTAAGACCCCTCACCCCAGCGCCGTAACTTCCTGTGCAACCGCAACATCGCGCCGCTGCGACCAGGGAGTGACCCCTTCTTCCATGATCTCGGTAATCGGTCTTGTCGTGCTGATCGTCATGGTGTTCGGCGGTTTCGCCATCACCGGGGGCAGCATCGGTGTCGTGTTGCACGCGCTTCCGCACGAAATGCTGATCATCGGCGGGGCTGCCGCCGGCGCCACATTGGTGGGCACCGATCTGCGCGGCATCAAGGCGATGGGCGGCGGCATCGGCGCCATCGTCAAGGGGCCGAAATACAAGAAAGCCGATTACAGCGCCGCGATCTTCCTGACCGCGCGGTTGATGAAGATGTTCCGCAACGATGGCGCGGTGGCGGTCGAACCGCATATCGAAGACCCCAGATCGTCGAACATCTTTGCCGATTATCCGCAATTCCTGAAGGACCCGGTGTTCCTCCACCTGCTCACCGATTCGATGCGGCTGCTGGTGGTGTCGACCGGCACGCTGTCGCCCTATGCCGTGGAGGAAGTCATCGACACCGCCATCGAGACGCACCACACCGCCGCGCTGAAACCGGTCGAAAGCCTGCAAACCATGTCCGACGCGCTACCGGCGCTCGGCATTGTCGCGGCGGTTCTCGGGGTGATCAAGACCATGGCGTCGATCGACCAGCCGCCCGCCATCCTGGGCGGCATGATCGGTTCGGCGCTGGTCGGCACCTTCCTCGGCGTGCTGCTCAGCTACGGCATCATCGGGCCGTGCGCGGCGCGGTTGAAGGCGGTGCTCGAAGCCGATGGCGAAATCTACCTGGTCGTGCGCCGTGTTATCGTCGCCAGCCTGAAGGGCCAGCCGCAGCCGTTGGTCATCGAAGCGGCGCGCACCGCCATCGGGCCCGCCAACCAGCCGAGCTTTACCGAGGTGTTCGACGGTTTGCGGGCTATCAAGTGACGGCACCAGCCTCAGCGAAGCTGGAAAAACCATGAAGCCCGAGCTGAAAATCGAGCCGGAGATCATCTATCGCCGCGCCAAGAAGCACCATGCCGCGCACCATGGCGGCGCCTGGAAAATTGCCTATGCCGATTTCGTGACCGCGATGATGGCGTTCTTCATGCTGATGTGGATCCTGGGCGCCACTGACGAGGACCAGCGCAAGGGCATCGCCGATTACTTCACGCCGACGATCATCCAGATGAAGAATTCCGGCGGCTCCAACGGCATCATGGGCGGCCGCTCGCTGCAATCGGAGGAAGGCATTGCCCCGCACGCGACGCTGACCGGCCCGCGTCCCGCCGCCTCCACCGGTGGCGGCGGTGGCGGCCCGACCGAGGCCGAAACCGCCTCGCAGGATGACAAGGTCAACCCCGGCAACCGCCGCGCCGCTGATGAAGCCAAGTTCCGCATGGTCGAACGCATCATCGCCGCACGGCTGGCCGGCGACCCGACGCTGAAGGGGTTAAAAGGCCAGATACGGTTCGTGCGCACCCACGACGGCATGCGCATCGACATGGTGGAGCGCGCCGATTTTTCGATGTTCGGCAGCGGCAACAGCGTGTTCAGCCCAGAAGCCATCGCGATGGTGCGCACCGTTGCCGGCGCTGTCGACGGCACGCCGAACCGGCTGACGGTGCGCGGCCACACCGATTCGCAGGCCTATTCGCAGGGCAGCGCCAACAATTGGACACTTTCCACCGCGCGCGCCGATGCAACCCGCCGGGCGTTCTCGGCTGCCGGGGTGGATGAACGGCGGTTCCGGCGGATCGAAGGCGTGGCGGATACCGACCCATTCAACCCCGATGACCGCGCCGACCCGCGCAATCGGCGGATCAGCGTGACATTGCTGTACAAGGATGTGTGATCCTGAACCGTCATCCCGGGCTTGACCCGGGACCCAGTTTTCTTCTGTGCGCTTGCAGCAAGAAGCTGGGTCCCGGGTCAAGCCCGGGATGACAATATTATCTCAGACCGCGCTCAATTGGTGGCGAGAATCGCCACCGTCGCCACCGATGTCAGCAGGCTCGCGATGATCCCGGTGATGTCCTTGGCCAGGTCAAGCTTGTACAACGGGTCGATGTTCTTGGGCACGATGATCGTCGATCCCGGCGGGATGACGCCATTGTCCGATCGGCCCCAGCCGCGCCCGCCCACCGGTTGCGAGGTGCCATTCGGCAACACCACGAAAATCCGGCCCTTGTCGGCGGTGGACTGGGTGCCGCCGGTTTCGCGCAGATATTCGCCGACCGATTTGCCGGAAATGAACTGCAGCGCCCCCGGGTTCGACACATCGCCCAGCGCCAGCACGAAATTCGGGCGCTTCGGCATCACCACCGCATCACCGCTTTCCAGCACGGTATCGAGGTCACCGCGCACCGCTAGCACGCGCGGATCGGCCTCGACCACCACGCGGCCCGGTGCTTCGACCGTGGCCAACTGGGTAATCAACTGCTGCGCCGCGAGCAGCGCATCGCCCGAGCCTTCCTTGCGCGCCGACACCGCCAACAGCGAATTGGTCAGTTCGCGGCTGGTACGGCGCAGGCCTTCCTGCTGCAATTCCTTCACCGACCGGCGCGTGAAGATCGCGCCATACGGGTAGGCGAGCGGCGACAGGCCACCAGCGCGCGCCACCAGTTCGGCGAGCGTTTCGCCTTTGCGGATCGAATACAGCCCGGGACGGTTGAATTCGCCGGACAGCAGCACGCCGCCGGGTTCGAACTGCGGCTGCGCGGCGTTGAAGCGCAAATCGTCGCCGGCCCTGACCAGCGTCGACGAGAGCGCCGTCGGATAACCATCGACGGCGATGCGCTGCTGGGTCACCGTGCTGCCGGTGGCCCGCGACACATCGAGCGTCATCTCCGATGCCGATGACAGCACGCCTTCGGCCACAGCCGCCAAGTCCGCGGCGCTGACACTGCCGGCCACGGGATAGGCCCCCGGACGCCGCACCGCGCCGCCGACCGCAACAGCGTTTTCGATCAGCACCGGCAACAATTCGGGTTCTTCCTCGAACACCGCCGGGCAGCGGCCGGCGCTGTTGCGCAGCGCCTGCCCCGACAGCGCGGCATCGTCCGAGAGCGCCAGTTCATCAGCACCCTGCGCAACAGCGCCGCGCCGCAAACCAACCTGGTCGTCGCCGGCGCGCAACGCGGCATCGCCGCTGCGGCTGGCGGTTGCCAGGCTGCCGCCGGTGGCGGCAAGGTCGCTCTGGCCACCGCGTTCCACGATGAAGGCGGTGCGTGTCACCACGTTGAAGCGCGTCGTCTGGCTATCGCGCACCAACATTTCGAGCCGGTCCAGCGAGGTGCATTCGGTCAGCGTGTTGGACTGGCCGAGCACGATGCGGCGCACCGCGGTGCGGTTGAGAAAATCGATGTCATCGCGCGAGAACACGTAGAGACGGTCGTCACTGCGCAGTGCAATGCCCGGCCGCGACAGCAGCGCGGTCAACAGGTTGATCGGTTCGAACGCCCGCGACGCGGTCACCGGATCGCGCCGGATCAGCACCGCCATCGGCAGATAGGTGCCGGATCGCAGATCGCTGATGTCACCCAGCAGGTCGCGCACCGTCGGCGCCGAGACCAGCGCGCGGGCACCGGGGTTGGCGACAAAGCCGCGCAGCACGACGCGCCCGGTGCTGCCGCCGGCGCTGCCACCGGTCAATTGCACGGCGTCGCCCGGCACCAGGGTGGAGGCCAGCGTGGCAGCGCGGATATATTGTTCGCTGCCGTCAGCGGTGATGCGGCTGATGGCGATCTGGTTACCGCGCGGCCGCAAGGCGCCGCCGGCAAAGCCGAGCAGGGTGCCCAGAGACGAGCCGGCGCGGATTTCATAAATGCCGGGGCGCGATACGCTGCCGCCGATCGCCACCGTATCGCCGATGACCGGCACGATGATGCGATCGCCGTCGCGCAGCCGAACGGAGGGCGGACTGCCGATGCCAAGCAGCCCGTAAAGATCGACGCTGATCGTGCTGCCACCGCGGACGATGCGGACGTTGCGCAAGCTGCCCGACCGCCGCACGCCGCCAGCCTGCGCTAGCGCTGCCGACACATCGCTGAGCGAGGTCAGGTTGTACTGGCCCGGCCGATCGACTTCGCCGCCGACGAACACCGTGGCGGCGCGCACCGAGCCCAGCGAGATATAGACTTCGGTGCCCAGCAGCGTGCGCCGCGTTGCCGCCTGCAGATCGCGCGTTACCGCAGCGATGGAGCGCCCGGCAGCGGAAATCGGCGGCAGCGCGCCAACCACCAGCCGACCATCGCGGCTGACACGGACGGTCTTGGAATCATTGGTCGCGCCCTGGAACTGCACGATGACGTCATCACCGACGCCGATGACATAATCATCGCCGACAGCACCCGTCAGCCCGCCGGTGGTGCCGGTTGCCGACTGGAACAGGTCGTAACCGAACTGGCGCAGCGTCGGGTCGGCGAGGCGTTCGCGGAACTCGCGTTCGATGGGGGATGGCCGGTACAGCCGCGCCAGCCCGGCGCGCGCTTCGGCGCGGCGCAATTCCTGTTCCTCGCGGGTATCGAGCCGGCCGGCCGGAACCGCCGGCGTGCCGCGATCATCGCCTTGGCCGCGCGCCCGATCGACCGCGTCTCCGGCAGTGGCGCCGCCGCCCAATTGCCCCTGCACTTGCTGCAAGACGCGCGGGTCGATGCTTTGGGCCGATGCCGGCGCCGATACGGGCGTTGTCAAAACGGTGGCGGCAATCGCCAGGCAGCTGGCAATTTGCCCGAACGCGTTACGCATCGCTGTTCCCGAACCCCGTATTAGCTTTCCAACGGCGTGTAGGGGGGCGCTGCAAAGGCGTCAACGATTCCGCCACTCTACCGGCGCGCCGCACCGCGCGCCCTGCCTCGTCGTCTGGCGCCTTAGAGTCCGGCGACAGCGCCTGCGATGGCGGCATCGGCACGCAGCAAGGCGGCGCGGTCGGCCTCGGTGTTGGCTACCAGATCGCGATCGACATGGACGAAACGGTCACCCAGTGTGCCCTGGCCACGCGTTCCCACAGACGGCACCACCCAAAGGCAGGCCGCGAGCGCGGACGTTGCAGCGATTTTCAACACGCGAACAGACATTGCACCAATCTCGAAGGAACGAACGCTCATAGCAGCACCGGCATTGCAGTCTTATGAACGGCGCCGGGTGGCACTAGCTTCAACACCGAATTTCCGCAAGTGCGAACAAACCAGAACGGTTGAAACCGATACCGTCGCCATCACCAGGAGTCGCAATATTCCCCGCTAACGCGGCAAATTGCCAATGGCTGCGCAACGGATTTCCGTCCATCGCTAAACTGCCACGGCCCGTCGCATCGCCATAACACAGCGGCCGAAAACGCCGATTCAGACCCGGCCGTTGACCAGATCGGAATAATCCGTCGCCAATTGCCGCGTCAATGCACCGACCTCGAACCGCCACGGCCCGATTTCGGCCAATGGCGTTACTTCGGCGGCACTGCCGGTCAGGAAAGCCTGTTCGAATGATTCGAGCTCCTCTGGCCAGATTACGCGCTCGACGACTTCGATCCCCCGCTTTCTGGCCAACCCGATCACGGTGCGCCGGGTGATGCCGTCCAGAAAGCAATCCGGCGTCGGCGTGTGCAGCACGCCTTCCTTCAGGAAAAAGACATTGGCGCCTGTCGCTTCCGCCACCTGGCCGCGCCAATCGAGCATCAGCGCGTCATTGTAACCGGCGTCTTCGGCCGCGTGCTTCGACATGGTGCAGATCATGTACAGGCCCGCTGCCTTGGACTTGGTGGGCGCGGTGTACGGTGCCGGGCGCCGCCACGGCGCGATGTTGAGGCGCAGGCCCTTCTGCAACGCTTCCGCCCCGAAATAGGCACCCCACTCCCAGCAGGCGATGGCGAGGTGGGGTTTGGTTTTTTGCGCCGAAACGCCCATCTGTTCCGACCCGCGCCAGGCGATCGGCCGCACATAGGCGTTGACGAGGCCGTTCGCCGCAACGGTTTCGTTGATCGCCGCATCGATCTGTTCGCGCGTCCAGGGGATGGTGAAGCCCAGGATCTTGGCCGAATCGATCAGGCGCTGGCTGTGTTCCGACAGCGCAAAGACATTGCCGCCATAGCAGCGCACGCCTTCGAACACGGCGCTGGCATAGTGCATGGCGTGGGTGAGGACATGGACATTGGCATCGCGCCACGGCCGCAGCGCGCCATCGAACCAGATGAAGCCATCGCGATCATCGAAGGTGGCATCGGTCATTCGGTCGGTCCTTCCCGCAATATTATTCCGGCACGGCGCGCCTTGTCGGCAGCTTCTTGCCTCCGGCTAGGCAATCGTGCAAGATATGTCAACATGACTGTCCCAAATCGCCTTTCGCGTCCGCCCGTCCCGCCGGCCACCATCGCCTCGCCGCTGTACCTGCGCGAGGACGAGATTCGCCGCGGCATCGAGCTGCTGTATTTCGGTTATACCAGCATGGTGCGCGGCGCCGACGCCATATTGGCGGAAAAAGGCTTTGGCCGCGCCCACCACCGCGCGCTGTATTTCATCGCCCGGCGGCCAGGGCTGGCGGTGGGCGAACTGCTGAGGCTGCTGGCGATCACCAAGCAATCGCTGGGCCGCGTCCTCACCGAATTGCAGGAAAAGGGACTGGTGGAGCAAGCGATCGGCACCAGCGACCGGCGGCAACGGCTGCTGCGGCTGACCACCGATGGCGCGGCGCTGGAAGCGGCGCTGTTCGCCGAACTGGAAACCGGCATGGCCGCTGCCTATGGCGAGGCCGGGCAAGCCGCTGTCACCGGCTTCTGGTCGGTGCTGGTCGGGCTGATCGCGGCGGAGGACCGGCCGCTGGTCGACAGCCTGGGACAACGGTAAGCGGGCCTGTCAATTCCCGCCAGTGCAGATCGAACCCCAGCCGCGCCCGCAGCGCCGCCCGCCCCGCCGCGTCCAGTCCCTCCGTCCAGCCGCGAATCGCTGCATAATCGGCGCCATCCTTGGCCTCGGGCGGCGGCGTTTCGCCGAGCCTGTCGTAGAAATAGCGCACTGTGACCGTGTAGTTGACCGTTGCCCGGTCGGTGGCCGCGCGCCGCAGCCCGCGCGCCTGCGCCGCGGCATGAAACACCCAGTCACCGATCGGCGACACCGGTTTCGGCATCAACCCCCATACCGGCAGCACCGCGAAACTGCCGGGCAGGAACAGGTAGCAGCTGGTATCGACATGCCGGTCGGGCGCATCCTCGGCGATCGGCAGCACGCTGCCATCGGGCCGCACGAAGCGCCGCCGCGCTGCGACATAATCGCAATCAACAGCCACCGCCTGACAGGCCGCGACATGGTCGGCATCGAACCAGTTATCGGTATCGAGCAGCCCGATTGCATCATAATCCTCGGCAATGCCGATCAGCATGCCGGCACTGCGCGGCGTGTTGCCGGCGTCGCCATGTTCGCGGTCGAGCCGCAGATGCCGCACCGGCAACGCATCGATGAAATCCGCCGCATGGCCATCGGCGACGAGCAGGTGATCGACCGCGACCGTCTGCGCCGCCACACTGGCGATGCAGCGTTCGATGACGGCACGCGATTCGCGGTGATAGGGCGTGACGATCAGGGTGCGCATGGCGCCGCCAGCCGCGCCAACCCGGCATCGAGCGTGATCGCCGGCTGCCAGCCCAGAAACGCCGCTGTCCGCGCCGATGTGCCGATGAAGCGCTCCACGTCATATTCGCGCGGCGGATGCACGGTAATCGCGCTGGTCGACCCGGTGAGCGCACAGGCGCGCTGCGCCAGCGCGAGCAAGGTGGTGCCGATACCGCTGGCCAGCAGCAGCGGCCCCGCCGGCTCGTCCCCGGCCGCCAGGCGCTGCGCCAGCCGCGCCAGCGCTGCCGCCACATCGTCGACATGCGTCGCATCGACCATCACGTCGGCACCGTTGACCCGCAGCGGCTGCCCGGCCCGCGCCGCGCCGATGAACGCCGGGATGACCCGGTCGTGATGGTCATTGTCACCGCCATAGACCGTTGAAAACCGCACCACTGCCGCGGTTATGCCAGACTGCAGCACCAACGCCTCCGCCGCCGCCTTTGAGGCGCCATAGACATTGATCGGTGCTACCGGCGTATCATCATCCGCGGGCAGTGCCGCCCGCCCCAGCACTTCGCGGCTGCTCGCCTGGATCAGCCACGGTCGCTGCGGCGCGCGCGATGGCCGCGATGATCGCCGCCGACAGCCCGACATTTTCGCGCCAGCACGCCGCCGGGTCGCGCTGGCCATCGACGACGCGCGACACGCCGGCCAGGTGGATGACGCCCGACACGCCGGCGAGCAGCGCGTCGAGCCCGGAAGCCTCCTGCGCCAGCCGCTGCACGATATCGGCGCCGGCGCGGCAATCGACCCCGATTACCGGCCGCCCTGCGGCGCGCAGCGCCGTGACCAACGCCGCGCCGATCAACCCGCTGCTGCCAGTGACCAGGATGGGATTCATGCAGGGTTGGCGGGCGTCATAGGTGGGCAAGATTGCGCTGCGGCGGCGACGAAGACAAGCGCAACCCGCCCGGCGCAGCCGCCGTTATCCGAGTTCCCGTGACCGCGCCGCGGCTGCTGCCACCGTTCCGGCCACCAGCGGCGCCAGCCCCGGCAACAGCACGCCAAGCCCGGCCGCTGTCGTGCCGCCCGGCGATGTCACCCGCGCCCGCAACTCTGCTGCCGGTGTCGCATCGACCGCCGCCAGCGCCGCCGCGCCGACCACCGTCGCCCGCGCCAGCCGTTCGGCCAGCCCCGGCTCCAGCCCGGCCGCCACGCCCGCTGCCGCCAGCGCTTCGATAAAGGCAAAGACATAGGCCGGGCCGGAACCGGATACCGCCGTCACCGCGTCGAAATCCGCTTCGTCGGTCAGCCAGACGGTGGTGCCGGCCGGGCCGAACAAGGCCTCCGCCGCACCTTCCGCCAGGTCACCGGCGCTGGTGAACAATGCCGTCGCGCCCTTGCCGATGGCTGCCGGCGTGTTGGGCATGGCGCGCACGATCGCGGAGGCCGGGAACAGGCTTGCCAGGTCGGCGGTAGTGACCCCTGCCATCACCGACACGACGAGCGTCAACGGCCCGACGACCGCGGCGAGCGGTGCTGCCGCCTCGCGCCAGACCTGGGGTTTAACCGCCAGCACCAGCACATCGGGCCGGCCGGCGGGGGGTGTCGCCGCCACCGCCACGCCGGCGGGCACATCGCGCGGCGCCGGATCGATGACCGCAACCGGGCCGAGTTCTTCGGCCAGCCAGCGCCCGAGCAGGGCGCCGCCCATGTTGCCGCAGCCAAGCAGCCAGATCGGCGCGGTCATGCTGCCCGGCGGTGTGCCGCTGCCAGCCTCACGCCTCTCCAACCGTTTCGAGCAGCGCCGCTGCCAGCGCATAGGCAGGCGCATTGTCGGCAAACATCACCAGTTGCAGCACCGGGTAAAAGCGTTCGAATTCATCGACCGCCGCTTCCACCAGCACTTCGGCCTGGCCAATGGTCAGGTCGGGCTCATCGCCCTCATTGTCATTGTCGAGCAGCGTCGCGTGGCGGAACAGCACGGTGCCATCCGCCGACCACAGCTCGAAATGCCCCATCCACAATTGTTCGTTGATGAGGCCTAGCGTTTCATAAATCGCCGCGCGGCGATCATCGGGGCAGGTCAGATCCGCCCGCGCGATGATCTGCAGCACGCGTTCTTCCTCGCGCCACAGAGCACGCAGTTGATAGGTGGCCCAGCCGCCCTTGATCGAAGTGCTGATTTCCTCGTCGCCCGAGCGTTCGAAGGCCCAGCCGTTGGCATCGAAAACATGCTCGAGCATGTCGATGGGGGCGGCGGGTGCCGGGGCGTAATCGATATCGACAAGGCTCATGCAGCAACGCCCCCCATGCGCAAAGGCTGGGGAGTTGCCGACGATTCGGCAAGCACGCTGTGCATCACCCGGTGAACAAAGCTGTGGATAATCACCCCTTGGCGGCTTTTTTGGCAGCCGCCGGTGGTTTTGCCGCTGTTAATTCAGCGCGCAGCGCAGCAACTTCGGCCTTCAGCAGTTCAACGGCTTCGCGCGCGGCGGCGGCATTGGCCTTCACCGCCTCGAACTCGTCGCGGTCGATCGCATCGGCACCGCCAACGAAATCCCGCGCGCGGCGCCGGGCATTTTCCTCAACCTCGCGGCCGACACCGGCCAGCGTACCGAGCGCCGAAGTCGCAACCTTTGAAAGATCTTCAAAAAACTTGTTTTCGGTCTGCATCGTCAGACTCCCACTTGAAACGCATCCGCCGCCGGGTTGAGCATGATGATACGCGCATTGAGCGCCCCGGCAAAGCACAGCCACACCAGATAGTGCAGCATCAGCCACGCCGCTACCCGGCTGACCCGTGCGAAGGCAAAGGTCGTTGCCACTGCGACAATCAGCATCACCGCGATGATCGCCATCGCCGGCGTGATCAGGTGAAAGCGAAAGAAGGTCGGCGACCAGGTCAGGTTGACCAGCACCCCCACCGCAAACAGCGCCAGCCCGAGCGTGCGCCCCGGCGCGTGCTTGTGCCCCCAGATGATCGCCGCCGAAATCGCGATGACGGTATAAAGGATCGACCAGGCGATACCGAACACCGGCCCTGGCGGCTGCAGCGACGGCAGCACCAGCGTCTGGTACCAGCCATTGTCCTCGGTCGACCCCGACACTCGCGCCGACAGGCCGCCGAGCACCAGCAGCAGCGGCACCAGCACGATACCGGCGCGCCACATGGAGGCGCGCGACGGCGACGGTGCAGGCAGGGTTTCAGACATGCGCACCCCCTAGCCGATTGTGCGCAGCAGCAACACCCCCGGGGTGTGGAACAACCAGAGTGCGGGACCTCCTCCACGCCGCATTGGACTTTTGCACAGCCATTGCCTTTAGCGTTTCTTTAACAGAAATATCTAAAAAGTTTATAAATTTCCGTAGGTTGCCGGCGTGCAGGGGCGCTGCTAAATGAGGATAGTTGGGGCTCCGAATCGAAACCCGCCAAACTCACAACTGGTGTTCGTCTTTCCAGAGCGAATGCGTCGGCGTGACAAAAAAGGACCAGGCACATGATGCGATCGCTGATCTGCACCGGCGCTGCTGTTGCCGCGCTATCGATCGCTGCGCCGGCCCAGGCGACGTCGGTGATCAGAACCCAGGTTCAAACGCTGAACTTTGTCTCGGCTGAACCCGGCAGCAGCCGTCAGTCGCTCCAGCAGTTCCAGCAAACCGGTGGCCGTGTGCTGCAAAGCGTCGCGATCCAGTTTGCCGCCATGAAAAACCCGTTCAGCAACATGGTGATGGTCGGCAGCCGCTCGGGCGACACGCGCATGCTGCAATCCGATTTTCTGCTGCGCTCGGTCGTCAACAGCAGCGCCTTCTATCTCAATACCAACTTTACCAGCACGGCCGTGCAATATCTGCTCGATGGCGACGGTACGCAGGCGATGGTCAACCTGGACTTTGTCGGCAGCAGCACCATGAACCCCACCAACATCCGGCCCTTCATCGGCACCGGGTCGATCGCCATCCTCAACACATTCTCCAGCCTTGCCGTTCTCAAAACCACGCGGGTCGGCGGCGGCAGCATCGGCAGCAGCCGCTTTGGCGACAGGCTCGGGTCGGCCCAGATGCAAGTGGTCTACACCTTCAGCGACCCGCTCCCGGAACCCGGCACCTGGGCGATGCTGGTCGTCGGTTTCGGGCTCATCGGCACCGTGATGCGCAAGCGCCAGGCCGCCACCACGCGCTGACGCGCTTTCAGCGGCAGCCTTTCAGCCGCCGCGGACCCCGGCAATCAAGAACTCCACATTGCCTTCCGGGCCGGTGATCGGGCTTTCGACCACGCCGGCCACCCGCCAGCCGGGCTGTGCCGCCAGCCAGTCCGACACTTCGGCGCAGACGCGGGCATGGATGGCGGCGTCGCGCACCACGCCGCCCTTGCCGACTTCGCCGCGCCCGGCTTCGAACTGCGGCTTGATCAGCGCCAGCAGCCGTGCCGCGGGTTTGGCGAACGTCAGCGGCCTGTCGAGCACCTTGGCCAGCCCGATGAAGCTGGCGTCGCAGACGATCAGGTCCACGGGCTCGGGGATATGAGCATCGGTCAGCAGCCGTGCGCTCAGTTGTTCCAGCACGACCACGCGCGGGTCCTGCCGCAGCTTCCACGCCAGCTGGTTGGTGCCGGAATCGACCGCATAGACGCGGGCTGCGCCGCGTGTCAGCAGCACATCGGTAAAGCCGCCGGTCGACGACCCTACATCGATCGCCGTCGCCCCCGCCACATCCCAGCAAAAGGCGTCCAGCCCGTGCGCCAGCTTGATGCCACCGCGCGACACCCAGGGGTGGTCGCGCCCGCGCACCGCCAGCACCACGTCGTCGGCGACCATCTCGCCGGCCTTGGCGACTTTGCGTTCGCCGGCAAACACCAGCCCGGCGAGGATCAGCGCCTGCGCCCGCGTCCGGCTTTCGGCCAGCCCGCGTTCCGCGAGCAGATGGTCGACGCGGTTCTTCATGCTGACAGCGCCGCACGCGTCGCCAGGTAGGGCGCGGCATCGAGCGCCGGTGCGTTCCCCAGCAGCAGCGCCGCGCACAGGTCGGCCGCCGCCGGCGCCGACTGAATGCCGAAACCGCCCTGCCCGGCGCACCAGAACAGGCCATCGACGGCGCCATCCCAGCCGAACACCGGCAGCCGGTCGGGAGCAAAGGTGCGCAGGCCCGCCCAGCTGGTCTCCAGCCGCTTGATGCGCACCGTCGTCGCGCGCTCGAAACGGTCGATGACGGTGGCGAGGTCGATCTCGTCGGGCCGCACGTCATGCGCGACATCGGGGGTTTCGTCATGCGGCGACAGCCACACCCGCCCGCTGTCGGGCTTGAAGTAAAAGCGCCCGGCGGCGTCCATCACCACCGGCAGGTCGGCTGGTGGCGGCGGATCGATATCGAGCACCGCCATCGTGCGCCGCAGCGGTTGCAGACCGCGTGGCCGTGCGCCGGCCAGCACCGCGACCTGGTCGGCCCAGGCGCCGGCGGCGTTGACGATGGTGGTGGCGGTGATCGGCCCGGTGCGCGTCGCGAGCGTCCAGCTGTCGATGCCATGCGCCAGCCCCGTCACCTGCGCATCGGTCAGCACGCGAGTGCCGCGCAAATAGCCCTGATGCAACGCCGCAACGTCGATGTCATAGCAATCGGGTTCCTCGATGGCGCGCGTCCGCCATTCCGGCCGCAGCATCGCCAGCCCCGGAAACGCCAGCGTCTGCGCCGCATCGAGCCTGCGATAGGCAACGCCCCCTTCATCGAATTCCGCCGCCACCGCTGCCAGCGCGCCGGCCGGATGAAGACTGGCAAAATCCGCATCATCGGGCGGCGCCAGGTGCAGTGCCAGCCGCGGTGCCAGCAGCGCCCGGTCGGCAAACCCCGGCGGCGGCGCCAGCAGGAAATCCCGCGAGGCCCGCGTCAGCGGCACAATGCCCGGGCCGCCATAGCTTTCCACCCAGAACGCCGCCGACCGGCCGGTGGTGTGATAACCGGGCTGCGACTCCATTTCGATCAGCACGGTTCGCAGCGTGCCGCCCGACCGTTGCCGCAGCGCCCAGGCCAGGCTCGCCCCGGCGATGCCGGCGCCGATGATGGCGACGTCGAAGTCCGTCACGCACCCGTCCCCAGAAATGCCAGCATCCGCGCCAGCACGCGAGCGCGCAGCGGGTCGGCCTCACGCAGCAGTTCATGCCCGGCGCCGGCGAATTCCTCGACTCGGGCATAAGGCATCAGCGCCCGCGCCCGCCGCGTCACATCATTGTCGACGAGGCCGTCCTGTTCGGGAATCAGGATCAGCATCGGGGTGGTGATGCGTTGCAGCGCCGGCCGCGCATCGGCGCCTTCGCCGGTACCGCGCGCCCCTGGTGGCGGCGCGAAAATCGCCGCCAGCGACTGGAACGCCGCGTCGAGCCAGCCATAGGTGACGCTGCCGATCGCCCGCGCCTGGTCCTGCTGTACCCACCAATCTTCATCGCCATACCGGTCCGGGTCGTGGGTCAGCAGCCGTTGCCGGATGGAGCCGGACTGGTGCTTCACATGCGGGCCGCCGCCGGGCACATATTGGCCACCGCGGCCCAATGCCGTCATCAGCCGCGCCAGCCGCGCCGCCAGCCACGGCCCCAGCGGCCGCGCCGACACACCGAGCATCGGCGAGAGCAGCACGACGCGGGTAAATTCGGCATTTTCGCCGGCCAGATGCCGCTGCATCAGATGCCCGCCCATCGAATGCGCCACGCCGTACCACGGCGCCGGCAACACCGCGTGAAACCAGTCGATCAGCTCGTCCAGGTCACCCAGCCAGTTCTCGAACCCCGGGCTGTGGCCGTGCATCGGCGTGATGCCCTGCCGCCCCGAAAGCCCCTGGCCGCGCCAGTCGAAGGTCGCCACCCCCCAGCCGGCATCGACGAGATCGTGAAACGCCTCACAATATTTCTCGGCAAAATCGCCGCGCCCGGTCAGGAACAGGATCGACCCCGGCCCATCCGCCGCCCCCGGCCAGAACAGCGTGCGCACCGGCCAGCCATCGCGCATCGGCCGCATTTCGCAGGTGCCGCCCGCCGGCAGGGTGCGCCGCCGCGCCAGCCCGGTGGCGGGGGCTGCGGTCATGCTGTCGCTGCAGCCGACGCCGCCGCGTCCTCACGCCCGCGCAGCCGCCGCGCCGGCACCGATACCGTGACCAGCAGCGCCAGCGCGAGCAGGCCGAGCGTCACCGGGAACAGCGCCTCGATCGACACGGCGAAACTGTCCTTCAGGCCGGCCGAGGCCGTGGCCGCCACCGCCGGGTCATCGCTGCGCAGCGCCTCGCGCAGCGCCGTGCGGTTCATCGCCAGCGTTTGCGCCTGCGACAGGTCGACGGCCTGCCCCGCCACCACCAGTTGCGGCACCCGCACCGGCAATTCCGCCGCCAGGTGGTACGTCAGCAGAGCGCCAAAGATGGCCACGCCGACCGTCGCACCGATCTGCCGGCAGAATTGCGCCGAGGCGGTGGCAACGCCGACCCGGGCATGGGTCACCGCACTCTGGATCGCCAGCGTGTACATGCCCTGCGCCGGGCCCAATCCGATGCCGAAGGCCAGCAGGTTGAGCGTCAGCAGCCACCGCGGCGACGCCGGCGTCATCAGCGTCAGCGCCGCCACCGCCAGCACCGCGATCGTCCCGCCGGCAACCAGCACGCGCTTGTAATCCAGCGAGCGCCGCGCCAGTTGGCCGGCCACGGTCGAGCCGATCAGGATGCCGAACAGCAGCGGCAGCATGGCGAAACCACTGGCGCTTGCCGATAGGCCGCGCACCAGTTGCAGATAGAGCGGCAGGAAAATCGGCACGCCGATATAACCCATGTTGACGAGGAACAGCGCCATATTGGCGCGCGCCACCACCTTGTCATCGAACAGATCGAGCGGCACCACGGCGTGCGGTTTGCCGCGCGACACGCACAGGAACGCCGCAAACGCCGCCACCGCCGCCGCAAAGCCGAGCAGCACGCGCGGCTGGCCCCAGCCGCCGCCCTGCCCGCCCCAGCTCAGCGCCAGCAGCAGCGGCACCGATGCCGCGACGATCAGCACGCTGCCCGCCCAATCGATGCGCGCATCGGCGCCGCGCCGGCCCTGCGGCAGCTTGGTGAGCAGGATGTACAGCGCCACAGCGCCCAGCGGCAGGTTGACATAAAAGATGAAGCGCCAGCCCGACACGACATGGCCGAGCAGTGTCATCGTCGCATGATCGGTCAGGAAACCACCCAGCACCGGCCCGGCCAGCCCGGCAAAACCGAACATCGCGCCGAACATGCCGGTATATTTTCCGCGTTCCGCCGGCGGCGCGATATCTGCCACCGTGGCAAACGCCCCGGTGGTCAGCGCACCGGCGCCGATGCCCTGGATGGCGCGAAAGAGGATCAGCTGGTTCATGCCATCGCCGACCAGCGGCAGTGCGCCGAATTCGCCGGCCAGCCCGCACAGCATCGACCCGGCCAGGAATACCAGCACGCCGAACACCAGCACCGGTCGTCGGCCATAGATATCGCCCAGCTTGCCATAGATCGGCACGACGACGGTGGAGGCGAGCAGATAGGATGTGCCGACCCAGGCAATGCGATCAAGTCCGCGCAATTCGGCGATGATACGCGGCATGGCGGTGGCGACGATGGTCTGATCGAGCGCCGACAGGAACAGCACGATCAGCACGGCGCCCAGCGCGACACGGCGTTCAGCGGTCGAATAGTGGTGGGGAATGGTGGCAGCGGTCATGGTTGCCAAGCCGAATAGCGCGGGCGCGGCCTGCGGTCACGCGCTCGATTGGGCAAAAGTGGGACGGCTGACGGAGGCAACGTCGCAGCGCCGGCGGCGTTGAAGCAGCCAGGCGCTTGCAAACCGCCAGCGCGCCGGGGCAATACGGCACAGCAGGAGACCAAGATGAGCTATACGATCGACCCCCAGCTGCTCGCCATCGCGATCGTCGCGTTGCTGCTCGGCCTGTTCCTCGGCCTCGCCATCCGCGCGCCGTTGAAGCGCAAGACCGCCGTTCTGGCAGAGCGCAACACCGGGCTGACCCGCGAACGCGACGCCGCCATTGCCGAAAAGGAGCGGCTGATCGGCGAAGTCCGCGCCCGCGAGGCGCAGATCCGCCCGCTTTCGGATGAAATCGACAAGCTGCGCCGCGATTTTGCCCGCATCCAGAACCGTCCCGATGCCGCGGGCGCCAGCGACGTGCGCAGCGTCGACCCGCTCGACCTGCATCAGTTGAAGGGTGTCGGCGCCAAATTTGCCGACAAGCTGCGCGCCGCCGGCATCACCCGCATCGACCAGATCGCCGGCTGGAGCGGCGCCGATGTGGCGGTGATCGACGGCCAGATGGGGGATTTCCGCGGCCGCATCGAAGGCGACCGGCTGGTGGAACAGGCCAAATTGCTGACCGAAGGCCGCTATACCGAGTATGAAACCCTGTTCGGCAAGCTGGGCAACGCCTGACCCGCCGGTGCCGACCGGCCTGAAACTGCTGACTGCGTTTGCCGCCACCGGCCTGCTGGCGGACGCCGGCTATGTCTGGCACCGCCAGTCACTGCTGGCCGCGCTGAGCGGCGAAGCGGCTGCGGTGCTGGCGGCGCACGGCGTCACCGATGGTAGCGTGCGCTGGACCGATGCCGCCGGCTGGACCTTCCGCACTGCCCGCCTGTCGGGCACGGCGGACGCCGCCACCCGCGCGGCCGTCACCGCCGATCTGGCGCAAAGGCCCGGCATCGTCAGCGTCGTCTGGACGCCGCGATGATCTGGCTGCTGGGCGAAATATGGCTTTGGGTGCTCGCCGGCTTTGCCATCGGTCTGGCAACAGGCTGGTGGATCTGGAAAAAATAGCCGCCGGCGGCGGGGGCCACGGCCCCAGCCTGCGACTAGACCGGAACGTCCGCTTCCGACCCAGCTCCGGTCGACCCCGAGGGCATCACGGGACGGCAGCATTCTCCAGAAGCGGCCTTTCGCTTACCTCCGAGCAGCCCGTCTGCGAGGTACCTGGCTATCGGACACTCCGCCGAATTCGCATCGTTCCGTCAAGCAGACCGTCGGCTAGTGCCGTCGGCGCCGCGAAGCCACGATCCTCATTGCCCGTCTGATGCGAGAAGTTGCGTGTTTTGCTGTAGTCGCTGGACTTCACTTCCGGCTGGACGCGAGCGCGGGCACCGTTGGCGTTGGCATCGCAAGGCATCTAGGGGCCAATCGCTGTTCAACGACGCAACGAATGGAAAAGCTCGATTCAATCCGCG
>JBMOGO010000006.1:0-61555 GCA_049318305.1 Polymorphobacter sp.
TTCGTGGGTGAGCCAAAGAAGATCGTTGATCACGCCATCACGGGCCGGATCGGCGTCGACGAGTTCGGCAGTCAGCCGCACGCCCGGTTCGCCATCGAGATCGACGACGGCAAGCACATAGGGAACTGCAAGACCCGGCACCCAGGGCTGATAGTTGATTGTAAAGCTATAGATGATGCCGGTGCCGCGCGCTGGCCGTGGTGTTACCTGACGTGAAAGGCAGCGCGGGCACAGCAGTTGCGGCGGGTGGATCGCATGGTCGCAGGCGTCGCAGTGAACGATGAGCAACTCGCCACGCGCGCCGCCGGACCAAAAGGCGGCATTCTCTTCGGTGATTTCAGGCAGCGGGCGTGCCATCAGGGTTTGCGGATCATGCCGCCATCGACGCAGAGCGTCTGGCCGGTGATGAATGCCGCGGCGTCCGACAACAGGAAAAGTACGGCCTCGGCCTGGTCATTTGTGTCGCCGACGCGCCCAAGCGGCATTTGCGCGACGATGCCTTCGATGATCTTGGGATCGACCTGCCGCATCGCATCGGTCATCGTCGGGCCGGGTGCGACGCCGTTGACACGGATGTTCTTTGGACCAAGTTCGGCGGCCAGCGACATCGTCAGGCCATTGGTGCCAAGCTTCGAGATGCTGTAATGAGCCGCGGGGCCGCCCGACGTATAGGCGGCGGTTGATGACTGGTTGATAATAGCACCGCCACCGCGCGCTTCCATCAACGGCACAACGGCACGGGTCATCCACAATGCGCCATGCAGGTTTACGGCCATGAATTTCATATAGTATTCGGCATCGATCGCCATCAGGCTGCTGTAGACCATGCCAGCGAAGATCGCGGCGTTGTTGACGAGATAGTCGACACCGCCGAATACCTCGGCAGCTTTCGCCGCTGCTGCAAGGCATGATGCCGGGTCGGCAACATCGACTGCAACGAAAATCGACTTGCCGCCGGCAGCAGTGATTTCGGCGGCAACACGTTCGCCCTGTGACACATTAACTTCTGCGACCACGACTGCTGCGCCTTCGGCCGCGAGCCGCTTGGCATAGGTCTCGCCGATCCCCTGCCCTGCCCCTGTGACCACCGCCACCTTGTTCTCGAACCGCATTGTCGCCTCCTAAGTTGCGAGGACTATCAGTTGTAATTGACGTGGTGTCAATTTTGTTGACTATGCGGGGATGACTGCCAAGCCACCGATCCTTGCCGATATCCGCATTGTCGATTTGTCAGAGGGCCGCGCCGGTCAACTCGCCGCTATGCTGCTTGCCGAAGCGGGCGCCGACGTTGTGCATATCGAGCCGCCCGGCGGCGATCCGGCACGCGGTTCGGCCGGCTTTGCGGTCCATAATCGCAGCAAGACTTCACTCGTGATCGACATCGCCAGCGTTGCCGGTCGCGCCGAACTTGAAAACATCCTCGATTGCGCCGACGTGCTCATCCATGACCGCGCCGACGCTTGGCTGGCATCAGAAGCGGTCGTTTCGCGGCACCCGCACATTGTATGCAGCCAGATCGGCAGCTGGCCCGCCGGGCACCCCCGCGCCGGTACGCCGCCCGACGATGCACTTGTGCTCGCGGAGGCCGGGATTTGCGACGAACAGCGCGGTGTGGGGCGCGACGGGCCGATCTTCCTGCGCTTCCCGCTCGGCGAAGGCGGCGCCGCCTATCTCGCCGCCATTGGAGTGCTAGCGCGTCTCCTAGCGAAGCGGCACACATGCGCTGGCGGCGCGGCCGATACCAGCATCGTCCAGGGCGCGCTCACCTCGGTCATCATGCTCTGGTCGCGCGCGGAGACGCCAACCCCGGGGCTGGCGCGCGGCTGGGACAAGGCAATCAGCGCCTATCAGTTCGAATGTGCCGACGGCGAATGGATCCATGTCATGAGCAATCCCGACGTGTGCCCAACGATGCACGCCGGGCTCACGGCGCTCGACGCAGATATCCGGGCGGCGGCGATTGAAGCGCGCAATGGCGCGCCCGTCGTCCCCAGCTTCGGTGCCAATGCACTGGTATTCAGACAGCACCCGCGCGAATTCTGGTTAGCGGAACTTTGGGCGCATGATGTCAGCGTCCAGCCAGTTCTGCCGATGGGAAAACTCTATGACGATGACCAAGCGCGGCAGAATGGCTATGTCGTCGCCGTCGACGATTTGTTGCTCGGCCCGACGCTGCAACCGGGATCACCCCTGCATGTCGAACCTCCAGCCACGGTACGCAGCCCGGCGCCAAGCCTTGACGATGGCCGCGCTGCGATCGCGCTTTGGGATGCGCGGCCACCGCCCGCACCTGGCATAATACTTGAAACGCCGCTGCAAGGTCTGAAAGTTCTCGACCTCGGCAATTTCCTCGCTGGACCGTTTGCCGCGATGATCCTGTCATCGCTCGGTGCCGAGGTCATCAAACTGGAGGCGGCAAGCGGCGACATGATGCGCCACGCCGAATGGGCCTTTGCCGCCTGCCAGCGCGGCAAACGATCGATCGCGCTCAATCTGAAGGACCCTGCATCGCGGCCGGTGCTGGAACGACTGGTGCAATGGGCCGATGTCGTCCACCACAATCTTCGCATGCCTGCAGCGACCAAGCTCGGGCTCGACTATGCGACCATCAAGGCGATCAACCCGTCGGTCGTTTATTGCCATGTCAGTTCCTATGGCGCGAAGGGCCCGCGCAAGGATTGGCCGGGGTTCGACCAGCTGTTCCAGGCGAGCTGCGGCTGGGAGTATGAAGGCGCCGGCGCTGGCAATCCGCCGATCTGGTATCGCTTCGGCATGATGGATCATCAATGCGCGATGGCATCGACGGTGGCGACGCTGCTCGCCCTGTTGCAGCGCGCAAATACCGGCGAAGGCAGCGCCGTCGCGGCATCGCTCCTCGGTGCCGGGATGATGACATTGCGCGAAACTATTGCTTTGCCCGATGGCAGCGTGACCCCCTACCCGCGGCTCGATAGCCAGCAGATCGGCGTCTCGACGGCACGGCGGTTATTCCAATGCAAAGACGGTTGGATCATGGCGGTAACCGAAACACGCGGCGCGCTGGACATGTTGCAGACGGAACTCGGCTTGAACCTTGAAGCTGCGATGGCCGGGCTTGATTGCGATCGGGCGATTTCAGCCGTTCGCCGTGCCGGTGGCTTTGCCGTCCACGCCGCAGAGAACCAACGCGAAGCCTTCTTCGACGATCCGGCGAATGCCGCCACCGGCCTTGTCGTTGCCTATCCCCATCCGCGCTATGGTCGCTTCGAACAGATCGGCAGCTTTTTCCAGCTCGGCGACCTCAAGACCCGCATCGACCGGGCACCGCCCATGCTGGGCGAACACAGCTGCGAAATCCTGATGGAGTTCGGATTCATGCCCGACGCAATCGAAGCGATGATCGCCAGCAAGATTGTGGTGGCGGCATGACGGCAGTCGCCGGCAAAGCGGCAATCACGGGTATCGGCATGTCGGCAATTGGCCGACTGACCAACCGCGCCGCCATGGACCATCTTGCCGACGCAGCACTCGAAGCGATCGCCGACGCCGGATTGAGCCGCGATGACATCGACGGGATTGCAACCTACCCCGGCCGGTCGAGCCACTCACCCGGATCTTCGCCGCTTGGGGTCGGCGAGGTCCGCAACGCACTCGGGCTCAAGACCCGCTGGCATTCTGGCAGCGCCGAGGGCGCCGCGCAGATGTCGCCGCTGATGATCGCCGCAATGGCGGTAGCGACCGGCCAAGCGCGTCATGTCCTGTGTTTTCGGGCGCTGACCGAAAGTTCTTCGCAGACCCCCGAAAAGCGTGCCAGCATCGCAACCGGCGGCAGCGATCGGGTCGGCGGCTGGCTATCGTGGCTGTTGCCGATGAATGCACTTTCGGCGTCGAACTGGACTGCAATGTTCGCTACCCGGTACATGCATGAGTTCGGCCTTACCCGTGAACAATTGGGTGCCCAAGCAATCGCTCAGCGTGACAATGCCCTCCACAATCCGCGGGCGGTGTTTCGCAAGACGCTGACGATGGACGACTATCTCAATGCGCGGATGATCTCGTCACCGCTGGGGCTGTATGATTGCGATATTCCCATCGACGGCGCCTGCGTGATGATCATTTCGGCGATCGATGCCACTCGCGGCCTTCGCAAGCCGCCACTGACGATCGAAGCGTTCAGTGCCGCACTGAGATCGCAGGAAAGCTGGGACCAGCGCCCCGACCTGACCACTATGGGGGCGCATGATGCCGCCGCCGACATGTGGGCCAATACCGATCTCACCCCCCAGGATGTCGATGTGCTGTCGCTGTATGACGGATTTAGCATCTATGTGCCGATGTGGCTCGAAGCATTCGGTTTTTGCGGCCATGGCGAGGCCGGCGGCTTCATTGCCGATGGCCATACCCGCCGCGACGGCCGGTTTCCGGTCAACACCGGCGGTGGCCAGCTGTCTGCGGGACGGCTTCATGGCTTTGGCCTTTTGCATGAAGCCTGCGTCCAGCTTTGGGGAGAAGGTGGCGGCCGCCAGGTGGCGGGGGCCCGCACCGCCGTCTGCGGCATGGGCGGCGGCCCACTTGCTGGCGCAATGCTGATTCGTCGGCGCGACTGATGTGACGCGCCGCGCCACGACGCTGTTACTGGTCGCACTGCTGGTCGCCGAAGCGACAGCTGCGTTCGAAACCGCGATGATTTATGCCGCCATGGCGAAGATCATTAAGGCCTTTGGTGACCCGGTGAAGGCCGGCTGGCTCGTGACAAGCTATCTCCTCATTGCGACTGCAGCGACGGCGGTCGTCGGGCGGATCGGCGACATTTATGGTCGAAAGCTCGTTATGATCGGCCTGTTGGCAGCGGCCGTGATCGGGTCGGTGATGAGCGCGTTGGCAAGCGACTTTGGCCTGTTGTTGGCCGGCCGTTCGATCCAGGGCTTTGCCGGCGCCATCCTGCCGCTGTGTTTCGGCATCGTCCGAGCGCATGTCAGGCCCGAACGCGTGCCGCTCGGCGCCGGGATCATGGTTTCGGGGGCGACGATCGGCACCGCCGCCGGCCTTGTCTTGGGCGGGTTGATCGTCGATCGGATTGGGTGGCACAGTATCTTCATTGCCAGTGCCGTGCTGGCGTTCGCGTCACTGCTGCTCGTTGCCAGCTTCGTACCGCGTGATACGGCTGCCAAGGTGCGCGAGCCGGTCGATCTTATCGGTGGCCTGTTGTTTGTTCCCGCTATCACCGGGTTTCTGCTCTATGTCAGCAATGGCAAGACCATGGGCTGGGCAACGCTGCCGCAACTGGCGATGCTTGGCGGCAGCCTTGTCCTGTTCGCCGGCTGGGTGCGACAAAGCCTTGCTAGCCCGCACCCGCTCATCGACATTCGTCTGTTCTCAGACCGTACCATTTTCGTCGCGAACCTGATCACGGCATTGTTTGCGCTCTCTGCCTTGCAGATCACACTGGTGTTCTCCGTGCTCTTGCAAGCACCGGTGTGGACGGGAATCGGCCTCGGTGTAAGCGCGACCGTAGCGGGACTGGTCAAACTCCCGTCGAACGTCGCTTCGATCGGTGCTGGCCCATTGAGCGGCTGGTTGACGGGCCGGCTCGGCGGTCGGGTCGTGCTCTTCTGGGGCGGCTTGGTCACTGCCGCTGGCTGGTTCCTGGCATTGTTCTTCAACCAGAGCACTGTCATCGTCGGCGCCGTGCTGATCGTTATCTCCTTTGGAACGACGATGGCCTATGCGACTGCACCCAATCTCGTGCTTGCGACGGCACCGCTCAACCGGTCGAGCGAAGCGACAGGCATGCTCACCGTCGTCCGCACCGCCTTCATGGCCATCGGCGCACAGTTGATCGCGGTCGTTCTTGCCACCGACATGGTAGTCAGCGGCGACCAAACCTTCCCAAGCCGGGCGGCAACCTTGCTCACAATCGGGATGATCGGTGCCGTGTCGCTGGGCGCAGCGCTGCTGGCGTTTGCCTTGCCGAAACCGAAAGTGATTTGAAGCGGCCCAAGGCTAGGTTTGATTTGCGATCGTCAGTCTCGCCGCCAGTTGTGGCACTTCGGCCATTGAGCGTAGGACGTCGTTGAGATGCGTGCAGCCAAGTGTGCCAGGCAGTGTTTCAAGCACGCGGGCGCGCATGTCATGCAGCGGCGTTCCCAGTACCAACTGGGCATTAGCCACGGCGCCGGGGCATTCGACGAAAGGCAAGATACGCGGATCGACCGAAATTGATGCTAATGATCCATCACGCGCCATAGCACGGGCGTGATATTCGTGGATGGCGATGCGGTCGCCGCCATCTGGCGAGGTGCCACTGTCCTGAAACCCTATGTCGATCGCAAGGCCGTCGCCTTCCTGCCAGACATCGATGCGCCGCGCCCGGCGCATGCCGACGCCCGTCTGGGTGCCAAGGTTGTGCCAGCCGTCGGGGTCGTCCGCATTGACTAATGTCGGCACGCGCGCGCAATTCTGATCCTGGAACTTGCGCGGCAGCAATGCTGTCGATCCCGGCGCAAAGCCGGTGCACACGCCTTCCATCTTACCGTTGCGCCCGGCCGTCGATCGCGCGCCAGATTTCTCGTTGCGCTCGCCCCAATCGTCGATCCAGCGCGACCAGACCCAGCCGGCGACTAGGCTGGCGCCGGCAAAGTCATCAAGGAGCAGATACAGTGGCGAGCCCGCGACTCGGTCTGCGGCCATGATCGTCGCCAGCGCATTGCGGCTCTGGCCACCACCGCGGATGCCCACGAGTTGCTGCACATTCGGTCGAACGGGGTTGACACTAATAGACAGGATTTCGCGAAGCGGCGAGGCGAGGATGGTAAAGCGATCCTCGGCGAGGACAATCGGGGCGCCGCCGTCCGCAGGAGTGAGGAGGTCGCGGGCATGCCCGTGCATTAGCATGGGGTTGCCATAGCCTTCAGGCCAGCTGGTATCGATGGTCGAAGTGCGGCGGACCGAGCCGGCGCGGCGCAGTGGTGCCGGGCCGATCGGGTGGCGCGCCAATGGAAAGGCTGGGGCGTTCATTCAACGCGCCGGCATGCGAATGGCGCCATCGAGCCGGATCGTCTGCCCGTTGAAATAGCCGTTTCTGACAAACTCGAGCACCAATGAAGCGAACTCGTGCGGATGACCGAGCCGCTTGGGAAATGGCACCGACGCGCTGAGCGTCTCCAGAACCTTCGGTGGCACACCAAGCATCGGCGGCGTCGCGAAGATACCCGGCATGATCGAATTGATGCGGATGCCAAGGTCCATCAGATCGCGCGCGATCGGCAACACCAGTCCATTGACGCCGGCCTTGCCCGAACCGTAGCCGACCTGACCGACTTGCGCGTCCTGCGCCGCAACCGATGCTGTCAAGGTGATGACACCGCGTTCCCCGTCTTCGAGCGGATCAAGCGCCGCCATGCCGAGGGCCGACAGCGAGGCGAGGCGATAGCTGGCGACGAGAATGCCAAGAATCGAATATTCATAATCGGCGGTTGAATAGCGCTTCAGTTCGCCCGTCTCGCGGTTGCGCGAGATTGTCTTGCCGCCGCGCGACGTCTGGGCGCAGTGGACGAGGATACGCTCCTGGCCGTTGGCCGCACGGGCCTTTGCGAAGCCGGCGACCACCGATTCTTCGTCGGTGACGTTGACGAGGCAGAATACGCCGCCAATCTCGCGGGCAACAGCTTCGCCCTTTTCGGCGTTCATGTCGAAAATTGCGACCTTCGCCCCGGCCGCCGCCAGTGCTTCGGCTGAGGCGCGGCCTAGGCCGGAGGCGCCGCCAGTAACAACAGCGGCCGTCTCGTTGGTGATTTGCATTGGGGAAACTCCAGAATTGTTTCGGTGCTGTTCAGTGGGTTTGCTGTTCCTGCAACTTGCGATCGAGAAAGCCGCCGCGCTGGCTCGTCGAAATCGTCGATCCACCGTCGATCTTGATATTGGTGCCGGTGATGTACGATGAACGCGCCGAGGCAAGGAACAGGCAGACATGCGCGATATCGGCGGGAGTTCCTGCGCGGCCGACGGGCACTGCGGCGCCATAGGCATCGACGCCGGCCTCCCCCAAAATCGCCTTGGCGCGCGCACTGGCAATAAAGCCTGGCACCACGGCATTGACGGTAATGTTTTCGGCGACAACATCGAGTGCAGCGCCACGGACGAAAGCGTCAAGAGCCGATTTCGCCATTCCATAGGCGGTCATGCCCGGCACCATCGTCACCGGGCCATTGACCGAGCCTATGGCGATGAACCGCCCGCCTGAGGTTGCCGCAGCGAGATGCAGGCGCGCAGAATCGAGCAGCCACCAAGCCGCTTTGGCGATGCTTGTCATCGCCGCTTCCAAGGCATCATCGCTCACCTGTCCGAGACCGCCGTGTGGAATGTCGGCAGCGCTGTGGACGATCGTATCAAGGCCGCCGAAGCGGGCAACGGTAGCGCCAACAAGCGCCTGGCACCTCGCCTTTTCCTTGACGTCAATCTGGAAAATATCAGCGCTGCCACCGGTCGCACGGATGGCGGCCAGCACATCTTCGGCATGGGACTGAGTCCGCGCCGCCAGCATGACATTGGCGCCAGCAGCGGAAAAAGCCTCAGCGATGCCGCGGCCGACACCCCGTCCGGCACCCGTAACGATAACCGTCCGGCCGGCAAAGCTTTCGGTCATGCGCTGTCTCCAAACAGCGCCTTCAACCCCGGCATCGACGGCTTCATCGATGGCGTGCGCGGAAAATCCGCGACAAAGCGAAACTGCGTCGGCACCTGATAGGGTGCCAACTTGGTCTTGAGCCAGGCGGCGAGATCGGTGGGTTCGTCAGCGCCGTCCTTGAGGATGATAGCGGCCGCTGGCACCGCGCCGAGCCGCGTATCGGTGATGCCGACGACAGCCGCCTCGCGCACCGCCGGGTGCTGGTGGAGCGCTGCGACAATCTCGTCGGGGTGCACCTTGAAACCGCCGCGGATAATGGCGTTGTCGGCGCGGCCGCGAATGAACAGGAAATTGTCGACGTCGAGCACGGCACGGTCGGTGGTACGCAACCAGGTGCCGCCATTGCCGAGTTGATCGCCCTTGAGTTCGAGGATGCCTTCGTCTCCCGGCGGCAGAATGGCCCCGGATTCGGGATCGATGACCCGTGCTGCCATATCGGCATGTACCCGCCCCGCGGCGCCGCGCTTCGCCGTCCAGTGCGCTCGGAAATCGTCGATGTTCCAACCAGCGATCGCGCCAGCGAATTCGGTGGCGCCATAATTCGCAAGAATAGGGATGCCATAACGCGCCATGAAGCGATCGACGAGATCGGGATCGAGCGGCGCCGTGCCGCTGATTAGCGCCGAAAGGCTCGACAAATCCGCCTTTGGCACATCGGCTTCGAGGATCATGCGGATCGCCGAGGGCACCGCCGGCGCCACCTTGGGTCGGTTGCGTCGCACCGCTGCCACCCAGGCATCGACGGTGAAGCGTTCGAGCAGCGCGATCTTGCGCCCGGCCATCAACGCCCCGATGCAACCGTAGATGCCGCCGATATGAGTCAAGGGGTTTACGACCATGGTAACGCCCGATCGCAGCTGCGGCGTCTCGGCAAACTCACGGCCGCGTTCATAGCGGGTGAAGCCGGCAAAGCTGGCATCGAACGCAGCGCGGCTAAGCGGCACCCGCTTGGGCGTGCCGGTTGTACCGCTGGTCAGCATCTCGATGGCGACCCCCGGGGCCGTTACCGCAGCAACGCCCGCGCGGCGGTTTTCAGTCACCGCGACACGACCACTCAAATGCGCATCGATGGCAATCACCGCCGAGCCTGCCGATGCAAGCGTTGCCGTAAGGCCGGGGCGCATCAGATCATCGGCATCGACAATGACGACCGAAAGCCCGAGCGTCGCGACGTCGGCAAACAAACGCTCATCGGGCAGGATCGGATTCAAGGTAACAAGGCAGCGGTCGCTCGACAACACCGCAAGGATCGCCGCAACGTGACCGGGGCGGTTGCGCAGCATGACGCCGACACGCGCTTCAGGTGGGATTTCGAGGCCAGCGAGCGCCGCCTCGATCGCCTCGACCGCAGCGGCAATCTGTCCCCAGCGGAAATCCTGGCCATCGAAATCGATCTCTGCCGCCGCCGGATCAATAGCCATGATGGCTCGCAACTTTTCGGTCAGCATCGCCATCAGAGTTGAACGCCACCAGTGGCTTCGATGATCTGCCCCGTCACCCAACGCGCATCATCGCCGAGCAGCATCATCACCGCGCCGGCGATGTCATCGGGCTGGCCCATACGGCCCATCGGAGTCGATTTGGCGACAGCAGCATCAAAGCCAGGCCGGGCCCGCAGATAGGAGATGAAATCAGTGTCGACAGCGCCTGGTGCCACCAGATTGACGGTGATGCCGCGCGGTGCAACTTGTTGCGCCATTGATAGAGTCAGGCTTTGCAGCGCCCGCTTGGTCATTGCGTAACCAGCCGAGGCGGGCTGGGCAACGCGGCCCGAAACCGAGCCGATATTGACCACGCGACCGCGATCACGAAGCCGCGGCAGGGCTTGCTGACAAACGAAGTGCGGCCCCTTTACGTTGACGGCAAACTGCCGGTCGAAATGCGCCTCATTCTCGTTCGCCAAGCTCGCGTCACTGCCATCGCTGCCATAGCCGGCATTGTTAACAAGAATATCTAGGTTTGGAGCCCCGCCGAAACGCGAATCACAGGCCGCAAAAAGCGCGGCAATGCCGTCGAGCGTCGCAACATCGCCAGCCACAGCGAACGCTTTGCCACCGGCAGTATTGATTTCGGTCGCCAGCGCTTCGGCGACGTCGCGGCTCGCGGCATAGTTGATGGCGACATGCGCTCCAGCTGTGCCGAGTCGACGAACGATAGCCGCCCCGATTCCGCGTGCGCCCCCCGTAACTAGCGCCGTCTTGCCCATCAAATCGGCCAACACCCATCTCCCCAACGATAGCGACATAATTGACCTAGTGTGATAAGTAGCGCAAGCCTTTGTGTGCGCAGGAGGGTGATGTGCTGTCAGGATGCCGGATCATCGATGACCGATTGGAAGGCGTCTTCGAGCCAGGCGCGGCTGCCGGCGTCGAGCGATCCGGTCCAGGCCGGCAGCGGGTAGAGCAGCCGATAGAGAAAAAAGCCCGATGCCAACAGCAACAGCCGTGCCGCCCGATGTTCGGCGTCAGGGCCACCGAACCATTTCGTCAGCGGTTCAACAATCAGATCCTGCAGAACCCGTTCAGTGGTCGCGCGCGCTTCCGGATCGGCAGCGGCGAGAATCATGATCCGCAGTGGGTTGATTCGATCCACGGGCGCGTCAACGAACGAGGCCACCAACGCTTTGCCATAACCAGCGCGAGGCGCGCGCATCAGCATATCGGCGTCGAACAGCGCGCCTATCGCTTCGGCAAAGAGTCTTTCCTTCGAACCGAAGTAACGGTTGACCAGCGCCACGCTGGCCCCTGCCGCAGCGGTAATGTCGCGGATGCCGACGGCGGCATAGGCGCGTGTCGAAAATGCCTGCTGCGCCGCCGCCAGGATGGCAGCACGGGTTCGATCGGGATCACGTCGGCGGATCGTCATGAACCGAGAATGGCGGGGGAGTGGCGCATTGACAACCAAATAAACAGCCGTTTACTTAGAAGCTCACTCCTGGGGAGGAGACGAACCAAATGACCGAAGCTGCCACGCGCACACCTGTCGTCGATTTCGACTATCAGTCTGACCCTGCGCTGCTTGAAGACGTTCATGCTGGCTATATGCACCTCGCCAAGACCGCGCCCCCGGTATTCTGGACGCCGCGTCACGGTGGCCATTGGGTGACCACGACGGCCAAGACTTCAATCGAAGTGTTGAGACGCCATGACATCTTTTCGAACCAGTTCCTGTCGATTCCGCCTAATCCGAACCAGCCGAAGATGATCCCCGAATCGCTCGACCCCCCCGAGCATCGCGCCTATCGCCAGTTGCTGCGCCCCTATTTCGAAAGCAAGGCAATCGCGCCGCTGGAGCCACGCATCATCGAATGGACCGAGACGATCATCGACGCTGTCGCTGGCAAGGGCGAATGCGAATTCTTCGAAGCTGTCGCCTCGCGCCTGCCCGTGTCGGTATTCATGGAAATGTTCGGCTTTCCGCTCGACCGCTTCGAGTATTTTCGTTCGCTCGTGACCGGCTATTTCAATGCCCAGACAGCGCCCGATGAGCGGATGCGGCTGGCCGGCGAGATTACCGGCGCGATTGCCCAATTGATCACGGCGCGCACCGCTGAACCGCAGAACGATCTCGTTTCGGCCCTTATCAGCGTCGATTTCGACGGCCGCCGGCTCGAATTCCACGAACTGATGTCGATCGGCTTCCTGATGTTCCTCGCCGGCCTCGACACGGTGACCAACGCCATGACCTTCGGCATGCGGCATCTCGCGCACGACGAAACGCTCCGCCAGCGCATCATCGATGACCCGTCATGCATCCCGGCGGTCGTCGAAGAACTGATGCGCCGCTATGTCTTCGTCACCACGCCGCGTTACATCACCGCCGATTACGAACTCGGTGGCGCACATTTGAAGGCCGGCGATTCGATCCTCGTGCCACTCGCCATGGTCGGCTGGGACCCGGCGATGACCAAGGATCCCGAAACCGTGTCGATCGACCGGCCGACGTGCAAGCACGCTGGCTTCGGCTCGGGCATCCACACCTGCCTCGGCATCCATCTTGCGCGTCTCGAACTCGCCACCTTTTACCGGATCTGGTTCGAAAAGATCGGCCATTTCGATCAAGTCCCCACCGCCGAAAAACAGCGCATGCGCGCGGGTTCGGTGATGGCGCTCGAAACGCTTCAACTTGGCTGGGAGACCCGCAAATGACAATCGACGCACGACTCAACATGATCATGGTGGGCGCCACCGATATCGCCACCCTGCGCCACTTTTACGAAGCAGGGCTTGGCTGGACGCCATGGGGGCCAACGTCGCCAATGTCGGTGATGTACAAGCTCGGTACCGCTGTCCTCGTCTTTCTCAACAAGGGCTATCTGGCTAGTGAGAGCGGCCAGCAAGTCGCCGACACCCCGCGGTCGATCTGGGCGATCTTCGTTGAGGACAAGGCCGCGGTCGATGCCCAGTTCGCTACCGCCGCCGCCGCCGGCGCTACCATCACCAGCCCTGTGCGTAATCGAGATGGCGGGCTCTATTCGGGCTATTTCGCCGATCCCGAGGGCAACGGTTGGGAACTCGTCTGGAGCCCGCACATGCCCGTCGCAGCCGACGGCAGCCTTTCGTTGCCCGGCCAATGAAACTACAACTCAAGGATCGCACGCCATGACCGCCGCTCGCCAGGTTTCGCTGCACATCGGCCACCAGACCCTCGATTCCGGCTCTGGCGGCACCTATGATCATCTCAGCCCGGTAACCGGCGAAGTGCAGGCAACCTTCCCGCTCGCCGGCGCCGCCGAGGTCGACCTCGCCGTCGCCCGCGCCGAGGCGGCTCGCGAGGGCTGGCGGCGCACCCGCCCCGAGGAGCGTCGGGCGATGCTGCTGCGCCTTGCCGATCTTATCGAAGCCCACACCGCCGATTTCGGCGAAGCAGCAGCGCTCGATGGCGGCACCACCAAAGAAGTCGGCGCCCGCGGCGTCGGCACGGCGGTGGCCTGGGTGCGCTATTACGCCGGCTGGTGCGACAAGCTTTCAGGCGAATTGCTCAGCACCCTCGATACCCGTGGCGAGTTCACCTACACGGTGCCCGAACCCATCGGTATCATCGGGATCATCATCACCTGGAATGGCCCGTTGATCTCGTTGGGCATGAAGGTGGCGCCGGCACTCGCCGCCGGCAATTGCGTCATCGTCAAGCCCGCTGAACTGACGCCTTTTGCCCCCGAACTCTTCGCGCGTCTCGTCAAGCAAGCCGGGTTCCCGGACGGTGTCTTCACGCTGTTCCCGGGCACCGCCGAGGCCGGCGAGGCGCTGGTCCGCCACAAGAAGGTCGAACTGATCAGCTTTACCGGCGGACCGGTCACGGCGCGCAAGATCATGATGGCCTGCGCCGAGGCGATCAAACCTTCGGTCATGGAGCTTGGCGGCAAGTCAGCGAGTCTGTTGTTCCCCGATGCCGATATCGATGCGGCCTGTGAGCGCGCCATCTTCTGGACCATCGGCTGCCTGTCGGGCCAGGGCTGCGCGCTGCCGACGCGGCTGCTCGTCCATGCCGATATCTATGACGAAGTGCTGGTCAAGTTGAAGGCTATTGCCGAGCGCTTCCCGGTCGGCGATCCGATGACGCCGGGGGTGATGGTCGGGCCGCTGATCAATGCCGCTGCGGTGACCCGCGTGCTCGGCATGTTCGACCGCGTGCGCGAAACCGGCAGCGGCCGCTTCCTGATGGGCGGCAACCGCTGCGACGGCGCGCTCGCCAGGGGCAATTTCATCGAACCGACGATCATCGTCGATGCCGACCCGAACAGCGAAATCGCCCAGGTTGAAATCTTCGGCCCGGCGCTGGTGGTGATGAAGTTCCACGACGAGGATGAAGCCGTCGCCATCGCCAACAACAGTGACTATGGCCTTGCCGCTTATATCCAGTCGAGCAACCTCGGTCGCGTCCACCGGCTGGCCGAGCGGCTTCGCGCCGGCGGCGTCTATGTCAACGGCGCCTTCCAGATCCACCCGCACACGGCCTTTGGCGGCATCGGCATTTCGGGTTTCGGCAAGGAAGGTGGCCGCGCCGGCATTGATGCCTTCCTGCGTTACAAAACCGTCGCGATCGCCTGAAAGGACAGCATCATGGCTTTTACCAATGATAATTTCCGCCTCGACGGCAAGGTCGCCATCGTTACCGGTGCCGGCGGTCGCGGCAATTCGATCGGCCGCGCCTATGCGATCGGCCTCGCCAACGCCGGCGCTGCTGTCGTCGTTGCCGATTTGAATGCCGATGGTGCCCGCGCCGTTGCCGACGAGATCGTCGCCAGCGGCGGCAGGGCGCTCGCGGCAACGGTCGATATTACCGATCGTGCCTCGGTTGCGGCAATGGTCACGGCGGCCGAAACCGCCTTTGGCGGCATCGATATACTCGTCAACAACGCGGCGTTGATGGTCGAAATCGTCGGTACGCCGGCTATCGCGATCAGCAGCGAAGCGCTCAACAAGGCGCTGGCGGTCAACCTCCACGGCGCGCTCAACTGCGCCCAGGCCGTGGTGGCATCGATGACGGCACGCGGCGGCGGTCGCATCGTCAACCAGCTGTCGGCTGGTGCCTTCCCGGCACAGACAGTCTATGGCATCACCAAGGTAGCGCTGCTTGGCCTGACAACGACGCTGGCGACGGAGCTTGGTGGCAAGAACATCACCGTCAACGCCATCGCGCCGGGAATGACCAAGAGCGCCGCAGGCCTGTCATTAACCCCTGACGACAGCCCTTTGGTTGCCTATGTCGAAAGCCGCACTCCGATCCATGGGCGCGGCGAGCCCGATGAACTCGTCGGCGCGCTGATGTTGCTAGTCTCGCCAGCGGGCAGCTGGATCACAGGCCAGGCCATTAACGTCGATGGTGGCTGGGTGATGCGCAACTGACGCGCACTTTCTGCCGCGAAGCCGCGCCCTATTGATGCCCTACAAACTGTGCGACGAGCTTAGCGCGAACCGCCGGAGTGACGCCGCATACGGTGTCGGTATAGGCGTCGATGCTGGCGTAACGCTCTCGAATGGCGGCGAAGGCGCTGTCGAGATAGGCTTCATCGACCGACATGACAGTGCGCACCGCGTCATCGTCCAGCGCGGCACCCATGTTGGCACGCACAATCCGCGCTCCCGCCTCGATGCGGCGATCGATGTTACCGGCGATATTGGTCAGCATATAGTCTGACATGATGTCGTCGGGGTGAACGCCAAGCACGGCGTGAAGCAGTGCAACAGCGAGGCCGGTGCGATCCTTTCCGGCAAGACAATGGACCAAGCTGGAGCCGGGCCGTTCGGCGAGGCTGGCGAAATAGCGCCTAAAACTGGCGACCAGCGGCTCCCGAAAGGGCATTTGCTTATAGCTTTCAACCATGCGCCGGCTGGCATCGGCGGCCGTCACCACGGCAGCAGCCGCTTCAAGATGCGGAGCATTGCCACTGCCCGTGGTTTCGCCAGGGGCAAATACGACTTCCGCGGCAAAGCCGACCGGTCGGCGGCACGGATAGAGGCGGCGTTCGGTATCACCGCGAAGGTCGACAACAGTGGCCAGATCAAGCGCGGCGATGGCATCAAGGTCGCCTTCTGTCGCTTCAAGATGCTGCCCGGAACGGAACAGCAATCCTTGCCGGAGACGGCCACCGCTGGCGACGCCATAGCCACCATAATCGCGAAAATTGTGGACATTGGCCAATGGCAGGATGCGCAGCGAGTCCATCAGGCGACAAGCGGATCGCGCAACTGGTGCTTCAGGATTTTGCCTGAGGCATTGCGCGGCAGCACATCGAGTAGCATCAGCCGTTCGGGAGTCTTCTGCCGAGCGATCCCCGCCTCGGCAAAAAACGCGCGCACCATGTCGAGGGTGAGGACTGCGCCGGGCCGGGTGACGACACAGGCCTTAACGACTTCGCCCATGCGCGCGTCGGGCGCCGCGACGACCGCGACATCGGCGACGGCGGCGTGCCGGCGCAGTACATCCTCGACCTCGCGTGACGAGATGTTTTCACCGCCGCGAATGATGATGTCCTTCTTGCGATCGGTGATCAGCAGATAACCATCGGCATCAAGCCGCCCGATATCGCCAGTGCGATACCAGCCGCCGGGCAGGAACGCCGCCGCATCGAGCGCCGCGTCGAAATAGCCGATGAACAGTTCGGGGCCGCGCGTGACGATTTCGCCGTCGCATCCGGCGGCAACATCGATGCCTTCATCATCGACAAAGCGCAATTCAGTTCCTGCCATCGCCCTGCCTTCGGTGTTGAGCCGCTTGTCGAGCGGATCGTCGACAGTTCCAGAAGTGACGGTGGGATGCTCGCTCGATCCATAGCAATGATAAACGGCAAGATCCTGTGCGACACAGCGTTCGACTAGCGATGTCGGCACCGGCGCAGCACCAACAAGATAGGTCCGCAAACTCGTCAGGCTATGGCCGTTGCGGTCAGCAGCGTCGATCATCCCGCTCAAATGGAAGGGCGTTCCCGATGTTGTTGTCACTCGATGGAGATCAACCAGCGCGGCAGCGGTGGCGGCATCCCATTGGTCCAGTGCCACCAGCGGCACGCCATCGACGAGAAAGCGCAGCATTCCGAGCGCGCCAGCGACATGGCCGGGCGGCCATGGCGAGAAATTGACTTCATCGGCGACATTTCCCCGCGATGCCGCCTGGATAGCGATCTCGGCGAGCAGCGTTCGGCTTGAATGCTTGACCCCCTTGGGGTCAGCGGTGGTGCCCGACGTATAGACCAGCAGCGCAAGGTCATCGGCACTGCGCAGCTGCGGATCAGCAATCGGCCCATCACCTTCTAAAGCATCGAAATCGGCACCAAGCATGATCTGCCGCAGCCCGGCGGGTGGGGCGCTTGCCGCGACTAATGCGGCATAGTCGACGCCGCGATACGCCTCCGGGGTGATTATCGCCCGCGCCTGCGACTGACTGAGGATGAACCCCAGTTCGCGCGGGCCATAGATGCTCACGATTGGCAGCATCACTGCGCCGGCCTGCTGCGTCGCCACGCAAGCCACCAGCCATTCGCGCCAGTTGGGCAGCATCACCGCGATGATGTCGCCGGGTGCCACACCCTCCGCTGTCAACCGTGTCCCGGCCCGCCGACCGGCGGCAACTATCGCGTCAAGCGTCGCGGTTGCCGGCCGCACGTCTGACGCACCGACAAATGACGCATCAGGATGCCGCGCTGCCGCAGCAACAAACGCATCGATGAGTCGCACCTCAACCGACAAGGGAATCGATGGTTCGCTGGCCTTCTTCGCCGGCGATCCAGGTCTGATTGGCGTTCTGCAGGTGCAAGCGCCAATGCGCGATCGCAGCATCGACTTCGCCAGCCTCGATCAGGTCGATCAGCTTTGTATAGGATCGCACCCCCAGGATCAGCGACTTGCGGCGCGCATCGAGGGGAGGCGCATTTCGCCTTGCGAAATCGATCTGATGCGCCGTCATGAGATCGTGCAGCATCCGGGTGAGAAAGACGAGCGTCTTGTTACCGGTCAATTCGACCATTGCGTGGTGGAAGTCCGCCATAGCTGGATAAAACTCGGTAAAACGTTCATCGTCGATAAGCTGCTGCAGCGCTGCAACCCTTGACCGCAATTGCCGCACGACTTCGGGATCGGGCTTGGTTGCTAGGCGTCGCACAACATGCGGCTCGATAGCCAAGCGGCCATCATAGAGATCGCCGATCGACGTCCCGATCGATTGCAGGACGTAGCCGGCATAACGCGACACCAGTTCAACCGATGGTCGGTGAACCGTGGCGCCCGATCGCGAACCGCGCACGACGCTGATCAAGTTTTCGGCTTCCAGAATTCGGAACGCCTCGCGCAACGTCGGCCGGGAAATGCCCAATGTTGCCATTAATTGGCCTTCGGGCGGGAGCGATGCGCCTTCCTGCAATTCGCCGCGAATGATCATGCCGCGCAACTGATCGGCCACAATCTCCGACGTCTTGGGAACGCGAACACGGCTACCAATCATTGATGGGGCATCCGGTCGGTCTCTGAACTCGATGTCGGCCATTCATTTGCCCTGTTATTGTGCAATGTGATGATGACACGGTCACGCGCGCCGCCCATCGGCCTATTGGTAAGGGCAATTCGGCCCCAAGGGCAAGCGCAGAACAATTACAACCTAGTTTGATAGCTATTGCAACAAGCCAGGCAAATCGGCAATCATTGCACATGGCTCATCCACGGCTGCATGCTCAACAAACCCCAAACAAGCTGGCGGTCGAAATGACCGACGGCAGCGGTTCGCTGACCTATGCCGAGCTCGAACAACGTGCGAACCAAGGCGCTCATCTGATCCGTGGTTTGCGCATCGTCCGCGGCGATACCATCGCCTTCTGGTTACCCAATAGCACTGGCGTATTCGAAGTCTATTGGGCTGCACAGCGCAGCGGACTCTATGTCACTCCAATTGCAACAGCATTAACCGCCGAAGAAGCTGGCTTCATCCTCGAAAATTCGGGCTCACGGCTGCTCATCGCTGACGACGCCATCGCAGCGTTTGCCGGTTTGGTGGCTCCTCCCGGGTTGACCGTCATGCGGCTCAATGAATGGCGGGCACATTGCGCCAGCCTGCCTTCGACACCGATCGCGGACGAATCTCCCGGCTTTCACATGGTCTATTCGTCGGGCACCACGGGCCGGCCAAAGGGCATCCGGCTGCCATTGCCGGCAGGCGATGTCACCGCGCCGCATACGCTCGCCGAACGCGCGGCCACTGTTTACCGCGTTGGGCACGATTCGAATTACCTGTCGCCAGCCCCGCTCTATCACACTGCTCCACTGGCCTTCACCACTTCGTGCCATCGGTTGGGCGCAACAGTGTATGTCATGCCGCGCTTTGACCCCGAAGCCGCCCTCGCGGCGATTGCAACATATCGTATCGACGTTACCCAGATGGTGCCGACGATGTTCGTCCGCCTGCTCAAGATGCCTGAGGCTGTCCGGCGATCGTATGATGTTTCGTCGCTGCGGCGGGTTATCCATGCTGCGGCGCCCTGTCCGGTCGATATCAAGCGGGCGATGATCGAATGGCTGGGACCGATAATCCTCGAATATTATGGTGGCTCGGAAGGCAATGGCTCAACCTTCATTACGTCCGAGGAATGGTTACAAAAGCCGGGGTCGGTCGGTCGCGCCAATTGGGGGACGATCCATATTTGCGACGACGGCGGCGCGGAACTGGGTCCCGGCGAACCGGGCCTAGTTTATTTCGAAGGCGGCTGGGATTTCCAGTATCTCGGCGACCCCGAGAAAAGCCGTGATGCCCGTCATCCCGTCCATACCAATTGGTCCGCGCTTGGCGACGTCGGCTATCTCGATGCCGACGGTTATCTATTCCTGACCGATCGCAAGAGTTTCATGATCATCTCAGGCGGCGTCAATGTTTACCCGCAGGAAGTGGAAAACCTGTTGATCAGTCACCCCCGCGTGGCCGATGCGGCCGTCATCGGCGTCCCCGACGCCGAGATGGGCGAAGCGGTCAAGGCGGTTGTCCAGACGCTCGACCCGGCGGATGCGACACCGGCTTTCGCTGCCGATCTCATCGCGCATTGCCGGGCGCACTTGTCGGCGATCAAATGCCCGCGCTCGATCGATTTCGACCAAGCCCTGCCCCGCCTCGACAATGGCAAGCTGTATAAGCGCGTCATCCGCGACCGCTATTGGGCGGGACACGATCGGCGGATTGCATGACGGTCAGCATCATCGCCGAAGGGCTGGGGTTTCCAGAAGGCCCGGTAGTGATGGCCGACGGCTCGGTCATCGTCGTCGAACTCGCTGCAGGCAGGATCACCCGCTGCGCCAAGGGCCGCACTTATGCAGTCAGTGCGATCGGTGGCGGCCCAAACGGTGCCGCCATCGGTCCCGACGGCGCGCTCTATGTCTGCAACAACGGTGGCCTCGATCTCAACCGCTTCGAAAGCGCGACCGGCCCGGGCAGTGAAGGCCGGATCGAGCGGGTCGATCTTGCCACCGGTCGCGTCGACCGGGTCTATGATCAGTGCGACGGCTTCGCCCTGAGCGCCCCCAACGACCTGGTGTTTGATGCAGCCGGGCGGCTGTGGTTCACCGACCTCGGCAAGCGCCACGGCCGGATCAGCGAAGCGAGCGGGTTGTTTTGCTGCACGCCCGATGGCCGCAGCATAACGGCGATCCACCATGGCGCGGTTTCCTACAACGGGGTTGGCCTGTCGCCCGACGGCACCACGGTCTATGTCGCTGACACCTTTCAGGCCCGTGTCTATGCATTTGACTCCGAGGTGGTGGCTCAGCGGCCGCGCTTCGTGGGCACTGTGCCGGGCCCTATCGGGCTTGATAGTCTCGCGGTCACATCGGCCGGCAATCTGTGCGTCGGGACACTTTACCACGGCGGCATTTCGACGGTGACGCCGGCGGGGGCCGTTTCTTTTCGCGCCTTCGACGATCGTTACGTCACCAATATCGCCTTTGGCGGCGACGGCTGGCGCAATGCCTTCATCACGCTCTCAGCATCGGGTCAACTGGTGCAGACCAGGTGGGACGAGCCCGGCCTGCCGCTAGCGTTCAGCGCATGACCGACGCCATACGAGACTTGCTCGCCCGATATACTTATGCCGGCGACCGCGGTCGTGTCGCCGAGTTGGCGGCGTGTTTCACCTCTGATGGCACGCTGGAATTCCCCGGCACCACCGCGACTGGCCCTGCGGCGATCAGCGCCGCACTGACGGGCGGGCCTCCATCTGCGGGGCGCAGCTTTGTCCGCCACCATATCACCAACCCGCTGATTGCGGTTGGCGCCGATGGGGAAAGTGCGACGGCGCGCAGCTATTTCCTCGTCGTCAGCAACAACGGCCCCGATCATTCGGGAACCTACGACGACCGCTTGCGGCGCGACGCCGATGGTTGGCGCTTCGTACACCGCCGGGTTCGCGTCGACTGGCAGGCCCCCACTTCGCTATTTCGGCCGATGGTGACGCGTTAGATTGACACTTAAGTGTCAATACGACAAAATGTTCCAATGAATGCACTGGAACATCGGCAGATCGCTGCCCTGATCGACGCGGTTGGTCGCATACGCGGTCGGCTGAAGGGCTGTTATGCGCCGGCCCAGGTGCCTTCTGGTCTCACCGATACCGAGGCAATGGTGCTGACTGCAGTTGTTGGCGCGGCGACGCCGCCGACGGTGGCACAGATCGGCCGCAGCCTTGGGCACCCTCGCCAGGTCATCCAGCGCGCCACGAACCAGTTGATTGCCACAGGGCTGGTGCTGCCCGCAGCGAACCCCAACCATAAGCGCGCGCCGCTATTGCATCCGACGCCTAGCGGTTCAGCTCTCGCTGCCGAGACAAGCGCCCGCGCCGAAGCCATCACCGCGCGGCTGGCCGACCGCATCGATACCGCTCTGGTCGTTGAAGCAACAGCAGTGCTCAACCGGCTGCGTGCCCAGATCGAAGCAGTTGTCCGCGAGGATGCTACATGAACGACCTTGCCGATCTTGAGCGACTGACGGCGTGGCTCGACGCCCATATCCCCGAACTTGGTGACGCGCCGCTGCGGGTCGAGCTTGTCCATGGCGGCACCAGCAATGTCATCATGGAGCTCAATCGTGGTGGCCTGCCGATGATGCTGCGCCGTCCACCAGCAGTGCCGCCGCCGGGCAGCGAAAAAACCGTGCTGCGAGAAGCGCGGGTGCTGGCGGCGCTGGCGGGCACCGCAGTGCCGCACCCGCGCTGCTTTGGCACCTGCGCCGATGCTGCGGTGATCGGCGCGCCTTTCTATGTCATGGCGCGCGTCGATGGCTGGGCCGCCGAACTGCGTGACGGCCGTATCTATCACCACGCCCCCTTCGACCGCGCCCCGCGTGAGGCCGAGATCGGCTTTGCGCTTGTCGACGGGTTGATTGCCCTGTCCAATGTCGACTACCGCGCTGTCGGCCTCGAAGGCTTTGGCAGGCCAGACGATTTCCACGCGCGGCAGGTCGACCGCTGGGAACGCCAACTTGGCAGCTATGCCGAGCTCTACGACTATCCCGGGCGGGCGCTACCTGGTTACACCTATGCCCGCGATTGGCTGCGCGCCAATATCCCCGATGGCTTTCGCCCCGGCATCATGCACGGTGATGTCGGCACCCCCAATGCGCTGTTCGCCTTCGATGCGCCGGCGCGGTTGACGGCACTTATTGATTGGGAGTTGTCGACGATCGGTGACCCGCTGCTCGATCTCGCCTGGTTCTGCAACGGCCTGCGTGACACCCGCGACCCGCCAGACCATCCGCCAGCCAAGGACCTTTACAACGCTGCCAACCTGCCGACACGGCAAGATCTTGTCGCGCACTATGCTGCCGGCACCGGCCGCGACGTCAGCCATTTCGATTATTACCTCATCCTCGCAATGTTCAAGGGTGGCTGCATCCTCGAATACAAGGTCGCACAAGCCGCCAAGGGGATCCTGTCGCCCGCCACTGGCGCACTCTTCGATCGCCTCGTCCTCGCCAATTTTTCTGAAGCCGAACGGCTCGCACGTCGCGCCGGTTAGGGAGACACGCCATGTTTGCAACCGATCCTGAATTCCAGACCAAGCTCGACTGGATGGCGCGGTTCGTGCGCGACGAATGCGAGCCGCTTGACCTGCTGTTCCCCGGCCATGGTGCCCCTTATGACGTCAACAATTCAGCGTCGCAGCGCATTATCCGGCCATTGCAGGCGGCAGTGCGTGCGCAAGGACTTTGGGCTTGTCATCTTGGCCCCGAACTCGGCGGACCGGGCTATGGCCAGATAAAGTTGGCGTTGATGAACGAGATCCTCGGGCGCTCCTATTGGGCGCCGACGGTTTTCGGCACAGCAGCGCCCGATACCGGCAACGCCGAAATCCTCGCGATGTTCGGCACGCCCGAGCAAAAGGCCCGCTATCTGCGTCCGCTAATGGAGGGCGAGATTGTCTCGACGTTTTCAATGACCGAGCCGCAAGCCGGGGCCGACCCCAAGGAGTTCATCTGCAGGGCGTATCGGGATGGCGAGTACTGGGTCATCGATGGCGAGAAATGGTTCTCTTCCAACGCGCGCTTTGCCGCCTTCCTCATCGTTATGGCGGTGACTGACCTGCAAGCGCCACCCCACAGCCGCATGTCAATGTTCATCGTGCCGAGTGAAACGCCCGGCGTCGAAATTGTTCGCAATGTCGGGTTGATGGAGGAGCCGATTGGCGAGGGCATGCACGGTTACATGCGCTACAATCAGGTGCGGTTGCCACTCGACGCAATGCTCGGCGGCCCCGGCGAAGGCTTCAAGGTTGCGCAGGCGCGACTTGGCGGCGGCCGCGTCCACCATGCGATGCGCACCGTCGGCAAATGCCAGCGCATGATCGACATGATGCTTGAACGCGCTGTATCGCGGCGCGCGCAGGGCCGGTTGCTAGCCGATCACCAGTTCGTCCAGGGCGACATCGCCGATTCACTCATCGAACTCGAACAGTTTCGGCTACTGGTGCTCAAGACCGCCTGGACAATCGACACTGCGCCGCACGGCGCAGCGCGCACCTTGATCGCGATGTGCAAAGTCCAGATGGCGCAGGTCTATCACGCCATTGCGCGGCGCGCAGTCCATCTTCACGGCTCGCTGGGCGTGACGAACGAACTGCCGTTGGCAGCAATGCTGCTAGGCGCCGAAAGCCTGGCGCTCGCCGATGGGCCGACAGAAGTCCACAAGGTCCAGGTCGCCAAGGCATTTCTCAAGAGCGCCAAGCCACACGACGGATTGTTCCCGAGTGAGCATGTTCCGACGCGATTGGCGGCAGCACAGGCGAGATACGCGCGGGCGCCGGCGATATGAGCCTCGATCCGCTCTTCGACCTCACCGGGAAGGTGGCGCTGGTCACTGGCGGCAGCCGCGGGCTTGGCCGCGAAATGGTGATGGCCTTTGCCGCGCGCGGGGCCGATGTCATCATCGCAAGCCGCAAACTCGACGCCTGCGAAGTGGTCGCGGGCGACATCAGGGCGCTCGGCCGGCGTGCGCTGGCGGTTTCGGTCCATGCCGGGCGCTGGGAGGCGATCGACCGGCTGATCGAAATCGCCTATGCTGAATTCGGGCGCGTCGACATCCTCGTCAACAACGCCGGCATGTCGCCCGCCTGCCCCAGCGACGAAATCAGCGAAGCGCTTTTCGATTCGGTGCTCAACCTCAACTTCAAGGGGCCGTTCCGGCTTGCCAGCCAGATCGGCCGGCGCATGGCCGATGGCGATGGCGGCTCGATCATCAACATCAGCTCGACCGGCGCACTAATGGCGCTGCCCGCTGTCGTGCCCTATGGCGCTGCCAAGGCGGCACTCAACGCGATGACAGTATCGATGAGCCGCGAATACGCTCCCAAGGTGCGCGTCAACACGATTTCCGCCGGCCCCTTTCTCACCGATATCGCCAACGCCTGGGAGCCGCAGAAGCGCGAGCGCCAGCCGGTTGCGCTGCAACGCCCAGGGCAGCCGCATGAGATCGTTACAGCCGCACTGATGCTTGCCAGTCCGGCATCATCCTATACCACCGGAGCGTTGATCCGGGTGGATGGCGGCCAGCGCTGATTGCCAGCGCTGGCCGCCATTTGGCTAGACATGTATAACCTGGTTAGTTATGCGAAGTCGAGATTTGGGGTGGAGTCGCCATGTCGATGCTTGAAGGTCGGGTTGTGGCTGTTACCGGCGCAGGGCGCGGGATCGGCCGCGAGATCGCGCTGCTCTGCGCGCTCGAAGGCGCTGCCGTCGTCGTCAACGATTTCGGCGGCTCCGCCGAGGGCGAGGGCGGCGACGCCAGCCCGGCGGTCGAAACCGTCAACGACATCAAGGCCGCGGGCGGACGTGCTGTTGCGAACTTCGCCAGCGTTGCCGATCCTAAGGGCGCTGTTTCGATCATCGAGGATGCAGTCGGTCATTTCGGGCGCATCGATGCTGTCGTTAACAATGCCGGCATCCTGCGCGATCGTATCTGGCACAAGATGAGCCATGAAGACTGGAACGCCGTAATCGATGTGCATCTGAACGGCTGCTTCAACGTCTCCAAGGCGGCAACGCCACATTTTCGTGATCAGGGATCGGGCAGCTTCATCCATTTCACCTCGACATCGGGGTTGATCGGCAATTTCGGCCAGGCAAATTACAGCGCCGCCAAAATGGGTATCGTTGGCCTGTCGCAATCGATCGCGCTCGACATGGCACGCAGCGGTGTCCGCTCTAACTGCATCGCCCCCTTCGCGTGGAGCCGGCTGATTGCCACGATTCCCGCCACTAACGACGCGGAAGCGGCACGGATCGAACACATGAAATCGATGTCGGCCGACAAGATCGCGCCGCTTGTCGCCTTTCTGGCCTCGGACGCCTCGGCCGAAGTCACCAACCAGATCTTTGCCGTGCGCAAGAACGAGATCTTCCTGTTTTCGAAGCCGCGCCCGATCCGTTCGATGCATCGCGCCGACGGCTGGAGCGCCGAAACCATCGCCAGCGACCTGCTGCCCGCCTTCCGCCCGTCCTTCTACGCCAATGACCGCTCCGCCGACATTTTCCCCTGGGACCCGATCTGAGATGCCAATCGACCCGCAGCGGCTGCTCGCGGCGCCGCCGATCGAGACCAGGCATCGGCTGAACAAGCGCGATACCATGCTTTATGCGCTGGCAATCGGCGCCGACGAACTGCACTATGTCTATGAAGATGGCCTTGTCGCCCTGCCGACGATGGCGGTGGTGCTTGCCTATCCAGGGTTTATCTGGCGCGATCCGGCGCTGGGTGCCGATTGGCGGCGGATCCTACACGGCGAACAGTCGATCGAAATCCATCGGCCATTGCCGGTCGAAGGCAGTTTCATCGGGCTGACCCGTTTCGAAGCCGTTGCCGATAAGGGGTTCGGCAAAGGCGCTGTCGTCACCATGTCGCGTACCATCAGCAGCGACGATGGCACGCTCTATGCTATCGCGCGGATGACAACCTTCCTGCGCGGCGACGGCGGCTGCGGCAGCGCCGGGCCCGCATCGCCGCCGCCGGCCGCCCTGCCGGCCGATCGCGCACCGGATATCGGCCTTGCCCTGCCGACCGCCACCAACCAGGCGATGCTCTATCGCCTGCTGGGCGACGACAATCCGCTCCATATCGACCCGGCGGTGGCACGCGCCGGTGGTTTCGACCGGCCGATCCTGCATGGCCTCTGCAGCTATGGCGTTGTCGGGCGGGCGCTGCTGGAGGTGCTCTGCGACACTGATCCGGCGCGGTTGACACGGATCGACGCGCGCTTTTCGGCGCCGGTCTACCCAGGCGAAACAATCGCCACCGAGATCTGGCGACTTGGGCCCGGCGAAGCGGCATTTCGTGCCCGAGTAGTCGAACGTGACATCATCGTCCTCACCAATGGCTTTGCAAGGTTCACCGCGTCATGACCAACGGCATCCTCGCCGCCGGTGCCTATATCCCGCAGCGTCGGCTGCAACGCAGCGCCATCCACGCTGCCAACAGCTGGTTCGCGCCGGGACTGAAGGGCCTGGCTCGTGGCGAGCGCGCCATCGCCAATTGGGATGAAGACAGCATCACCATGGCGGTTGAGGCGGCGCGCGACGCGCTGACCGGCGTCGATCGCGACAGCATTGCGGCGATCAGCCTGGCATCGACCACCCTGCCCTTCGCCGATCGGCTCAACGCCGGTGTCGCCAAGGAAGCACTCAACCTTGACGACAGCATCAGCGCCATTGATGTCACCGGTAGCCAGCGTGCTGGAACCTCGGCGCTGTTACAAGCACTTGGCGGGAGCACCACGCAGTTGTGCCTGGCCGCCGACCGCCGCAAGGCGCGACCGGGGTCAGAGGCCGAAATGCAGCACGGCGATGCGGCGGCTGCGATTGTGGTAGGCCCCGGCGACGGCATTGCACGGCTTATCGGATCGCACAGCACAACAGTCGATTTTGTCGATCATTTCCGCAGCAAAGGCGCCGATTTTGATTATGCATGGGAGAGCCGCTGGATCCGCGATGAAGGCTATGGCGCCATCCTAGGCGGCGCGGTGATCGCGGCGCTGTCAAAGCTCGGCATCGCTGGCACGCGGATCGACCATGCGATCTTTCCTATTCCGGTACGCGGCGTGCCAGAATCTCTGGCGCGGACCGCCGGGATTCGCGCCGAAGCGGTGGCCGATACGCTTGCTACCCGCGTCGGCGACAGCGGTGCGGCGCACCCGCTGCTGATGTTCGCGGCGGCGCTCGAAATCGCCAAGCCCGGTGCGCTGATCCTTGTCGCCGGCTTCGGCCAGGGTGCTGATGTGCTGGTCTTTGAAGCCAGCGATGCAATCGCTGCGCGCCCGCGCGGCTGCGGCGTTGCCGGCAGTCTTGCTGCGGGACGCGCCGACAGCAATTACCAGCGCTTTCTGTTCCATCGCGGCCTTGTCGATCTTGATCGCGGCATGCGCGCCGAATTTGACCAGAAGCAGCCGGGAACGACGCTGTATCGCAACCGCAAGGCCGCATTGGGCCTCATCGGCGGCCGCTGCACCGTTACCGGCACCGTGCAATTCCCGAAGAGCGAGATCAGCGTCGGCGGCAACAGTCGCGAACAGGGCACGCAGGAAGATTATCCGCTCGCCGACCGGCGCGCGCGTATTGTCACCTACACCGCCGACAGCCTGACCTATTCGCCCGATCCGCCGAATTGGTACGGCATGCTTGATTTCGATGGTGGCGGCCGCCTGATCGGCGAATTCGCCGATGTCGAAGCCGATGATGTCGCCGTCGGCCGCGAGATGCGGATGGTGTTTCGCATCAAGGCGCGCGATGATCTCCGCGACTTTACAAAATATTTCTGGAAGGCCGCGCCTGTTCGCGGTGGAGGTCACTGATGGCTCGCGGGATCAAGGATAAGGTCGCCATTCTCGGCATGGGCTGCGCGCGCTTTGGCGAACGCTGGGACAAGGATGCCGATCAATTGATGGTCGAGGCGTTCGACGAAGCCCTGGCCGATGCGAGCATCGATGTCTCGCAGATCGATGCCGCCTGGCTCGGTGTCGGCTTTGATGCACAGAATGTCGGGCCATCGGGCATCCCGCTGGCGATGGCGCTGCGGTTGCCGAATATCGGCGTCACCAAAGTCGAGAATTATTGCGCCAGCGGCACCGAAAGCTTCCGTGGTGCCGTATATGCCGTCGCCAGCGGTGCTTGTGACATTGCGCTGGCGCTCGGCGTCGAGAAATTGAAGGATACCGGCTATGGTGGCCTGCCGGTACGGACCCGCGGCACAACGCATGACCTAATCGGGATCACTGGTTCGGCGCCCGGCAATTTCGCACAGCTCGCGTCGGCCTATCGCACCCGGCACAATATCGAAGCCGATGTGTTGAAGCGCGCGATGGCGCATGTCTCGGTCAAAAGCCACGCCAATGGCGCCATCAACCCCAAGGCGCATCTGCAAAAGGCCATCGATATCGACACGGTGCTGAATGCGCCGATGATCGCCGAACCGCTCGGCCTGTTCGATTGCTGCGGCGTGTCGGACGGCGCCGCGTGCGCCATCGTAACCACCCCTGAAATCGCCCGTGCGCTCGGCAAGGTCGATCTCGTTACCGTCAAGGCGCTTCAACTGGCGACGTCAAACGGCTGGGAAATGCAGGGCAATGGCTGGGATGGCAGCTATCTCCACACCACACGTATCGCTGCGGCGCGCGCCTATGACGAAGCCGGGGTGACCCGCCCGCGGGACCAGATCAGCCTGATGGAAGTCCATGACTGTTTCTCGATCACCGAGCTTGTCGCCATGGAGGACTTGTTCATTTCAGCCGAAGGCCAAGGCTGGCGCGACGTCCTCGACGGGTTTTTCGATGCCGATGGCGGCGTGCCTTGCCAAATCGACGGCGGCCTCAAGTGTTTCGGCCACCCGATCGGTGCTTCGGGACTGCGCATGATCTACGAAAATTATCTGCAACTGCTGGGCCGGGCCGGGAAGCGTCAGCGACAATCGCCGCCCAACCTGGCACTCAGCCACAATCTTGGCGGCATGCCGTATCAGAACGTCAGCGCCATCGCGATCGTTGGCCTCGCCGATGCTTGACGCCCCGATGTCTAACCCAGGTCTTGATCCCGAAAGCTTCACCAGCTTCATCGACCAGTTGCAGCGCTATGTGCGCGAACGGCTGATCCCGGCCGAGCGCGGCATTGCCGAAACCGACCTGATTCCCGACGACATCCTGGCTGAAATGCGCGAGATGGGGCTGTTCGGCATTACCATGCCAGCCGAATATGGCGGTGCCGGCATGAACATTAGTCAATATGTCGAAGCCATCCGACAGCTTTCCTATGCCATGCCGTGCTTTCGTTCGATCACCTCGATCAACATCGGCATGACCTGTTCGGCGCTGGTCAAAAGCGGCACACCCGAACAAAAGGCCTATTGGCTGCCTCGCCTCGCCGCCGGCGAGATCGCATCATTCGGGCTGACCGAGCCCGGCAGCGGCTCCGACAGCGCCGCCATGCAGACGATGGCCGTTCGCAAGGGCAATGGCTACGTCCTCAACGGCACCAAGCGATACATCACCAACGCACCCTTTGCCGGGATGGCGCTGATCATGGCGCGCACCAGCCGCGAAGCCTTGCCCAAGAACGCTCATGTCAGCGCCTTTCTTGTGCCGATGACCACGCACGGCATCAGCGTCGGCAAATCCGACAAGAAAATGGGCCAGGCCGGATCGCACATTGCCGATATCATCATGGAGGATGTCCATGTCGGCGGTGAGGCCCTGCTCGGCGGTGTCGAAGGCAAGGGCTTCCAGACTGCTATGCAGTCGCTCGACAATGGCCGGCTGTCGGTGGCTGCGGCAAGCGCCGGCTATGCCCGGCGCATTCTCGATACGGCCATTCGCTATGCCAATGAACGCAAGGCCTTTGGCGAGCCGATTGCCAATTTCCAGCTTATCCAGGCGATGCTTGCCGATAGCCAAGCCGAACTTTATGCGGCCGAATGCATGATCGCCGATGCCTGTCGCCGCGCCGACGCCGGCGAAAAGACCTTGATGCAGGCGGCGAGTGCCAAGATGTTCGCCTCCGAAATGTGTGGCCGCGTTGCCGACCGTTGCGTCCAGATCCACGGCGGTGCCGGCTATCTCGCCGAATATGAAGCGGAACGCTTTTTCCGCGATTCGCGTATCTATCGCATCTACGAAGGCACCACCCAGATCCTGCAACTCGTCATCGCCAAGAACATGCTGCGCGAATTTGCGGCCGGGCTGTAGCCCATGTATCAAATGCTCGAAGGGCTGACCGTCATCGAGGCATCGTCGTTCGTCGCGAGCCCGAGCGCCGGGCTTTACTTGGCGCAGATGGGCACCGAGGTGATCCGCATCGACCAGATCGGCGGCGGGCCGGATTTCGGCCGCTGGCCGCGCGCCGACAATGGGGCCAGCCTCTATTGGGAAAACCTCAACCGCGCCAAGAAATCGGTGGCGATCGACATGACACGGCCCGAGGGGCGGGCGCTGGTGCAAGCGTTGGCGGCGAGCACCGGCCAGTTCCTGACCAACTTCCCCGTCGATGGTTTCCTGTCGCACGCGCAACTTGCCCAAACGCGGGCCGATCTCATCACCGTCCGCATCATGGGACAGGCCGATGGCGGCCCGGCGCTCGATTACACCGTCAATGCCGCCGTCGGCATTCCGCAACTGACCGGGCCAGCGTCGCTCGGCGATAGCCCCGTCAACCATGTCCTCCCCGCTTGGGATCTGCTGACCGGCGCTTATGCGGCGTTTGCCATGATGACGGCGTTGCACCACCGCGGCAGTAGCGGTGCCGGAAGGGAAATCCGCATCCCGCTGGCGGACGTTGCCATCGCATCGGTCGCCAATCTCGGCATGATCGCCGAAGTTGCGGCCACCGGGCAGGATCGCGAACGGCTTGGCAACACCGTCTATGGCGCCTTTGGCCGCGACTTCGTCACCGCAGACGGCAAGCGCCTGATGATAATGGCAATCACCCCGCGGCAATGGCGCGGGCTGGTGACGGTGCTAGGCATCGCCGCCGAGATCGCCGGAATCGAGGCCCGGCATGGCGTCAGTTTCGATTCCGATGAAGGCCTGCGCTACGTCCATCGCGCCGAATTATTCGGGCTGGTCGAAAACCGGGTGGCACACTGGCAGCACGACGCGCTGGTCGCCGCGATGACGGCCAATGGTTGCTGCTTTGGTGGCTACCAGACGCTGCGCGAGGCCTGCACCGACCCGGCTCTGGTGACCGCCAACCCGATTTTCAGCACTGCCGCTGGCAACCCCAGCGGGCTTGCCTATGCCGCCGCCGGGGCATTTGCCGCGATTCCGGCCGAGCCGCGCGCGCCGGCGCGTCCCGCGCCGCGCCTTGGTGCCGATACCGATAGCGTGCTGGAACGCCTGCTCGGCATGTCCCCCGTCGCCATCGGTGCGTTGCATGACCAGCGATTGATCGCCTGACAGGATTTTTTGCACGACGATGACCGAGAACTTTGCCGATATCCGCGCCGAAGTCGCCAAGCTTTGCGCCGATTTTCAAGGGGGATACTGGCGTGCCAAGGACCGCGACCGGGCGTATCCGGCCGAATTCGTCGCGGCGTTGACTGCCGGCGGCTATCTCGCCGCGCTGATTCCGGAAAATTACGGCGGAGCCGGTCTGCCACTGTCCGGGGCGGCAGCGATTTTGGAAGAAATCCAGCTGCAAGGCTGCAACGGCGGTGCCTGCCACGCCCAGATGTACATCATGGGAACGTTGCTGCGGCACGGTTCGGACGCCCAAAAGGCGCAATATCTGCCGCAGATCGCCAGCGGCGCGCTGCGGTTACAGGCCTTTGGCGTGACCGAGCCGACCAGCGGCACCGATACACTGGCGTTGAAGACCTTCGCCCGTCGTGATGGCGAGAATTACATCATCCGCGGCCAGAAGATCTGGACCAGCCGCGCCGAACACTCAGACTTGATGCTGCTGCTGGCACGCACGACGCCGGTCGATCAGGTCGCCAAGCGCACCGATGGGCTTTCGGTGTTCCTTGTCGACATGCGCGAGGCGATCGGCAACGGCCTGACCATCCGGCCGATCGACACCATGATGAACCATGCGACCACCGAGATCTTCCTCGATGATGTCGTGGTGCCCGCCGCCAACCTGATCGGCACCGAAGGCATGGGCTTTCGCTATATCCTGTCGGGCATGAACGCCGAACGCATCCTGATTGCCGCCGAATGCATCGGCGACGCCAAATGGTTCATCGAAAAAGCCACCGCCTATGCCCGCGAGCGTCAGGTTTTTGGTCGCGCCATCGGCCAGAACCAGGGAATCCAGTTTCCGATCGCCCGCGCCTACGCCCAGATGCGCGCCGCCGAGCTGATGGTCCATGAGGCGCTGGCGCAATATGAATCAGGCGCCGGTGCCGGGGCGGAGGCCAACATGGCCAAGCTGCTTGCCGCCGAAGCGAGTTGGGCCGCCGGCGAAGCCTGTGTTCAAACCCATGGCGGCTTCGGCTTTGCCGCCGAATATGACATCGAGCGCAAGTTCCGCGAGACCCGGCTTTACCAGGTGGCACCGATTTCGACCAACCTCATCCTCTCCTATCTCGCCGAACATGTCCTCGGCCTGCCGCGGTCCTATTGATGGGCGATTGGGATGCCTGGATCGGCCGCACGAGCAACGCTGCCGACACACTGACGCCGGGTCTGCTGACGCGGTTTCGTGCCACCATCGACAGCACTGCCGGCGGCCTGGTCGCGGCGCCCGGCATCCATTGGTGCCTGTGCCTGCCGGACACCCCGACCGCCGGCCTTGACGTGGATGGCCATCCGCGACGCGGGATCGATCTGCCGCCGGTGCCGCTGCCGCGCCGCATGTGGGCCGCGAGCCAGGTCGATTTCCACGCGCCCGTTGCCGTCGGCGCCACCGTTACCCGGCAATCGACGATCGCCAGTATCACCGCCAAGGACGGCAGCACCGGCAAGCTGGTGTTCGTCGAGATCGACCATCGGACGCATGCCGACGGCGTGCTGGCGGTCAGCGAACGCCAGACGCTGGTGTTTCGCGATGCACCGGGTGCGGCAACGGCACCGCCGGTGGCGGTGACACCGCCCGTCGGCTGGCCGTGGCAACGCACGGTCGTGCCCGATCCGCGGTTGTTGCTGCGCTATTCGGCGCTGACCTTCAACAGCCACCGCATTCATTATGACCAGCCTTATGCGACCGGCACCGAAGGTTATCGCGGGCTGGTCGTGCACGGGCCGTTGCTGGCCACGCTGCTGCTCGATCTGCTCGGCGCGGCGGCGGGTGGCGCGCCCATTGCCAGTTTCAACTTTCGCGGGCTTGGCCCCGCGATCGCCGACGAGCCCCTGTACCTGTGCGGACGCCGCGATGCCGACGGCTTCACGCTATTGGCCCAGGGGCCTTTCGGCCCGGTGATGACAGCGCAGGCGCGCGTCACCGACTGAACGGCTGTCAGGCGGCCAGCATCCCCAACAGGCGGCTGCGGACAATGGCTTCGGCGTCAGCGATGATGCGGTCGATCAGCACCTGGCAGGTCGGAATATCATCGATCAACCCCTGCACCATACCGGCCCAGAACACGCCCTTCGACAGATCGCCGGTTTCGAGCAGTTCGCGGCCCGCGCTGCCGGCGACAAGTTCCTGCACGTCCGAAAAGCGCGCGCCGGGAGCAGCGAGCCGGCGCACGACTTCTTCCGAAACCGGGCTCTTGCCGACGCGCGCCGTATTCTTGAAATTGCGGAAGATCAGGAACGAGCCACGCTCGTCATTGTCGATATAGGCCTGTTTGACATTGGCATGGATCGGCGCCTCGACCGTCGCGCAAAACCGCGTGCCCATGTTGATGCCATCGGCACCCAGTGCCAGCGCGGCGGCAAGGCCACGGCCATCGCCGAAACCGCCCGACGCCAGCATCGGAATCTTCACCTTGCTGGCAGCGGCGGGAATGAGGATAAGCCCCGGGATGTCATCCTCACCGGGATGGCCGGCGCATTCGAAACCGTCGATTGAAATGACATCGACGCCCTTTTTCTCGGCGGAAACCGCGTGGCGCACCGCCGTGCACTTGTGCAGGATGACGATACCGTGCGGTTTCAACCGATCCCAGATTTCGGCGACCGCCGGCGTGCCCGCTGTCTCGACGATCTTGACGCCGCTGTCGATGATGGCCTGGGCATAGGCATTGTAATCAGGGGAATTGATCGTCGGGAACACCGTCAGATTGACCCCGAACGGCTTGCTCGTCATCGACCGGCAGCGCTCGATCTCGTCACGCAGCGCGGCGGGTGTCGGCTGCGTCAGCGCGGTCAATATTCCCAATCCGCCGGCATTGGACACCGCCGATGCGAGTTCGGCGACGCCAACACTTTGCATACCGCCCTGGACGATGGGGTGTGTAATGCCGAGCAATTCGGTTATCCGGGTCTTGAAAGCCATGAAAATCAGCTCCGATTGGGCGTGCCAGTTAGAATACCTGGTTATATAGGACGGCGAGAAACGCAAGGGGGAGCGGGTAAAGATGCCATTCGCGGTAACAGGTCAGGCACTCGGCCCCCCCGAAAGCTATGCCATCGTCGCCCATGATCCGGGCCCGTGCAAGCCGCATGACGTGCGCATCGCCATCCAGGCCGCCGGCGTCAGCTTTGTCGATGTCCTGACGGCGCGCGGCGATTATCAGGTCAAACCGCCGTTGCCCTTCATCCCGGGCAGCGAATGTGCCGGGGTAATCACCGCCGTCGGCAGCGATGTCAGCCCCGACCGCATCGGCGAGCGCGTCATGGCCAGCAACTGGGGCGGCATGTTTGCCGACGCCATCACCCTGCCCGCCGCCCGAGTGCACCGCCTGCCCGATGCGCTGTCCTTGACCGAAGGCGCCGTCTTCGGCGTGGCCTTTGCCACCGCCTGGCATGCGCTGGTGCAACGCGGCGCGCTGCAACCCGGGGAGACACTGCTTGTGCTCGGCGCCGGTGGCGCTACCGGCCATGCCGCCGTGCAGATCGGCAAGCACCTGGGAGCGCGGGTCATCGCATCGGCGTCGTCTGCGGCCAAGCGCGACGCAGCGCTGGCCGCCGGCGCCGATGCGGCCGTCGCCGCCGGCGCGCCGGACTGGCGCGACGCGGTCAAGGCGGCCAATGCCGGCAAACCGATCGATGTCGTCTTCGATCCGATCAGCGGCGATGCCACCGAACTGGCGTTCCGGACGCTGGGCTGGCGCGGGCGGCACCTCGTCATCGGCTTTGCCGGTGGGCCGATCGCGCGGCTGCCGGCCAATCTGGCCCTGCTGAAGGGGGCAGCACTGATCGGCGTCGACATTCGCCAGTTCGGCATTTTCGAGCCCGAGCTTGCCGCTGCCAACATTCAGCACTTGCTGGCACTCGCCGGCGACGGGGTGCTGCGACCGGCCATCGGCGCGACCTATCCAATGGCGCAATTTGCGGCTGCGATGGCCGATGCGGCCAACGGCGCACGCGCCGGACGCATCGTTCTGACGATGGATAGCGACTAACTGAAAACACCGAGCAATCGCTGCCGCCAGTCGCGTGCTGGCGCGGAAAACTCCACCGCCAGCCGGTCAACAAGGTCGGCAACGCCGGGCACATCGTCGATCAATCCGACGCTGTGCCCGGCGCTCCAGACATCGCGCCACGGCCGCACGCCCGCCGGCATTTCGGCACCGCGCATCGGCCCGCGCTTGGCCGGCAAAGCCACCGGATCAAGGCCGATCGCCGCGATCGACTGGCGAATCCAGTTTGCCGGAATGCCGTTGATGACGTCCGACATCATGATGTCGGCCATGTCGGCGTTTGCGATCATCGCCTTGTGGCCGGCCACGGCGCCGGCCTCCTGTGTCGCGATGAAGCGCGTGCCCATGCAGGCAAGATCGGCACCGAGCGCGAGCGCCGCAGCAATGCCGGCCGCAGACGCGATGCCACCGCCGGCAATGATCAGGCCGTCGGTGCGCGCCCGAACGGCCGGCACGAAGGCAAAGGGGCTGAGCATGCCGCTATGGCCGCCGGCGCCGGCGCAGGTCAGCATCAGACCATCGACCCCGGCATCGAGCGCCTTTTCGGCGTGCCGCAGCGTCGTGGCGTCATGGATGACCCGGCCGCCCCAGCCATGGGCGCGGGCCACCAGCGCCGTCGGATCGCCGACGCTGCTCATGATCAGCGGCACGCGATGGCGCTCGCACAGCCGCAGCTTGGCGGCCCCCAGATCGGGATCATCGACAATCCGCGCCGGCAGGTTGACCAGCGGCGGCGCCCGCGGCGCCGGTTCCGCCACAATTGCTGTGAGAATGGCCTCGAATTCGTCGGCCGTCCGCACATTGCCGCCTTGCCACCCGGCGACCACACCGGCGCGCATGCAGGCAAGCGTCAACGGCAGGCTGGAGGCAAAGGACATCGGCGCGCAGACGAGCGGCAGGCGCAAATCGGCAAAAAGCGCGCCTGTCATGGGATACTGAGGTTCACCGCGTCGCCTTCAAGGCATCGAGCATCCGGACAAAATGCTGCGGGTTCCAGACATCCTGGTCCTCGCCCCAGCCGGTCAGGCCATCGAATTCCCAGCGCATCAGCTGGTTGGTGCCATAGCCGGCTTCGCTCATCGTACTGACGGCAAAGCCTTCGGCCTCCATGCGGCGGCCCAGTGTATCACCGAGCACCACCTGCATATGCTGGTTCCAGCCGGTCCGCGGATCACGAAAGTTGAGCATCCGCGACGCTGTCTTGTCGAGCGCGCCGAACACGCCATCGCGCAGCAGCCAGCCGGCGTTCATCGGCGCCCAGCCATCGGCGCCGGCATCGGCCACCCGCACAAAGCCCAGAAAGCCGGTTCGGCCATCGGCGGCATGGCCGAAGATATAATCGATGCGCCCGCGACCACGCTCGCGTTCGATCTGCCGCCAGCGCGGGCCGCCCGGATGCTTGACCCGCGCGGCATCGCTTTCATAAATTTTCGGGCTGGCGGCGTGCGGGCCGCCGCGCGGACCCCAGGTTCGATCGCGCACGCCTATGCCATCGATGCGGATGCGTTCGCCGCGCAAGGTCATTGTGCCTTCGACGCGGCCCAGCTGGTCAAAGTGCGGCGTCGCCATGAACGGCGCCTCCCCCACCGGGAAGCGGTGCGGGGGATGCAGGCCGGTGTGGGTGAAATCGAGCGCGAAATCGCGTGCCGGATCATCATATTGCAAATGATATTTCATGCCCGGTTCGAGCATCTTCAACCGATGCCCGCCGCCCGGAAAGGCAATGTCGCGCAGATCGGGGTGGGCCGGCATCGGCACTTCCTCGGCCTTGCGAAAATAGGCCATGCGCGCCGGATCGGCGCCTTCATCATCCCAGACGAACACGCGCCAAGTCGCAGCGCCGCGGTTGGGGTAATATGGCGCATGGATCCAGCAGCCGATCTTGCGTTCGGGAATGTTGAATGACCACCAGTTGGTCTCGGTCTCGTAAGGATCATCGGACAACTGGTGATAGCCGTCATCCGCAAGCGTAAATTCGTTGTTGCTCATTTCACCACTCCGCCATGTCGGCTGCACGGGCCCGGTGCAGCGCCGGCGAGCCCAGCATTGCGCGGTCATGCACAGCGCGCCGGAACCAGTAATTGAGGCCGTAATCCCACGTATAGCCGATGCCGCCATGCGCCGCGATCGCAGCGCGGGTGGTCCGCACATAGACATCGGCCAGATGCGCCTTGGCCATCGCTGCTGCACGCGCCGCATCTGGCAGACCGGCATCATGGGCATAGGCAGCATACCAGACCAGCGCCCGCGCCGGTTCGACATCGAGCGCCATATGGGCAAGTTGGTGTTTCAGCGCCTGAAAGCGCCCGATCGGCTGGCCGAACTGGACGCGGTCCTTGGCATAGCCAACCGACATGTCGGTGGCCTGCTGAGCGCCGCCAAGCGCGTCGGCGGCGACAAGCACCAGCGCCGCATCAAAGGCCCTTGCCACAAAGGAATCGCCGGCTTCGAACAGCGTGATCGCTTCGGCATTATCGAAGGTCACGCGCGACAGCCGGCGCGAGCGGTCGGTCGAGCGCACCGGCGCAATCTCGACACCGGCACCCGCGGAGACCAGCGCCAGCCCGCCACCCGCCGTGCCGAGGATGAACAGCTGCGCCGCGCGCGCCGATTCGACAAAGCGTACCGTGCCCGATGCCGGCGTGGCATCCCAGCTCGTCGGTAGCCAGCCGCCGCCGAACGCCAGGGTGACGACCGTCTCGCCGCTGGCCACGCCCGCCAGCTGGGCGCGCGCCTGTGGGTTGGCCGACGCCGCGATAATGGCCGCGCCGAGCATCTGGCCGGCAATCGGCCCTGCAGCCGCCGCCGCGCCGGCCACCTCGGCAACCAGCGCCGCCTCAACCAGGCCAAGGCCGGAACCGCCATCGGCTTCGCGCAGCAACAGCCCGCCAAGGCCGAGCGCCATCAGCGCCTGCCAGCTGGTCGGATCGAAATCCGCCTCCGCTTCGGCAAAGCCGTGCAGCCGCGCCATTGGCCAGACATCGGCGAGCGTGCCGCGCACCGCGTCCTGGATGGCGGTCTGTTCGGACGACAGGTGAAATCTCATTGGCCCTGCTCCATGGCCAGGTCGCGCGGCAGGCCAAGGCCGCGTTCGCCGATGATGTTGCGCTGGATATTGCTGGTGCCGCCGGCGATCGAATTGCCCAGCGACCCCATGATCTGGTCAAGCCATTTTTCCGGGCCGCGCCCGCGGGTCCCGGCCGGTGCCGGTTCGACAAGTCCGTCATCACCGATCAGATCCTGCGCGGTGAGCGCCATGTCATGGCCGATTTCGGTCAACAGCAGCTTCATCATCAGCGCGATCGGGCCAGCGTCTTCACCGGCAATGGCGGTCGAAAACAGCCGAAAGCTCGAATAGCGGTGCGCCATGACAAAGCCTTCGATCGTCGCCAGCCGCTCGCGCACCAACGGATCGGCGATACGGCTGCTTTCCTTGGCCAATTCGACCAGCTTGGCGAACTGGCTGCCAAGGCCGTCGGCAGATCCGATCGACGCCCGCTCGTGCTTCAAGGTGGTGCGCGACACCTGCCAGCCCTTGCCGCGTTCGCCCACCTGCCAGGCGAGCGGAGTTTCGGCGTTGTCGAAGAAGAATTCGCAAAAGCCACCTTCGCCGGTTATCTGGCGGATCGGCCGCCGGGTGATGCCGGGCTGGTCGAGATCGATCAGCAGATAGGTGATGCCATCATGCTTGGGCGCATCGGGCTCGGTGCGCACCAGCGCGAACATGTGCGTCGCCGCCATGCCCTGCGACGTCCACAATTTCTGGCCGTTGATGATCCATTTGTCGCCAACCTGTTCGCCGCGGGTGCGGACCGACGCGAGATCGGACCCCGAGCCGGGTTCGGAATAGCCCTGGCCCCAGACGAAATCCCCGGTGACGGTCTTTTCAATGAAAAGTTCGCGCTGCGCCTCGGTGCCACGTTCGAGCAAGGTCGGCACGACCATGTTCATGCCATTGCCGGCGACCTCCATCGGCGCAAAGGCGCGCTGAAATTCTTCGCGGATGACCTGCGCCTTGACGACATCGATGGGTTGTTCCGACCCGCCATAGCGCCGTGGCACACCGCGATAGAGCAAGTTCGCTTCTGTCGCTGTCCGCCGGAAGTGCCTGATATAGGCCTTCAACTCATCCTTGCGGCGGTCGCCTGGTCGCCATTCCGCCTTCAGAAAAGCCCGCACCTCGGCACGAAACGTCTCGGCTTCGGCACCATAGCTCAAATCCATGCTTCAGTGTCCCTTGTACAACGGCGCACGCCGGGCGCGTGCGGCGGCGAGCCCCTCGCGGAAATCGTCGCTGCCGAGCAGCACCGCCTGGTTGGGCAGATTGGCGCTCCATTCAGCGTCCATCGAGGTTTCAAGCGCCCGGTGCAGCGATTCCTTGACGACCGCATAGGCCAGCGGCGCCGTAGCGGCGAGCTCGCGCGCCAGAGCCAGCCCGCGCTCGGCAAGCGCGGCAGCGGCAACGACTTCGCTCACCAGCCCCATCGCCAGCGCCGCGTCGGCCTTCACCGCGACCCCGCGCAGACACATGTCAGCGGCTCGCCCCAGCCCGACGATGCGCGGCAACAGGAAGACGCCGCCCAAGGGCGGCATGATGCCGAGCTTGATCCAGCTTTCCTGAAACATCGCGGTATCGGCGGCAATCCGGAAATCGCACGCCAGTGCCAGTTCGCAGCCAACGGTGACTGCCGCTCCCTGGACGAGGGCGATCGTCGGCTTGGGGCAGCGATAAATCGCCTTCGCGGCCCCCTGGAAATTGTCATAGACCGTTGTTTTGACGGCGGTCGCCGAAAGCGTGGTTAATTCGTCGAGAAAGGCAAAATCGGCACCGACGGAAAAATGCTTGCCTTCGGCGGCGATTATGATGGCCCGCACATCCGCGCGTGCCGTGAGCATCGTCATCGCATCACGCAATTGTCCCAGCATCGCTGGGCGCGAAGCATTGCCCGCCTCACCACGCGCGAACATGATGCGCGCGATTGCCGCTTCGGGATACTCAACCCGAATATCGGCTTCAGACATCGGCCTTGCGCGGCTGCGCCGCCTTCCAGATCGCGCCAGCTGCCTGGGTCGATAACGTCATGTTGAGCGCCTCATGGTCGAGGGCCGCTTCAAAGGCTGCGTCCTCGGCGGTGTTGAGGTTGGCCTTCATGTAACGAAACGCCATGCGCGGCCCGTCGGCGAGGCGGTGGGCGACTTTCATCGTTTCGCCGACAAGATCGGGATCGTCAAACAGCCGCGTGTAGATGCCCTTGGCAAAGGCTTCATCGGCGGTCAGCTTCTCGCCGAGCAGGAATAACTCGCGCGCGACACCGGTGCCGAGGATCTTGGTCCAGAACCACGTAGAGCCGAAATCACCGCTGGCCCCGATCCGATCAAAGGCGGAAAGAAACGACGCGCTGCGACCGGCAAAGCGCAGGTCGCACGCCCCGGCAATGCCGATGCCGGCACCGGCCACCGGGCCGTTGACCATGGCGATCGCCGGCTTGGGCATTTCGTGGAGAAGTCGCGCGGTTTCCATGAAGCCACGCAGGCGGGCAAAGCCCTGTTCGGTGCGACTACCGCTGGCGTTGTTGGCCTCCACAGCGGCCTTGTCGGCACCACCCGCCTTGATGTCGCCGCCTGCACAAAAACCGCGGCCGGCGCCAGTGACAACCACACAGCCGACTGATGCGTCACGCGCCGCGTCGGCGCAGGCATCGGCGAGCGGTGCCATGATCGAACCCGTCAGCGCGTTCAACCGGTCGGGCCGGTTGAGCGTGATGACACGGACACCGCCTTGGTTGTCGACGAGGACCTCGCTCACTTCCTGCCAAGCTCCCAGTGCCGCGCCATCAACGCCGCAGCCTCCTCAGCGAGGTCGGTCGGCACAGTCGGATACATGGCGAGCTTGCCGCCCGCTGGCAGCGCGATGGTTGCTGTTGCCTTGACCGTCTCCTCACCGCGCTGGTTGGTGAAGCGCACCGCGACATCAACCAGGTTCTGACCGCCTTCGCTGCGTTTGCCGGTGACTTCGCCGGTCACTGTCTGGGTGTCGCCCATGTAGTTGAACTTGCGGATTTCATCATGGACATGGGTAACGATGCCATTGTCGCCAGCCCAATCGGTCAGATAATGGTAGAGATAGTTTTCGCGCATGACGCCATAATCATAGGCCATCGGATTCCCTATCGCCTGCGCCCAGACCGGGTCCCAATGCAGCCGCTGCGCGACGTCCGGAACACCATATTCATTCTTGATGTAAAATGCCGGGATACGGTGGCGGTTCTTGAACGCCAGCCGGCCGACGGTCGGCGCATAGGGCACGAAGCCATAGCCGCCGGCATGGTAGCAGATGACGTCGGTCACGGTCAGCGGGCCCTTGGCCATGGTGCCGAGGCTTTCGCCGACCGACACGTCACTGAAGTCGCGCGGCACGCCACCGCGCACCTGTTCGGCGGCATAGATCGCATCGATTTTGGCGATATCGTCGTCGGAGTAGGTCTGCGGCTCAATGGCCGAATATTTGCCTTTTTTGGCGGCGGTCTTGCGCTCGGTGAGCACGCGCAGGATGCGATAGACGGCAACGACCTCGCCGCGCTGGTTAACCTTGACGTCTTTCCTGACGGTGATCACAGACCGGCCCGAGAACTCCGACGCCTTGACTTCGCAGGTTTCGTCGCCGTTGTAGCTGTAGATTGTGTCACCGGGGAAAACCGGGCGGTAAAAATCCCACTTCGATCCCGAAACAAAGACATGGACGCCCTTGAACAGGCTTTTGCGTAGTACCTTGATGTGATCGGGCACCGGATCACCGCGCATGGGCGCATTGATCTGCGCCACCATCATGTCGGGGGCGATCATGCTGCCCCAGCGGGAGCGCCGGCCATAATCGGGATCGCAATAGAGCGGGTTGTCGTTGCCGCAGCCATGCGCAAAGTTGCGGATATTGTCCTCGGTTGCGGTCTGGATATACTCGCGCGTCTTGGCGGCCTGCATATAGCCAAGCAACTGTCGCTGCCGGTCGATATCGTGATCGGTGATCGCGTAATCAACGGCCTTCTGCCATTCCTCGCTCTCGAGAATCGTCGCCATGCCAAAGCCTCCCTTGCTCTTCTTGTCTAACTAGGTAATATATCACGACAGACAGGGCAAGCCTTAACGGCAGGAAGATCGCGACGTGACAGCAGACCCGGCAGAATCTTTGGAAATCCGGCGGATCAGCGATGCTTTGAAGGTTCGAGGGCGCTTGCAGTGCGATGAAATCGCGCATGACGACACCCGCCGCGCCATCAGTTATGCCGAATGGGATACCGCTGCCGACGTCATCGGTGGCGGGCTTGCCGCTGCCGGCTTGGTCCCCGGTGACCGCGTTTTTCTCGCTATCAGCAACAATCGCGCCGTCGAAATGGCGATCGCCGTCATGGCGGTGTTTCGCGCCGGCGGCATCGCCTGCCCGATCAATACCCGGCTGGCGCCTCGCGAGATTGCCGAATATGCTGCGCTGATCGGGCCGCGCTTTGCTATAACTGATGCACCAGGGCTGCTGGATGGCATGGGCTTTGTCCACGTCTGGGACGCCGATGATATGCCGCGCGATTTGGCTGCGCTGCCCGATCAAGCTCTGCTCGATGCTAGTGCCGATGCTGAAATCCTCGGCACGTCGGGCACCACCGGAAAGATCAAGGGGGTCGTCGTCTCGCATCCCGATCTGATGAAGGGTGTCAGCGGCACCAACCGCGACCGCTCACGCTCGACTCTGCATGCACTGCCATTCACCGGGTCGGGCGGCAATCTGGGCGTCCTGTTGCTGCCGGCGCGCGGTGGCGCCACCACCTATACTCAGCCGCGCTTCGATCCTGCCGGCTTTCTTGAACTCGTTCGCCTCAAACGCCCGGACACCGTCTATCTGGTGCCATCGATGTTGCGACTGATCCTCGACCTGCCGAACGTCGCCGATTATGATTTCGCCGGGGTGCGCTATCTGATGACCGGGACGGCACCGCTGCCACATGATTCCGTCGTCCGCGCCACGACGCTGTGGCCGCACCTTTCGATGCGCAACAGCTATGGGATGTCGGAAGGCGGCATCGGTGTGATGACGCGCACCCGCGCACAACTGCTCAAGCCCGGCTGCGTGGGAGCGCTGCCAGAGCATATGCAACTGCGCGACGAAGCTGGTGCGGTGATAACAGCACCAGGCACTGTCGGTGAAATCTATGGCTATCAGAGGCATTCAAGACGGTATTGGAACGATTCGGAAGCAACCGCGGCATCGTTTCGCGACGGCTGGACAAAAACGGGCGACCTCGGCTTCGTCGATACCGATGGCGACCTCATCGTCTGCGGTCGGTCGAAGGAACTGATCATCCGTGGTGGCTACAATATCACGCCGCTCGAAATCGAGACCGTGCTCCACCAGCATCCCGCGATCCAGAACGCAGCCGTCGTTGGCATCGACCATGATGTGCTCGGTGAAGATATCGGAGCGGCGGTTTCGCTGCGCCCGGGGGTAACCGCCACAGTCGCCGAGATCACCGCCTGGTGCCGGCAACACCTTGCCGACAACAAAGTGCCGCGTACGATCCTGATTCTCGATGAACTGCCGCACAACCCGAATGGCAAAGTCCTCAAAAAGGACCTGAAAGCCCCGCTCGAAGCCGCCGCAGCACTACGCAAAACGGCATTGACGGCCTGATCCGATCAGAGCATCTGATCAAGCGAATTTGAATGTTCAGCGCAACTGATCGAACGGAATATCCTTGTCGGCGCGGATATCTCCCGGCATGCCGAGAACGCGTTCTGCGATCTGGTTCTTCAGCACCTCATCGGCACCGCCGGCAATACGCATCACAGTAGACCAGATATAATCATGGTGGATTTCGCGCGTCGCTGTATCGGCACTGTCAGGCGCGATCGCGTCAAGCCCGCGCAGTTCCATCGCCAGTCCATTGGTCTTCTGCAGACGCGAAGCATAAGACAGTTTAATCATCCCAGCGAGCGCACCAGGGTTCTCGCCGCGCGACACCATGGTCCGCAACCGCGCTTCGAGATACTTCGACCCCTGCTCTTCGGCGAGCGCCTGCGCCAACGCCAGCCGCACGGCATCGCTGTCGAGCGCTGACCCGCGGCCGCTGGCATGGGGCGTTGCGGCAGCATAGTCGATCAGGGGCCGCACTCCACTTTTTGTCGAGCCACTGCCCAGCCGTTCACCCATCAAAACGGTCATGCAACACGCCCAGCCTTCGCCGACCGCGCCAATGCGGTTGGCATCAGGAATGCGCACATCGGTCAGAAAGGTCTCGTTGAAGTCGCTGGCGCCCGAGATCTGGCGGATTGGCCGAATTTCGATGCCAGGGGACTTCATGTCGACGACGAAGAAGGTCAGCCCTTTGTGCTTGGGGACCGACGAGTCGGTGCGAACAACAAGGATCCCCCAGTCGCTGCGGTGCGCCCAGCTCGACCATACTTTCTGGCCGTTGACCACCCAGCTATCGCCATCACGCACCGCGCGGGTGCGCAGCGCCGCCAGATCCGACCCGGCACCAGGTTCAGAGAACAATTGGCACCAAGTCAAATCGCCGTTGAGCGTTGCTGCAGCAAAGCGCGCAATCTGTTCGGGCGTTCCGTGCTTGCCGATGACCGGCAGCGCCATGCCGAGGCCGATGCCGATATACGGCCCTTTCGGCAACGCCCAGGCGGCTTCCTCTTCAGCAAAAATCACCGATTCGATGATCGTGCCACCGCGTCCGCCAAGTGATCTGGAAAGGGTAATGCCGGCATATCCGCCTGCATTGACGCAGCGCTGCCAGGCCCGGCCGCGCAACACCTCCTCGACATCATCGAGCCGCACGCCCTCCGGTATGACATGTGCCGGCGCGTTCGTCGCGAGCCATTCGCGGACGTCAGCCCGGAAGGCTGCCTCGGCGGGATTATCGTTGAAATCCATCACCCGGCTCCCGTCGTATCGCTGACCATTTGCGTTCCCGGCAGCTGCGCGATCAGGCGATTGGCCCAGGCTTCTCGCCCGCCGAGATTGACAGCGAGCAACCGCTCGCGTCGGTAGAAGAAGTGACAATTGGCGTCGAACGTATAGCCGATGCCGCCATGCACCTGAAGATTTTCGCGCGCCGCCATTTCGAAGGCGGCGATGGCAGTCAACCGCGCTGCGGCTGCCGCCGCCGGCAACTGGTCGGGTGCATCGGCTGCGGCCCAGGCAGCAAAATAAGCGTTCGACCGGGCGAGTTCGATGGCGACCACCAGATCAGCGAGTTTGTGCTTGATCGCCTGGTAGGAGGCAAGCGGTCGACCGAAGATCCGACGATCGGCGGCATAGGCCCGCGCCATGTCAAGACAGGCCTGCGCAGCGCCGACGGCTTCGAACGCGGCCTGAACGGCGGCGCGGTCGATGAGTGTCTCGACAAGGTTTGCACTGCCTCCGGGGAGCAGTTCGACCGCTGCTCCGTTGAAGTCCAAACGATAATGCGGCCGCAACTGGTCAAAACTGTCGAGCCGGGTGCGTGTCACGCCCGGCTGGTCAAGCTGCACCAGCGCAAGCGCGTCGCCGCACGTCACCAGCGCGATCGCGGCGACCCCTGCATCGGCGACCGGCGTCTTGAAGCCGGTGAGATGTCCAGCATCGTGGTGCGTTGCCGCCCCCAGCAGCGGGCCCGGTCCTTCGGCGCTGGCAAAGCAGCCGATGATTTCGCCGCTGGCAAGACGCGGCAGCCATTCGGCCTGTTGCGCTGGCGACCCGGCCAGACGAATGGCATCGGCGACGAGCACGATCGACGAAAAAAATGGCACCGCTGCGTTGCACCGCCCAAGTTCTTCGCTGATCACGCCTAGATCAAGCTCAGCAAGGCCCAACCCGCCATGCGCTTCAGGGATCGCAGCGCTGAGAAATCCCATGGCGCCAAGGTCGGTCCACAGCGGCGCATCGATGTCTGTGCCAGCATCGATCAACCGCCGCAGGCCATCGAACGTTGCGCGCTCGCCCAGGAAACCCCGCACCTGCTCGGCCAGCAGCTTTTGTTCGTCTGAAAGATCGAAGTTCACTGTTGATCCGCCACCATGCTTACTTGGTTATATAACTCATTGCGTTGCATCGGCAGTTTCGTCAATGCCGATGATGCTGCCGCTGACATAGAGTGCAAAGTTACTCAGCATCCAGGTAGCCAGATGACCGAGTGATGTCCGGGCGGTGGGTGCCACGCTGCCATTGGTGTCGATGCGTCGGCTGATAATGGCGTTGATCCTGATGCCGTCGCGCGCCCATTCGACAGCGAGCGACTTGACGAGATTGTCGATTGCACCGTTGGCAGTCATCCGCGCCACATCGCCCTTGGCCGGCGCAAGCATCAGAATGGCTGCCGGTCGCCGCGCCGCCAACGCTGCACGCGCCAGCGCCGCCGCAGCGAGAAAGCATCCATCGATGTCAGAGGAGTGAGACTGACGCCAACCGGTCAGATCGGTTGCGACCGCCGGCCGCGCCGCTGCATTGACGCTTGCGAGGACCAGGGCGTCAACCCCGCCCATATCAATCGTATCCTGCCACATCGCCAATCGCCGACAAGCTGCGCCTGCCACCAATGCGGCCTCCGCAACAACGTCTGCTGCCTCGCCGCTGCCGATTACCAGCACCGACTGCCCTTCGAGCCAGCCGGTCGTCAAATGTAACCCCAGATACTGGCGCGGTCGCGCGGCGCTACGAAATCCGGATGCATAAGGCTGCGCCGCAGTCGCTCGGCGCCGTCGACGACGAGCGTCTCGCCCGTTATCCCGGCGGCAAATGGCGAACACAGAAACGCCGCTGCCCAGCCCAGTTCGTGCATCCGCCCGGTACGCCCCATCGGCATCATCAATGCCAGCCGTTTCAGAACCTCGGGATCGTCGCCATTGGTGCTGTCGGCGTGCGGGAAAAAGCCGGCGGCGATGCAATTGACCCTGATACCATGCAGCTTCCATTCAGCCGCAAGCGCTGCGGTCATTGTCACAATCGCTGCTTTGGCGGCGGCACTATGGGCATCACCAGGAAAGCCCGACCAGACATATTGGGCGCTGTTATTGACGATAGCGCCGCCAAGCCCGGCGGCTATCCGGCGCCGCGCAAATTCTGTGGCAGCAAAGAAGCTGCCATCGATGGCGATGCGAGTCACAGCGCGCCAGGCGTTTGCCGACATGCTTTCGGCGAGCACCGGAAAATTGGCGCCGGCATTGCTGGCAAGGATAGAGATCGGCCCGAGTTCCGCTTCGACGGCATCAAATGCTGAAGCGACCGCTTGCGGGTCTCGAACATCCGCGGCGACGCCGATGGCGCATCCGCCAGTCGCGTTTATTCTGGCGGCGGCGGCTTCGGTCTTTGCAAGGGTGCGTCCGAGCAACGCGACGGCCGCCCCGGCCTGAACCAACCCCATCGCCATCCCGAGCCCGAGACCCGATCCGCCGCCGGTGACAAGCGCGATCTCGGTCTTTAGCAGGTCGCGAGGAAACGGAGCGGTATCGGCCACAGGCGGTTCAAGCACCAGAGAGGGCCACGTACTGGTCATGCTGCGTTCTCATCCAGCGGTGGGAAATAGGCGGTTGCGAGGCCACCCATTGCATCCGCCATCAACGCCGTGTCACGCGCGACGCGGTTGAGACAGAGCTGCAACGCTCGATCGAAGTCGAGTCGCCTTTGGCTGATTGCCCCGGCCAAAGCACACCGCGCTTCCAAGACCGATGCGGGCCGGGCGATCGCCAGCGCGTCCGCGATTTCAGCGATCTCGGCTGCCTCGAATGCCGCTGCATAGCGATCACGCGCCCGCCAATATTTGACCATGCGCGCGATCGACTTGGCCTTGGCCGCCGCATGCTGGTCCGCCAGCCGCGGCACGACGCTGTCGCGCAGATCGTCGAGCACCAACTCATACCCCCTATCGGCGAGGCTGGCATTCGCTTCGGGCAAGACGGCGGGGTGTAGCGCCTGACCCGACAACTCGGCAAGCGACAGTGCAATCGCTCGCATATGCAGGGCATTGTACATCATCGACGCCCCGACCATCGCTGTCTTGACATTGCTGTCGCCGAACAGATTGGCGTGGCCACCGACGACGAAGCCCAATTGGAAATAGAGACGGTGGAAGCGCACGCGATCGAGATCGACCGCCACCCCGCCGGCAGCTTCATAAGCGGCAAACACCTGGCGCATCGGCACGAACGGCTGGATCATGCTGCGCACCCAGATCTGCGCCAGATCCTCCATCGGATCGCCAAAATGTACAAACTCCCAGTCGAGCAGTGCGGTGACGCGATTATCCTGATGGAGGAAATTGCCCGGCCCGGCATCGCCATGGACGATGACCGGCGGTCCGCGATCGACAGGGACATTGCCGGCGAGCCACTGCAGCGCCAGTTGCAGCAAAGGATCGGGCAACGTCGCCATGTTTGCGGCCTGCAATTCGGCGATCCGCGCCTCGATGACATCGGAGATTGCAACGGCGGGATCGCCAAGGCTGGCGAGGACGTGCGATCCGGGAGGGATGCGATGCAGCGCCGCCAGTTGCGCCATGAAATCAGCAGCTAACGCGATGGGGTCTGCGGCATCGGCGAAACGATCGCGGCCGGGCGTCAATTCTGTCAGCAGCGCCAGATGCGCGGCTTCCGACGCGACAAGCCTCGGCGCCTTGACACCGCATTCGGCAAACGAGCTGCCAAGTGCATCAAGAATCGCCACTTCGCGGTTGAAGAACGGCACGCGCTGGGGGTCGCCGGCGCGGCTGTCATAGGCAAGGTAGCAGCGACTGGTGGCGCCATCGCGCCCTAGCAGCGTCAACTCCGCGCCCTGACGCGAGGCACCGCCACCACCGCGAGGCACGATATCGACAATCGCTGCTCCGGTCTGGCGGACGATACTCGCGGCGAGATCGGCAGGGATCAACGCGGTCGCACTTGTCATTCACGCTCCCTCGCCCACTATTGGGCCACGACAACGGCAGGGCACCGAAGCATCGATTGCCAAGCGCGCATCACTTATATAACCAAGATGACTATCATAGCCGGACCGCCAGGGAGTCAAGCATGGACTATCAAACCATCATCGTCGACATCGCCGACAAAGTGGCGACGATTACGATTAATCGCCCTGCAGCGATGAACAGCTTTACCCGCCTCATGATGGAGGAATTTGCCCATCTTTGGAAAGCCATCGCCATCGATGACAATGTCCACTGCTGCGTGCTGCGCGCGGCACCCGGCCGGGCTTTTGGCACTGGCGCAGACGTCAAGGCGGCGCGTGAACCCGGCGGCACTGTTGTCGATCTCGACAACATCTGGCACGCTGAGGACCCTGGCAATTTCCTCGGGCCCAAAGCCATGCACTGCTGGAAACCAGTCGTTGCCGCTGTGCACGGCATGGCAGCCGGTGGCGCCTTCTACTGGCTCAACGAAGCCGACATCATAATCTGTTCGGAAGACGCGACCTTTTTCGACCCGCACGTCACATATGGCATGACCGCGGCGCTCGAACCGATTGGCCTCACCTATCGCTTGCCACTTGGCGACGTGCTGCGCATGGCGCTGCTCGGCAATGATGAACGCATCGGCGCCGGCACGGCGCTACGTATCGGGTTGGTCAGCGAGATCACCGCGCTCGAGGATCTTTGGCCGCGAGCCCATGAACTAGCGCTGGCGATCGCCGCCAAGCCCCCGGCGGCGACCGCTGGCACCGTCAAGGCGATCTGGCAGTCTCTCGACTTGCCGCGCTCGGTGGCGCTGCAACTCGGACTGAAATATTGCCAGATCGGTAATCCTGTCGGCGTGCCGCAGGTCGATCGAGCCACGTTGATGGCGGATAAAGCCAAAGCGTTCACGGTTCGCTAGGAAAAGCGCAGGCCTTCAGCCAGGGTCCAGCCGCCATCGCTTCCGCGATGCCAGCCACCGGCCGCGGCAGTGCCGCCGTCAACGGGAATAGTTACCCCGGTGATATAGCGTGCCATCGACGAACACAGGAACACCGTTGCATCACCGCATTCGCTGTCGACGCCTTCGCGCCCAAGAGGGATGAGCCGATCCATCGCCGCCTGCGCGGCAGCCGGTGGCAGCACCCAGCGCGTCGGATCGACCGGACCGTTACGGTTGCCGCGACTGCCGGGCGTGACGGTATGGTCAGGCGCGATGGCGTTGACGCGAATGCCGTCCCCTGACAACTCGACCGCCATCGACTGGGTGAAGCTGACCATCGCTGCCTTGCACGCAGCATAGACAGCAAAACCCGGTGCGGCACGCATCGCTTCGATGCTCGTGATGTTGATGATTGATCCGCCACTGCGTCCACGAATCATCACCGGCACCACAGCAGCTGTCGCCGCCAGCATACTGACCAGATTGATGTCGATATGCCTCTGCCAACTCCGCGGGCTCTGGTCGAGAAACGCCCGTCGGGACACTCCGCCAGCATTGTTAACGAGAATATCGATCCGACCAAATTCGGCATCGGCCCGATCGATCAGCGCCGCCACCTGATCGCTGTCCATGACATCGGTCGGCACAGCCAGCGCGCGTTGACCGATGTCAATAACGCGTTGTGCGGCTTCGTCGCAGCGTTCGGCAACGATATCGCCGATTACGATATCGGCACCAAAGCTTGCGAGCCGGATCGCGATCGCCCGTCCGATGCCGCCACCCCCTGCCGTGACGATTGCAACCTTTCCAGTGAGATCGAGGTTCGTGGCCGAATTTACGTCCATGTCGATCCCTTCCTGACTGTATCGCGATCAACGTTCGCCCGCTTGATTTATAGAACTTAGTTATATAGCTAGACGGACCCGGTCAATTGCGATCGGACATGGGAAGACCACATGTCTTTGCTCTACGACGACGGCCAAATAGCGATCGCGACCGAAACGCGGCGGATTGTCGATGCCCGCGAAACGGTCGCCACACTACTGGCCTTGCTCGAACAAACCGGAGCATATGACCAAGGCTTCTGGGCGATGTGCCGCGATCAGGGCTGGACGGCGATGACGTTGCCCGAAGCCGTCGGAGGCCTCGATTTAGGCCTTGTCGAATTGGGGCTCGTCGCCCAAGCTGCTGGCCGCGCCACAAGTGGTGCGCCGTTCCTGACCTCCTGCTTTGGCGCAGCGCGGGCAATCGCCGCATACGGCAGCACCGCGTTGGTAGCGCGCTGGTTGCCGCGCCTTTCGAGCGGCGATGCGATCGGCGCAATTGCGTTTGGTGAAGGCCAATCGCCGTTGCCAGCAACAACCACGGTCGGCTTCAAAGCCGGCACCCTTCACGGCACCAAGCCGGCGGTTTCAGCAGGGCTTCATGCCGATGTCGGTATTGTCCTCGCAAATGAATCCGGCGTGCCGGTGCTCGTTGTTGCCGCGCTTGACACGGTCGCGCGCACGCCGCTTGCCAGTTTCGACAACAGCCGTTGCACCGCCGATCTGGTTTTTGCCGACACCCCGGCCGAAGTAATCGCCCATGGCCCCGCAGCGCTCGCAGCAGCGATAGACATCCTCGCAGCGCAGGCGGTCGTCACAGCGCACGAACAGATGGGTGCCGCCGAAGCCTTGATGGAGCGCGCCCGCGACTATGCAAACACCCGGCGTGCCTTTGGCCAGCCGATCGGCGCCTTTCAATCGGTCAAGCATCGTATCGCCGAACTGTACGCGCTGGTGGAACTGGCGCGCGCCAATGCCATTCACGCCGCTTCGCGCGACGGTGCTGCCGACTTCATCAAAGCGGCCGCCGCGGCCCGGCTATCGGCGACCGAGGCTTATGACACGGCGGCGCGCGACTGCGTCCAGGTCCATGGTGGCATCGGCGTCACATGGGAATCGGGGCTCCATCTTCACATGCGCCGCGCCCGCACTCTGGCAATTGAGCAAGGCAACAGTTTTTTCTGGGAAGACCTGCTGGTCGACGAACTGATGAAGGACGCGGCATGAGCAATCTGGATGCCTATCGCGCCTCCGCCGAGGGTTGGCTTGCCGAACAGGCCCCGATCTTTGGCGCCGATGCACGGCGCGGCCTCAGCGAGGCTGACGATTTGGCGCTCGGGCGCCGCTACCAGCGGACAAAATTCGATGCCGGCTATGCCGGGATCAACTGGCCAGTGGCATTCGGAGGCCAGGGGCTGACTCACCTCGAAAAACTTGCCTTTGATACCGAAGAAATGAAGCACGGCTTCCCGGTTCATTATTTCGGAATCAGTCTGGGCATGCCGATTCCGATCCTGATGAAACACGGTGATCCGGAATTTGCGCGGGCGCGGACACTCGCCGCCTTGCAGGGGGACGAGATCTGGTGCCAGCTATTTTCCGAACCCGCCGGCGGTTCCGACCTTGCCGGATTGCGGTTACGGGCGACCGAGGCCGGCAATGGCTGGGCGTTAAATGGCCAGAAGCTGTGGACCAGCTATGCGCAGCACAGCGACTATGGAGTCATCGTCGCGCGCACCGATCCCGATGTACCCAAACACAAGGGGCTGACCTATTTCTGGGTTGATTTGCGCGCACCGGGGGTCACTGTCCGTCCAATCAAGCTTGCCGGTGGCGATTCCCACGTCAACGAAGTCTTCTTCGATGACGTCCGGCTTGGCGACGATCAGCGCCTGAGTCCGATTGGCGGCGGTTTCGGCGTCGCCATGGAAACGCTGATGATCGAACGGTATGTCGCAACCGATTCCGGTGGCTTCGGGCCGCATCTTGATCTGTTCATTTCGCTGGCGGACAGCCTTGAAATCAACGGCCGGCCGGCGATCGCCGATGGCCGCATCCGCCAGCAGATCGCCCGCAACTACGCTATGCGCAGCGCCTTGGAGGCAATCACGCGTCGCGCATTGCTCGCCATGGAGGCGGGCCGCATTCCTGGCCCGGAAGGTTCACTCAACAAACTTGTGGCAGTCCGGTCACGACAAAAACTTTCCGAACTCGCCATTGATCTGCAGGGTGGTGCCGGGCTCGCCTTCGATCCAGACGCGCTGGTCAAGGAAAACTGGACGACAAGCTGGCTCAATGCACCAACCGGGCGCATCGCCGGCGGCGCTGATGAAATGCTGCTCAACACCATCGCCGAAAAGATCCTCGGGTTGCCGCAGGATCATCGCCCCGACAAGAACGTCCCCTTTAACCAGATTCCCGCCTGAGAGGTTCCCAAATGGCCGACGCCTATATCATCGACGCTGTCCGCACCCCGCGCGGCATTGGCAAGCCCGGCAAGGGCGCGCTGTCGCACCTCCACCCGCAGCATCTCGCAGCGACGGTGTTGAAGGCGCTGAAGGAGCGCAACAACCTCGATACCGCGACGGTCGATGACATCATCTGGTCAACGAGCACCCAAAAGGGCAAGCAGGGCGGCGATCTCGGCCGCATGTCGGCGCTGGCCGCCGGCTATGACATCAAGGCCAGCGGCATGACGCTCGATCGCTTCTGCGGCGGCGGCATCACCAGCGTCAACCTGGCGGCGGCGCAGGTCATGTCCGGCATGGAAGATTGCGTCATCGCCGGCGGCACCGAGATGATGAGCTACACCCAGACCGTCGGCGCCGAGGAATATGCCGCCGGCATCAAGCCGATGGGCATGGGTTCGGGCAACCAGGCGCTGCAGAAGATCCACCCGCAGTCGCACCAGGGCGTTTGCGGCGATGCCATCGCCGCCATGGAGGGCATCAGCCGCGAAGCCGTTGACGCACTCGGCCTCGAAAGCCAGCGCCGCGCCGACATCGCCATCAAGGAAGGCCGCTTCAACAAGAGCCTCGTCACCGTCTACAATGAAGACGGCACCGTGGCGCTCGACCATGAGGAATTTCCGCGGCCCTCGACCACCGCCGAAGGCCTGGCAGCGCTGAAGGCGTCGTTCGATGCCGTCGCCGACGCCTCGATCCAGCCCGATGGCCAGACCTTCCGCCAGTCGATCAACGCCAAATACCCCGATCTCAAATGGGAAGGCGTCCACCACGCCGGTAACTCCTCGGGTGTCGTCGATGGCGCCGCCGCCATCCTGATCACCTCCAAGGAATATGCCGAAAAGCATGGCCTCAAGCCGCGCGCCCGCATCGTCGCCACCGCCAACATCGGCGATTGCCCGACGCTGATGCTCAACGCCCCCGTGCCCGCCGCCCGCAAGGTGCTCGCCAAGGCCGGACTCACCGTCGACGATATCGACCTGTTCGAAATCAACGAAGCCTTTGCCGTCGTCGCCGAAAAGTTCATCCGTGACCTGAAGCTCGATCGTAACAAGGTCAACGTCAACGGCGGGGCCTGTGCGCTGGGCCATCCGATCGGCGCCACCGGCTCGATCCTCATCGGCACCGTCCTCGACGAACTCGAACGCCGCGGCCTCAAGCGCGGCCTGGTGACGATGTGCGCCGCCGGCGGCATGGCACCGGCGATTATCATCGAGCGGGTGTAAGACGTTGTCGGATGGGCGCAAGCCCGCCCCGGCGCATTATGCAACTGTGCCCAAAGGCCTGCCGACGTGAACCGCGGCATCGAATGTAGGCGTCTTTGACGCGTGCAGAGCGACGTCAGATCGCGATAATTGCTGCAATGCACAATTTTCTGATTGAGCATTGCATGCTATAGTGATAATAAGCCTGCTATCAAATATCCGTTGTGCTGAAAGCCAGCCTGATCAACCGATAACAAGGGAACAAAAATATGCGCATCCTGATGATCGCCCTGCTGACAATGGCCGCAACACCGACGGTAGCTCAGACAACCGCTGAGGCTCCAAAATCCGGCCAAGTGCTGTTTGCCGCGAACAACGCGCGGGTCGGTGTTATCGACCGCGTTCTGGCCGACGGTTCGGTGCGTGTTATCATCGGCGAAAAGCTCGTGACCATTCCTGGTGCGACAATCTCTTTTGTTCAAGGCAAGCCGACCACGAGCCTGACTAAGACGGAAGTCCGCAAGCTGGACTGAGTCTTATCCCCCGTCGTCTGTCGCCAGATTGGCGATGATGCGGTCAAGCAGATCCGACAATTGCTGACGCTCATCGCCCGAAAGCCCGGCAAGTGCATACCGTTGCTCTTCGGCTCCCAGTTCGGCGAGCCGGTCGAACAGCAGGCCAGATTGTTCGGTGAGATAGAGGCGGTAAGCGCGCCGATCGATTGCATCTGCACGACGCTCGATCAATCCGGCATGCTCGAGCTTGTCGATAATGCGCCCCACCGTGACCGACGCAACCTCCAAAATGCCAGCCAACTCGCGCTGGGTACTGCCCTCGTTGTAGCGAACAGCGACAATTGTTCGCCACTGCGGCCGCGTCAACGCCACTGTTCGAGCTCGCTTATCAAAGCGGGTCCGCAGCAACCGTGCCACCAGGGTCACCTGGATGCCGAATGTGCGCTCGTCCTTCACCATCGCCCCAGTCGCACCTGCTCGTTGACATTCAGTCATAGGCAAGTCGGGGCAATCTGGCGAGCCAATGTGGCACCGCTAGCCAGCAAATGTCAGATCCGCTGACGCAAGATGTGCTTGAGCACCTTGCCGGCGCAGTTTCGCGGCAGCTCATCGCAGACGATAAGCTGCTCCGGTGTTTTCTGCCGAGCGACGCCTGACGTGGCAAAATGCTGGCGGATGTCCTCGATCTCCAGAACAGCAACGCCGCGCAGAACGACATGCGCGCGAACAACTTCGCCCATCCGCGCGTCTGGCGCAGCAACCTCGGCAATGTCGGGGTACTGCAGCAACAACCCTTCGCCTTCGCTCGACGCGATGTTTTCGCCGCCGCGGATGATGATGTCTTTTTTGCGATCGGTGATCAGCAGATAGCCATCGGCGTCCATGCGTCCGATATCGCCGGTACGATACCAGCCTCCAGGAAGCATCGGCGCCGCATCGAGCCTATTGTCGAAGTAGCCGATGAAACGTTCGGGACCGCGCGTCGCTATTTCGCCTGCTGTCCCCACGGCCACATCATGGCCATCGTCGTCGACGAAACGCATTTCGCAGCCGGCCATCAACCGCCCTTCGGTGGTCAGGCGCTTTTCGATCGGGTCGGAAGGGTCGCCGGTGGTCACGGTCGGGTGCTCGCTCGAGCCATAGCAGCGATAGGTGGCAAGTCCGCGCGCTTCGCTGCGCGCAATCAGCGTTGGCGGGACCGGCGCCGCTCCGACGAGGCAGTTGCGCAGGCTCGACAAGTCGCGACCGTCAGCGTCCGCGGCATCGAGAATCGCGGTGAGGTGAAATGGTGTCAGCGAACAGGCGCTGATCCTATGCTCTTCGATCAATTGCGCGGCCTCGGCACCAGTCCATTGATCCATCAGCAGCAATTTCAGCCCTTGGACCAAGTAGCGCATCATTGTTCAGGCCCCGGCGACGTGCCCAGGTGGCCAAGGAGAAAGCACGATCTCGGTGACTGCTCGTCGAGCCCAGAAGAGCGCCGAAAGTTCCAACAACAGCGAGCGGCTTGAATGGCATACGCCCTTGGGATCGGCGGTTGTCCCTGAGGTGTAAACGAGCATAGCGAGATCATCAGGGCTGCGAGCAGCAGCCGACATGCCGTCGTCGTCCAGCAACATATCGTGCCATGGGATTGTGCCGGATGGGGAAATCCCAACAACGGCGTGGCCGACCAACGCCGGCAGAGGCCCCCAACCCTGCACCACAGTGGCATAGGCGGTGGACCGCCAGTGATCAGGGGTCACCAGCAATCGCGCGCCTGACTGGCGCAAGATAAAGCCCAGTTCCTTCGATCCGTAAATCGACACGATTGGCAGAATCACCGCGCCGATATGCGCGATGCCGACGCAGGCGACCATCCACTCGCGCCACGCTGGCAATTGCACGGCAATGATGTCACTTGGGCGCATCCCACGCGCCCGCAAGCCAGCTGCAAAGCGCAGGCCATCAGCGACAATATCCCCAAGGCGATGCGCCCCTGCCCGCGCCGCCGATGCGACGACAAGTTCGGCGTCAGGATGCAAGGCGGCGGCCGACATGAATGCCGACGCAAGGGTCTGATCGGTTCGAGCCCCGTCAGATCTAGGCCCGAGATCGGCGCTGGCGTAGTGCGGCCCTGCCGTCTCAGGCAATGCGTTTGGCATGGCCCTGCCAATAGCGGTCGCGAAGCTCCCGCTTGTAAAGTTTACCGGTTTCAGCGCGCGGCAGCGATGCGACGAAATCCACACTTTTCGGGCATTTGATCGGGCTAAGCCGCGCTCGGCACCAGGCGATCAGTTCGGCTTCGAGCGGTGGCCCGGCTTCGGCGGCATCGAGCAGCTGCACCACAGCTTTGACTTCCTCACCCATCTCGGCGCTGGGCACGCCGATAACGGCAACATCGGCGACTTTGGGATGCACCGCCAGAGCATTCTCAGCCTCCTGCGGATAAATGTTTACGCCGCCCGAGATGATCATGAAGCTCTTGCGGTCGGTCAGGAACAGATAGCCATCGGAGTCGACATAGCCAACATCGCCCAGCGTCGACCATTTGGGGTGCAAAGGGTTGCGCGCTTCTGCGGTCTTGGCGCTGTCGTTATGATACGAAAAGTCCCAGCCGCCTTCAAAATAGACAAGGCCCTCGCTGCCACTCGGCAGTTCGTCACCATCATCATTGCAAATGTGCAATGTTCCCCAGTCAGCCTTCCCGACCGAGCCCGGTTTGGCCAGCCACTCCTGCGGTGTAATGAAGGTCGATCCATTGCCTTCCGATCCGCCATAATATTCATAAATGATCGGCCCGAACCAGTCGATCATCGCGCGCTTGATATCGACCGGACACGGCGCCGCTGCGTGAACCACATGCGTGAGCGAGGAAATGTCATAAGCACTGCGTTCAGCCGGGCTCAGCCGCAACAGCCGGATAAACATTGTCGGCACCATCTGAGTGAACGTCACCCGATAGGTCTGGATCGCATCGAGTGCGGTCTCGGCGGTAAAATGCGGCAAGACCACGATCGTAGCCCCCAAGCGCTGCAGCGTCGTTGAAAACGCCAATGGAGCCGTATGATAAAGGGGCGCTGGCGAGAGGAAAACCGTATCTGCCCCCACCCCATAGCGGCTGCTCTGACGGTCCGCCAACATATGCGGCGCTGTTGCCGGCCCACCGGTCAACGGCAGGCGCACCCCTTTTGGACGCCCGGTGGTGCCCGATGAATAGACCATGTGAAAGCCGGCCTGCTCATCGTTGATCGGCGTCGGCGGACAGGCCGCGATGCTGGCCGTCCAGTCATCAAGCCCGGAAAATGCCGTGTCGGCCGTCAGAATATGGGCAAGTTCGGGACAAGCCGAACGGTCGTTCAAGAGCGCCGGTAGCGCTGTCATCTCGCCGCTCGTGACCAACAACCTGGCGCCGCAATCTGCAAGCAGATAGGCGACCTCCCCAGCGGTCAATCGCGTCGCGATCGGCGTGATATAGAGACCGGCCCGCTGCGCCGCCCAATAGACTTCGAAATAGCGCAATGTGTTGGGCAGCCAGATGGCGATGGTGTCGCCATTTTTGATCCCCCACTTGCGGAACAACTGCGCGCCGCGGTTGGCCGCCGCTTCCAGGGCTCCATAGGTCAGGGTTTCGCCGCTGCCAGCCAGGATTGCCGCTGCGCGGTTTGGCTGGGCTTCTGCATGAAAGCGCGGATGCATGGTCAGTACGAAGCGCGAATTGCCACGCCGAACGTCAACGGCTGGGCAAAGATGATGCCATCACGGGCGGTCGATTGCCCGCGGAAGGTTGCATAGACCTTGTCGGTCAGATTCCGTCCCCAGACCGAGAATTCGAGGTTGTCATTGAGTTTGAAATGCATGTCGGCATCGAGCGTAAAATAGGCCGGCTGGGTGATGCGCTCATCAAAGGAGAAGTTGATCTCGCTTGTCCAATAGGGTCGAAGAACAATGTTGAGCGAGCGATCACCGATTGGAAGCGTGTAATCAACCGTGCCGCTCACCGTAAAATCAGGCGCACGCAGCATCGCGCCGCCACTGGCATCGACAAAGACGGAGTTATTGCCGGACAAGTCGGGCTGTGGTGGGAAACTTGGCGCGCCCGGGAAGCTTTCGAACCTGGCATTGGTCCAAGCCGCTGCGGCGCGCAGCTTCAAGGCGTCGGTGACCTGAAACTGGCCATCAACCTCGATACCATAAGACCGCGCGCTGGCGGCGTTCAGAAGTCGCGACACGCCCGCATTGAAGTCAAAAGCCGTCACCTGAATGTCAGTGTATTTGTAGTAGAAGCCAGCAATGCTCAGAGACGCATTTGCGGACGCTGATTTGTAACCAACTTCATAGGCCGTGATGTTTTCCGGTCGGACCGGTGGCGCAGTGATGGCGGCCGTAGCGTTGTAGGTCCCGCTCTTGAAACCCTGAGTATAGGTTGCATAGACATTGCTGTTGTCTGTGAGTTCATAGCGCAACCCAAGACGCGGCGTCAGGTCGGAAAAGGTCGTTTTGGCCGGTGCCGGGAAGCTGCGGCCAGGGGTGGTGCGATAAAAGGCTCGTTCTTCAGTGCTATAACGCAAGCCGGCGATGATCGACAGGTCGCCGAAACGATATGTGCCGTCAGCGAACACCGCGAGAGCCTCGGCATTGACTTGAGAGCGCGCGAACGGAAAGCCGTTAAAGAGGAACCGTTCAAAACCCGAGGTCTGCTTGTACAGGAACAGGCCGGTGACCCAAGTCAGTGGACCATCTGCGTCCGATGTCAAAGTTAATTCCTGGCTGTAATTCTCGAAATACTGATCATATGCCGCAAACTGTGCGCGTGCGTAACTCGAATCGAGATCACTGGCGATATACGCATCTTCTTTGCGGTAACCGGTCAACGACGTCAACGTCGCAAAGGGCAATTCAAAGTCCGCGCGAATACCGAATTGGTGGGCTTTGACCTTCACTTCGGTTTGAAACTCTTGCGTGACCACGCGCGGCCCACTGGCAATATTTTGAGGCAACTCACCGAAATCCCGGCCAACGCTATTGGCGTTGAGCGTCGCCTGAGACAACCCTGTCGGGTCAGAGGTGTCGTTGTAGGATGCACTGAACACCAGCCGCACTGTTTCAGCCGGTTCCCACAAGAGTTTGCCGCGCACATCGAGGCTGTGCTGCGCGTTGCGATTCTCGCCGGTACGCAGATCGGTCAACCAACCATCCGAAGCGCGATAGGACGCCGAAAGATCCGCCGCCATTGTCTTGCTCAACCCGGTCGTGACGTAGCCGCCGAGCCGATACTCGTTGAACCGGCCGTAGCTTGCGTTGGCAAAGGCCTTGGTATTGAATGATGGATCCTTGGTCGTCAGCAAGATCGCCCCACCAGTCGCGTTGCGGCCAAACAGGGTGCCTTGAGGGCCTTTCAGGATTTCAACCCTGTCAAGGCTGGGCAGATCGAACATGTTGCCGGTCTGGCTTGGCATGTAAAAGCCGTCGACATAGAGCGCGACATTGGGATCACCACCCGGACCCGTGACATTGGTCCCAACGCTGTCAATCGGCGTTCAAACGGGACCCACTTGAAGGGCATATCGGCGTGCAAAA
>JBMOGO010000007.1:0-57456 GCA_049318305.1 Polymorphobacter sp.
AGCAGCGTCTGGTCGATATCGCGCAGCGCCGCATTGAGTTTGGCGCGCGCCGCCGGAGCCAGCGTCGCACCCTTGGCGGCATAGGCGGCGTCGAACGCCTTGGCGCTGGCCTCCAGCCGGCCGACAGCGTTTTCCAGCGCGGCGAGTTCGATCAGCGGGGTCGGCGCCTCGGCCACGGGCGCAGTGACCGGTGCCTTGGGATCGCTGGCCAGCGTGAAAGCATTGCCCGACAACAGGCCAGCGCGCTTCTCATCCTGCTTGCGGCGGGTGTCTATGAGCGTTTTCACCTCCCCCAGATAGCCGCGGACTGTCACAGCCAGATCGGCATAGCGCGTCGGCGGCGTGTCGGCATCGGCGATGCGCAGCACCAACCGACCAACGGTTTGCGAAAGCGTGGCGCCATAGGCGAGGCCGGGATCATCGAAGCGCACGAAATGGTCATAGCTGTCATAGATCGAATGGTAGGAGCCGCTCGATTCGCCTTCGCCGCCATAGCCGATGTTGAGCGACGGCAGCCCGAGATGCTGCAGGAACGACGAATAGTCGGAGCCGGAACCAAGCGCACCGAGCGGCAGGTCACCGCCGGCTTCAGCGGCCTTCAGATCCGCCTCATCGACGCGGCCACCATCAAAGGCATCAGCGCGCAGTTTTGCCCGGACGCGGTCGAGCACGCTGGCGCCGGTTTGCGGGTCCTTCACATCGGCAGCGACCTGGTTGACCAGGTGCTGCCACTGGTGGCTGCCCTCGGCTCCCAGGAAACCGCGGCCATTGCCATCGGTGTTGATGTAGATGACCGCCTTTTTCTGCAGTTCGGCGGCGTGGGTTTCGGCCCATTCGGTGCTGCCCAGCAGCATCGGTTCCTCGGCATCCCAACTGGCATAGACGATGGTGCGCGACGGCCGCCAGCCGGCCTTCGCCAGTTGCCCCAGCGCCTTGGCTTCGGACAGCATGGCGACATTGCCCGACAGCGGATCGGCGGCACCGAACACCCAGCCGTCATGATGGTTGCCGCGCACCACCCATTCGTCAGGACGGTCCTTGCCGGTCATCGTCGCGATGACATTGTAGACGGGCTTTAGCGACCAGTCCGATTCCACCTGCAGGTGCAGCTTGACGCTGCCATCGCCGCCGGTGCGATAGGTGATAGGCAGCGCGCCCCTGAAATTGTCGGGAACGATAGGCCCCTTCAGCTGGGCAAAGATCTTCGTCGCATCGCCATAAGAAATCGGCAGCGTCGGGATCTTCATGATCGTCACCGCGTCCTTGCGGGCAATGCGCTTGGCACCCTTTACGGAGCCATATCCCGGCGTGCCGGGATCCCCCGGATAGGTCGTCATGTCAGCGACCGAGCCGCGCTGCACGCCGGTGGATGGCCGCGCGCCGCCATTGGGGTAGGTGTCGGCGGTGGCATAGCCGTCATTGGCCGGATCGGAATAGATGAGCGCGCCAATGGCGCCCTGCTCCTGTGCCAGTTTCGGCTTCAACCCGCGCCAGCCGCCGCCATAGCGCGCCAGGGCGATCTTGCCCTTCACGCTAATGCCGCGCCGCGCCAGCGCCGCATAATCGGCAGGCAGGCCGTAATTGACGTAAACGACATCGGCGGTGACGTCGCCATCGCCCTGAAAGGCGACATAGGGCGGCAGCGCGTCCTTGAGATTGGCGCTGGTCGCGTCTTCGGGAATCGTCGGCTCCTGCCCGCCGAGCGCCACGGCGACCGGGGCAACCAGGTTGAGCTCGGTCTTTAGCGGCGTTGGGTAGAGAACCTCGAACTCTTCGATCTTGGCATCCCAGCCCCAGGCCTTGAACTGCGCCAGGATGAACTCGGCATTGGCCTTGTCATGCGCCGAACCGACATGGTTGGGCGCCGACGCCATGGATTTCAGCCATCCCATCTGCTCGGCGGCACTAATGCTGGCATCCAGCTTCTTTTCGCGCGCCGCCTGTTCGGGCGAAACCTGCGCCATCGCCAGCGCCGAACTGCCCAGCAGCAATGCCAGTGCGAACGTCTTAATTACCATGTCTTTACCCCGCTCGAAATCCGCCGCTACCGTTGCACAACAGGACGTATCGCCGAAAGGGGGCATCTGCCGGATATTTTGCCTGCACCGTGCAACGCGGGTTCTGCCGCTTGGCGCGCGCCGTGCCAGCCGCTATCGAAAAGCCGATGACCAACCCGCCCGGACCTTTGGATGACCTGCTGATCATCGATCTGTCGCGAGTGCTCGCCGGGCCCTATGCGACGATGGTGCTGTCAGACCTCGGCGCCCGGGTGGTCAAGGTCGAACGGCCGGGGCTGGGCGATGACAGCCGCCATATCGGGCCATTCAAGACTAGCGATTCGGGGGGCGACCAATCAGCGTATTTCGCCAGCATCAATCGCGGCAAGCAGTCGATTGCGCTCGACCTCAAAATCCCCGCGGATCGCGAAGTCTTTGAAGCGCTGATTGCGCGCGCCGATGTGTTGGTCGAAAATTACCGCCCTGGCGTGATGGCCAGACTCGGGCTGGGCTGGGACGTGCTGCACGCTCGCCACCCGCGCCTGATCTATGCCGCTGCCTCGGGGTTCGGGCAGACCGGGCCCGACGCGCACAAGGCGGCCTATGACATGGTGGTGCAGGCGATGGGCGGCATCATGTCGGTCACCGGCTGGCCGGGCGGCAAGCCAACCCGCGTCGGCACTTCGGTCGGCGATATCACCGCGGGGCTGTTCACCGTCATCGGCATCCTGAGCGCGCTGCACGACCGGACCCGCACCGGCGTGGGACAGTTCGTCGATGTCGCCATGCTCGATGGCCAGATCGCCATCCTGGAAAATGCCGTGGCGCGCTATGCGGTCAGCGGCGTCGCGCCGGGGCCGCTGGGCGCGCGCCATCCCAGCATCACGCCGTTTGCCGCCTATGCGTGCGAAAATGGCCATATCGTCATTGCCGCGGGCAATGACGTGTTGTTCGGCGCGCTGGCGGCGGCGCTGGAACTGCCGGCGCTGATCGGCGACCCGCGCTTTACCAGCAACGCGTCACGCACAGACCATGCCGATGCGCTGGCGGACATTCTGGAGGCGCGGCTGGCGAGCGCACCTGCCGCCCATTGGCTGCCGAAGCTGGAGGCCGCAGGGGTGCCGTGCGGCCCGTTGCACGATGTCGCGCAGGCGTTAGCGCACCCCCAGGTCCGCGCGCGGAACATGGTTATCGCAACGGCGTTTCCGGATGGCACGCCGCTGCTCGCGGCGGGCAATCCGGTCAAGCTGTCAAAGCATCGAGACCCGGTCGTGCGGCCCGGGGCGCCAGGGCTGGATGCGGATCGGGATGCGATCTTGCGGGAGCTGGGGCTGTGACCGACAACGACTTCGCGCTCGCTCATGTCCTCGCCGATGCGGCAGGAGCCGCCATTCGGCCGTGGTTCCGCCGGCCGTTCCTTGTCGAGACCAAGGAAGATTTCTCCCCCGTCACCATCGCCGACCGCGAAGCCGAAGCGGCCATTCGCACGCTGCTCGCCGAGCACCGGCCGCACGATGGCGTCATCGGCGAGGAATATGGCGAGGATCGGCCGGATGCACCGCGCGTCTGGGTGCTCGACCCCATCGATGGCACCCGCGCCTTTGTCGCCGGTCGCCCTCTGTTCGGCACGCTGATCGCGCTGATGGAAGATGACGTGCCGGTGCTCGGCGTTATCGACCAGTGCATTATCGGTGACCGGTGGATCGGCGGCACCGGGCATCCGACAACGCTGAACGACCGCCGCGCCCATGTGCGCGGTTGCGACAGCCTGGCCGCAGCGCGACTTGGCACCACCGGGCCATTTCTGTTCGATGATCGGGATCTGCCGCGCATCGACACCCTGCGCGGCGCCGTTGGCGACAGCCTGTTCGGCGGCGATTGCCACAATTACGGGCTGGTTGCCTCGGGCCACCTCGATCTGGTGGTCGAATCCTGGCTAAAAATCCATGACTGGGCGGCGCTGGTTCCGGTCGTCACCAATGCTGGCGGCGTAATGACCGATTGGGCGGGCGCGCCTTTGCGCAAGGGCAGCGACGGCCGGGTGATCGCCGCGGGCGATGCGCGTCTGGCGGCAGCGGCGCAGGCGCTTCTGGCCTGAGGCACCGAGCCTCCCGCAGCCCGTTGCCGGTGGGACTGCTGAAAACGTCCGGTCACAGCGCCGCCGGGACTGCCTATATTGGCCGTTCAAGGAGCATCCCCCAATGGCCGACCGCGACGCGCTGATTCCACCCGCCCGCTGCCCCGGACCTGGTGTCCCGGAACTGTTCGCCGCCGATTCGCGTCCTGTGCCGGACATATATCGGGCCGACAGCTGGCAGGATCGCGGCTCGGCACCGCTATCGGCGGCGCGTTACACATCGCCCGAATTCTTCGGCGCCGAGCGGGAACGCATGTGGCCGCGCGTCTGGCAGATGGCGGCGCGCGACGAGGAACTGCCCGAGCCGGGCGATACCGTCGTTTACGCCAATCTGGGCAAATCGGTGCTGCTGGTTCGCCAGCCCGATCTGAGCGTCAAGGCGTTCTGGAATGTCTGCCTGCACCGCGGCCGGTTGCTGCGCACCGAATCGGGCCCGGCGCAGGAACTCGAATGCCCGTTTCACGGCTTTACCTGGCATCTGGATGGCGGCTTGAAGCGCGTCCCCTGCCAATGGGATTTCCCGCACCTGACCGCCGACACGATGGCGCTGCCCGAAGTCCGTGTCGAATGCTGGGGCGGTTATCTGTTCATCAACTGGGATGGCCAGGCGGCGCCGCTCGCCGACTATCTGGCGCCGCTGCCCGACCATTTCGCACGCTGGCGGATGGAGGAGATGGTCACCGGGCTATGGGTCGGCAAGGTCATCAAGGCGAATTGGAAGGCCGTCAGCGAAGCCTTTATGGAGGCGTGGCATTCGGTCATCACCCACCCGCAGATTCTGCCGTTCACCGGCGACGCGAACACCCGCTATTCACTGTGGGGGGACCATACCAATCTGGCGCTGACGCCGTTTGGCGTGCTGAGCCCGCACCTGGCGGAAAAGGGCCTGACCGATGCGGCCACGGTCGAAGCTTTTGCTGCAGGTTCGCGGATGCAGGGCATGGCGCCGATGCAATTGGCCCCCGGCCAGACGGCGCGGTCCGGCCTCGCCGACAAGAATCGCGCCGAGAATTTGACGGCGCTGGGCCATGACGCCAGCGGTGCCACCGACAGCGAAGTGCTCGACGCCTGGACGTACAATGTCTTTCCAAACCTGGCGCCGTGGGGCGGATACGGCCCGAATATCGTCTATCGGTGGCGGCCCTGGCCCGACCAGGATGCAACGCTGATGGAGGTGCGGCTGTTGTTTCGCACGCCGGCCGGCCAGCCCCGCGCCCGCAGTGCCGAAATGCGGTTTCTATCAGCGGACGAACCTTGGGCGACGGTCACCGAATGGGGCGCGCTCGGCGCGGTCTTCGATCAGGACATGGCGAACCTGCCCTATGTGCAGGAAGGATTGAAATCGTCCCCGAACGATCGCGTCGAGCTGGGAAATTACCAGGAAAGCCGCATCCGGCACTTCCACGCGACGATGGACAAATATTTGGCGGGAGACCTGTGATGGCCGACGCAGACCCCGGCCTGTCATGGGCGGCGCGGCGCAAACAGGTAGCGCGGGAGATGCAGCGCCGCAGTGTCGCCCATGCCGCCGCGGGCACAACCGACATGGCACCCGGACCATTCGCCAATCTCGCCAGCGTCTATACCGACCCGGTGCGCTTTACCGCCGAAAGGGCGCGGCTGTTCGGCGGCGACCTGCCACTGCTCGCCGGACTGTCCGCCGACATGCCGAACCCCGGCGACCGCATGCTGTTCGATGAAACCGGCACACCGATCATCATCATGCGGGGCAAGGACGGCACGGCGCGCGGCTTTCTCAACATGTGCACACATCGTGGTGCGCGGTTGACCGGTGATTGCGGCACTGCCGCGCGGTTGACCTGTCCGTTCCACGCCTGGACCTTCGATCTGGAAGGCCGGTTGGTCGCCATGCCCGGCGCGCGCGGTTTCGAGGGGCATGACAAGGCCGATCTCGGCTTGGTCCCGGTGCCGGTCCACGAATGGCACGGGCTGGTGTTCGTGCAGCCGCGCGCCGGGGCGCAACCGGTCGATATCGCAGCATTTCTGGGCGATTTCGCGCCGGAACTGGCGCAGCTCGAGCTTCATCGCGCCGCACCGGTCAAGGCGGGAGAGATGCGCGCCGCGTCAAACTGGAAATTTGCGCTCGATACCTATGGCGAGGGTTATCATTTCGCCACGCTGCATGCCTCGACGATTGGACAGACGCATTTCAACGATATGTGCGTTTACGATGCGTTCGGCCCGCACCACAGGGTGTCGTTTCCGGACAAGGGCAATCTGGCGCTGGCGACGCTGCCCGAAGCGGAATGGCCGGAGAATGATTATGGCGGGGTGCACTATCTGTTCCCCAACACCGTGCTGTTCATCGGCTCGATCGAGCCGGGAAAGGGCTTCACCCAGATTTTCCGGCTGTTCCCCGGCGCGTACCCCGGCGCAATGGTGACGAAGTTCGCGGTTTATGCACCTACCGGCGTCCAGTCGGACCAGCACCGCGCCGAATGCGAATACGCCTTCGATGCGACGGCACAAGTGGTCTCTAACGAGGATTATGTCATTGCCGCCAATGGCTGGACCAACATGGCAGCAGCACCCGCCGACATGCGAATCATCTATGGCGCCAATGAAATCGCTTTGCCCGGCGTGCACCGCGCTATTGCCGATGCGATCGGGATGCCGCTGGGTTAGGGCTTCTGAGCCTCAGCTCGGGCGGACGGCGAGCAATTCGATATCGAATTCGAGCACGGCGCCCGGCGGGATGACGCCGCCCGCACCCTTGGCACCATAAGCCAGCGCCGGCGGCACGACGAAGCGATATTTGGAACCGGCCGGCATCAGCTGCACGCCTTCGGTCCAGCCGGGGATGACCTGATCGAGCGGAAAGGCGGCGGGCTGCCCGCGCTGGTACGACGAATCGAACACGGTCTTGGCGGCATCGACCAGCCGACCTTCGTAATGGACGAGCACCGTGTCGGTCCGGCCGGGCTTGGGGCCGGAACCTTCGCGAATCACTTCATATTGCAGGCCGCTGGACGTGGTGACGACGCCGGCTTTCTTGCCGTTGTCAGCCATGAACTTCATGTCGGCCTGGCGCACCGCAGCGACCTGGCTTTGCGTTCCGGCAAAGACCGCGATCGCGACGATGATCAGGATGACCGCAGCAGCGACCACCCACCGCATTACGCCGGAAGAACTCGCAGCGTTGGGGTTGGCGGTCGACATGGCGCGGCCTTTCGGACGTTTCTTACTTCACGCCATCGCGTTCGGCGCGCTTGCGCTCGAGCTTGCGGGCGCGACGGATGGCGGCGGCCTTTTCACGGGCGCGCTTTTCCGACGGCTTTTCATAGTGACGGCGCAGCTTCATTTCGCGGTAGACGCCTTCGCGCTGCAGCTTCTTCTTGAGCGCGCGCAGCGCCTGATCGACATTGTTGTCGCGAACCACGATTTGCATGCAGCCGTTCTCTCCATTCACGTCGTCGGAGCTGGCACAGCGCCGACGCTTGTCAAAATATCAGTGATTCCGACAGGCGAGCCTGCCGGAGCGAATGGGGCGCATAGCAGAGGCACCAACGGGAAACAAGCCGAGTCGGTGCGCGACACCCATTGGCCGCAAGTGGTTTCGACGCGGCGAGGATGTTGCGGCAATTGCGGCGCTGGAGACGGCGGCTGGAAACGGCTATACTAACGGCATGACCGAAGATGTTCCCCTTGCCGATCTGCGCCCCCGCCTGATTGCCGCGATGCTTCCCAACGTGCCGTTCGATGGCTGGACACCGTTGGCTCGGGACGCGGCGGCGGGTGCGGAGGAAATCGATCGTGACATCGCCGCGATGGCGCTACCCGACGCTGTCACCATGGTCGATGCGTATACCGCACGCGCCGATGCGATGATGACACAAGCCATGACCGAAGCCGGCGTTGGAACAATGAAGATCCGCGATCGCATCCGCCTGGCACTGCACACCCGCCTGCGACAGGCCGAGGATGACCGCGAAGCCGTGCGCCGCGCACTGGCAGTGCTGGCGCATCCCGCCCATGCCGCCCTGGCAGCACGCACGTTGTGGCGCACGGCCGACGCGATGTGGCGCGCCGCGGGCGATACCGCGACGGACTTCAACCATTATTCCAAGCGCGCCATCCTCGGCACGGTTTATTGGGCCAGCCTGCTCTATTGGCTCGACGATGACAGCGACGGCCATGCTGCCACCTGGGCCTTCATCGATCGCCGCATCGACAATGTCATGCAGATCGAAAAATCCAAGGCGAGCGTCAAACAGGCGCTGGACTGGGTGCCCAACCCGGCGCGCTTTCTGGGCAGGTTGCGTTACCCGGCCGTCTAGGGACGTACCCGTGCTGGTGTTCTTGCAACGGACCTGATAACCGTTCGCAACAATCGTCGCTTATGGTCCAGTCCAGCATGTCCCTGCCACGCCTGATCGAGCACCTGCCGCGCGGCGAAGTCGCGACCATATCCGCCATTGATCGCGCCGGGCTCGACCCGCAAACCGCGCAGCGTCTCCACGAGCTCGGCTTCGATGAGGGCGTCGACGTTGAGGTTCTGCACCGAGCGCCATTCGGCGGCGACCCGATGGCGGTACGCGTCGGCAATATGGTCGTCGCGCTGCGCTGCGCGATGGCGCGCCTCATCGAAGTCGAACCGGTGATGCTGGCCGCCGAATAACGTGAACGCTCCGGTTACCAATCCTGTCGTGGCGCTGGTCGGCAACCCCAATGCCGGCAAGACCAGCTTGTTCAACGCGCTGACCGGGTCCCGGCAGAAGGTCGGCAATTATCCCGGCGTGACAGTCGAGCGCAAATCTGGCCGGCTGCCGTTGCCCGATGGCCGCATCGCCGAACTGATCGACCTGCCCGGAACCTACAGCTTGACGCCGCGTTCCCCCGACGAACAGGTGACGCGCGACGCGGTGCTGGGGCATCTGCGGGGCGAAAAGCGGCTCGATGCCATCGTCGCAGTCGTCGACGCCACCAACCTGCGCAACCATCTGCGCTTCGTGCTGGAGCTGCGCCGGTTGGGGCTGCCGATGCTCGTCGCGCTCAACATGATCGATCTGGCCGAACGCGACGGCACACGCATCGATGCCGAGCGGCTGGCGAAGATATTGGGCCTGCCGGTGATCGCCACCGTGGCCGTGCGCCGCCGCGGGCTGGCCGAGCTCGGCGACAGCCTCGCCGGCGTGCTGCGCGGCGAGACCCCGGCGGTCGCTGCGTCACCAGAAAGCGATGTAATGCTGTTGCAGCGGGAGGCGCGGGCCATCGCCGATACGGTAACACTGGCGCAAGGGTCGCAGCGGCGCTGGTCACAGCGCCTCGATGGTATCGCGCTGCACCCGGTGTTCGGCCCCATCTTGCTGGCGGCGCTGCTGTTCTTCATGTTCCAGGGCGTTTTTGCCTGGGCCGAAGCGCCGATGGACTGGCTGTCGGGGCTGGTGACAGCGGCTCAGGTCGGGCTGACCGGCGCTATGGCCGATGGTCCGCTGCGGTCGATGCTCGTCGATGGCGTGCTCGGTGGTGTGGGAGCGGTCATCGTGTTCCTGCCGCAGATCCTAATCCTGTTCTTCTTCATCCTGTGCCTGGAACAATCGGGCTACATGGTACGCGCCGCGTTCCTGATGGACCGATTGATGGCGCGGGTCGGGCTGAACGGCCGCGCGTTCATCCCGCTGATTTCCAGCTTTGCTTGTGCCATTCCCGGCATCATGGCGACGCGGACGATCGATTCGCCCAAGGATCGCCTGACCACCATCTTGATCGCACCGCTGATGACCTGTTCGGCGCGGCTGCCGGTCTATGCCGTCGTCATCGGCGCCTTCATTCCGGCAACGAACGTCGGGCCGTTCGGCCTTCAGGGGCTCGTGCTGTTCGGCCTGTACGTCGCCGGAGTCGTCGGCGCGCTGGTCGCCGCCTGGGCGCTGCGCCAGACGGTGACCAAGGGTCCCAGCCCGACATTCCTGATGGAAATGCCCAAATATCAATGGCCGGCGCCGCGCGACATCGGCATCGGCATGTATCAGCGCGGGCTGGCTTTCGTGCAACGCGCCGGCGGCATCATCCTGATTTCGACCATCGCGTTGTGGGCGCTCGCGACCTGGCCGAAGCCGCCCGCCGATTGGAACCGGCCCGCGCTCGAATATAGCGCTGCCGGCAGCATCGGCACCGCGCTGGAGCCGATCTTCCGCCCCATCGGCTTCAACAAGGAAATCGCTCTGGCGCTCGTCCCCGGCATGGCGGCGCGCGAGGTCGCGGTCAGCGCGCTCGGCACCGTCTATGCGTTGCAAGGCGTCGATGAAAACCACGCCGAGGGTTTGATCGCGCAGTTGCGCGGCACCTGGAGCCTGCCGACGGCGCTGGCATTTCTTGCCTGGTTCGTGTTTGCACCGCAGTGCATATCGACCCTGGCCGTGACGCGGCGCGAAACCGGCGGCTGGGCCTGGCCGGCGTTCATGTTCGCCTATCTGTTCGCTGCGGCCTATGCGGCGGCGGGAATCACCTACTGGACGGCCAAGGCGTTACTTTAGCAACGCAGCGCGCACCGACGCCGGGTCTGCCCCTGCCGCCCGCAGCGCCGCCAGAGTCTGTCCGCCATCGCGTTTCGCCAGGCGTCTTCCATCCTGCCCCATGAGCAGCCGGTGGTGGCAATAGGCCGGTTCCGGCAGCCCGAGCAGCGCCTGCAACAACCGTTGGACATGGGTGGCGCTGAACAGATCCTGCCCGCGCACCACTTCGGTCACGCCCTGCGCTGCGTCGTCGATGACTACGGCGAGATGATAGCTGACTCCCAGCTGCTTGCGCGCCACAACGATATCACCGCCAGCCTGTGGGGTCGCGGTCACCAGCCCTGCATCGGCATCCCGCCAGGTCAGCGGCCCGGTTACCGCCGCCGCCGCTGCAACATCGAGCCGCCAAGCAAAGGGTTCTGCCGCCATGCGCCGGACCCGCGTCGCGTTATCTATGTGCCGGCAGGTGCCGGGATAGATCGGGCCATCCGGCCCCGACAGCGCATGCGGTGCCGACGCCGCTGCAGCGATGTCGGCGCGGCTGCAAAAGCACGCATACTCCAGTCCCATCGCGCGCAGACGTTCAACCGCGGCGGCATAGATCGGCAGGCTTTGCGACTGACGCAGCACAGGACCATCCCAATCCAGCCCCAGCCACGCGAGGTCCGCGAGGATCGCCGCGTCGAATTCGGGGCGGCAGCGGGCGTGGTCGATATCTTCGATGCGCAGGAGAAACCGACCACCGCGTTCACGCGCGCGGCGCCAACCGGTCAACGCCGAAAAGGCATTACCGAGATGCAACAGACCGGTCGGCGAGGGGGCAAAGCGGGTCGCATACGCCATATTTTGCAGCCTAACGGGATTTTACCGAAACCAAATACAGTATTGTCATTTGCCTGACACACAATCTGCTGTATCTACATCCAAACCACAGATCGGCCGCCCCACCCAGCGGCCTTGAGCGCAACACTCCACGGTGGTGCGCTTGTGCGACGGGGCCAGTGGTCGGGGGCAGCCTATTCCTTGCGAGGGAGCAGGCACGCGCATGTATCATCCCAATGTTCTGTCGCCGCCGGATGCGTGCCCTGCGCTTGTCCTCAATGCCGACTACACCCCGCTGTCCTATTATCCGCTGTCGCTATGGCCGTGGCAGACCGCGATCAAGGCAGCGTTCCTCGAACGCGTCGACATCATCGCCGAATATGACCGGGTGATCCATTCGCCGTCGTTCGAGATGAAAATCCCGTCGGTGATCGCGCTGCGCCAATATGTGCGACCGTCGAGCCACCCGGCCTTCACCCGTTTCAATCTGTTCCTGCGTGATCGCTTCGCCTGCCAGTATTGCGGCGCCGGGCACGACCTGACCTTCGATCATGTCGTGCCGCGCGCCTATGGCGGCCGCACTACCTGGGAAAATGTCACGACCGCATGCGCGCCGTGCAATCTCAAAAAAGGCGGCCGCACCCCGGCGGAAGCCCATATGGGCCTGCGGCAGCGTCCGTTCCAGCCGGCGACGTTCCAGTTGCAGGAGAATGGCCGGGCATTCCCGCCGCATTACCTGCATTCGACGTGGCGCGACTATCTCTACTGGGACACCGAATTGCTGGCCTAGGCCGCTCTCAGGCGCTCAGCACCACGGTTAGGCCGTCTGGTGCATCCTCAACCGACATGAGGCGGACAGCGTCGCGCCGTGCGCGGTCGATCACTGTCGCCGGCACCGGCCCTTCGACAAGCAAGGCATCGCACCGACCAAGGGCCAAGAGGTCGTTGAGCGTCAGATCGCCCGGATCGGGGCTGGCGACTGCGACCAACCGGATTTCGCGCAGCGCCGCCGAGGTGCCGGCGATCGCCGCTGCGACCGCTGCATCGGCATCGATCAGGGGGAGCAGCGGATCGAGCGGCCCACCTTCGGCCAGCGCGCGTTCCCACAGCCGCCGGCGTTCGGCAACGGTAGGATGCGCGATGCTGGCGGCGCTCCGCGCCGCGCCAATGGCACGCGCCAGCGCACCGAGCGACGCCGGCAACAGCGCCTCCAGCCGGCCGCGTAGCGCACGCGACAGGCTTGCGGTGGCACCGCCGGTCGAGATTGCCACAACGACCGGTGACCGGTCGATGATCGCACCCATCAGGAAATCGCTCAGCGCCGGCCGGTCGACGACATTGACCAGCAGACCGCGCTGCCGCAGGCGGGCGGCGGCAGCCTTCGCATCGGTTTCCGTATCGGCGGCGACAAAGGCCAGCACCGGGTTGGCGGCAGTTTCGTCGCTGACGATGCCGCCGGCGGCCACGACCAGCCGGGCCTTGGCCGCCGCCGGCTCGGCAGAATCGGGGCCGATCGCGAGAATGATGACCTCGCGGCCAGCAAGGGTGAGAAAAAGCGGCAGGGCATCCATCCCCGCCAGATGCCAAGCACAGCGGGGTTTGGGAAGCGCAATCGGTCGGCGGGCGTCAGCGCGTCAGAAGCGTTGCCCGAACTTCACGCCGAGCGTGCGCGGCTGTGTCACCACCTGATAGGTGATCGCGCCGCACGTGCCGGGCGAGCATTGCGCGAAGCGATTGATATTGCCGCGGCTGTCGAAGGCGTTGTTGAGATACACCGACGCCGTGAACCCGTCCTTGGCCACCCCGACACTGAAGTCCACCACCGTATAGTCGGGCATCTTGCCTAAAATATCGCGCTGGTCGGTACGCAGCGCTGCCCAGCGTGACCCGGTATAGGCCAGCGCGCCTTGCACATGCGTTTCGAAATCGCCCAGGTTGAATTCATAGCGGCCGATCAGATTGCCCTTGAACTTGGGTGTCACCGGCAGTTCCTGACCAATGGGGGCGCGGACAAAGTTGTTGGCCGGCACTGAACAGTCTGCCGAGCCCGAGATCCGGCAATAATTCGTCGTCAGCTTGGCATCGGTGTAGGTACCCGACGCCGTCAGGCTCAACCCGTCGATGGGTGCCGCCGTCACGTCGAATTCGACACCGCGAATGCGGGCGTTACCGGCGTTCTGGATCTCGGTCAGCCCGACCTGGCCAAGGAACGACAGCTGCACACCCTTCCAGTCTTCCTGGAAGATGGCGCCGTTGAAGCGCAGGCGGCGATCAAGGAAGCTGGTTTTCCAGCCGATTTCGTAATTGGTCAGGAAATCGGAATCATAATTGGGCAGATTGCCGTTACGATTGATGCCGCCGGGCCGGAATCCGCGCGACCAGGTGCCATAGAACAGCAGGTCGGAGCTTGCCTGCCACGACAGGTTGAGCTTGTGGATGAAGCCATCGCCCTTGGCGCGGCGCGGGGTGATGTTGGTGCCGGTGCCGCTGCCCAGGTTGGTGCACGGCGCGCCGTCGGTGGTGGCCGGACCGAAGCAGAAGTTTTCCCCGAAACCGAACAACGGCCCCAGCGGATTGCCGACGCCGGTGGTTTCGTTGAACGGCCCGAAACCGAAGAAGCCGATCAGCGAATTATCATATTTGAACAGGCGGCCACCGGCGGTGAGCGTTAGCCCTTCGACGATGTCATAGGCCGCCTGCCCGAAGATGGCGTAATCCTTGTCGACACGATCCTGCTTGGTCAGCCACCAGGTGTTCGGTCGGCCAGTGACGGTCAGCGGTGTGGCCAGCCCGTTGATGAAATATTCCTGCTCGATATCGCGGCTCTGGCGCTGGAAGAACACCCCGGCGAGAACGCGGAACGGCTTGTCCTGCGGCGACGAGATACGCAATTCCTGGCTCAGCTTGGTAAAGCGATCATGGCCGTCGATGCGCTGCGACGGGTCGATGAACTGGCCGGCGTTGTTCTTGATGAAATCGACGTAGGACGTGTAAAATGCGTCGTAGAAGAACGAGTAATCGCTGTAGTCCGACTGGCTGTCGACCTTGCGCTCCAGGTACGACCCGGCATAGGTCACGTCGAAATCGCTGATCTTGCCTTCGATGGTCAACGAGGCCTGGTACCAGTCGTCATCGAAGCGTTCCGGCGCGAAATGCGTGACAGCCAGGTCGCCGACATTGGGATCCTGCCCGAAGAATCCCTTCGACGTCTGGGTCTGGCCCATGATTCCCGGGGTGATCGTCCAGTCGTCGCTGACTTCGTACCGCAGGATCGCGCGGCCGCCGATGGTTTCGACGGTGTTGTAGTTTTCCTTGGCAAAGGCGGCATTGTTGATGGTGATGCCGGGCACCGAATAGGTGCGAGTACCGGCAACATTGTCGATATAGCCGCCATCGCGGTCATACCAGCCGACGACGCGCAGCGCCGCCTTTTCGCCCAGCGGGACGTTGACAAAGGCTTCTGCAACGCCGCCCCAGCCGCCGGATTTGCCATCCGGCAGCAGCTTGTTGAGTTCGAGGTCATAGCCGGCGCTGAACTCGCCGAGTTCGGGCCGCTTGCTGACATATTTGACCGTGCCGGCCTGTGACGAGGCGCCATACAGCGTGCCCTGCGGCCCGGCGAGCGCCTCGATCCGCGCAATGTCATAGACGTGAAGATCGAGCGTTCCGCCGATGGTGGTGATCGGCTGTTCATCGAGATAGACGCCAACCGATGGCAGCGGACCCGAATGGTTGCCATCCCCGCCCGAAGCGACCCCGCGGAAATAAATGTTAGCGGTACCGGGGCCGGCGGTCTGGAAACTGAGCGAGGGCAGGAAGCGCGCGAAATCGTTGAAGCTCTGGACCTGAAGATTGTCGAGCTTGCCTTCACCGATAACGGCCAGCGACAGCGGGACCTTCTGAAGATTCTCGGAGCGGCGTTCGGCGGTGACGACAATTTCAGCGATGCCGGTATCGGCCTCGGCAACCGGCGTTTGCGCGAAGAGCGGTGACGCGCCTAGTGCGGCACCGAGCAACAGGCCGACACGCAGGCGAGAAATCGCGTTACACGCTGTCGCCTTCTGGTAGTTGTCGAACATTGCCTTGCCCCCTGTTATTCGATCAAAACATTTTCATGCGCGCGCATGGGGGTCAAGCGGACTTTCGTAACAAACCGGGCGCCGGCAACTATGCGTCACCGACTGTGGCTTTCAAGTCACCCAGCCAAGGCTCGAAATGCCGCCACTGGTCGATACCGTCACTGTTGATCGGTTGCCGCACCTGTTCGGAGCTGGCGGTGCGCACCGGTCGCCGGTTTTCGTGAAACGCCAGGCAGCCGGGTTCGAAGTCCAGCCGGCAATGCGCCAGCAACCGCCGCACTTGCGCCTCGGTATCGGTCACCATGTCTTCATATTGGACGCGCAGCACCCTTCCGGGCAGTACGCTGTCGAAATGCGCCATCAACCGGACGTAATCGGCATAATAAGCGCCGAGTTCGGCAAGGTCGTAGGTAAAGCTCTGCCCGCGGGCGAAATGCTGTTTCCATGCCGAAAAGCAGGTCGCCACGGCACCGCGCCGGGCATCGATGATGATGGCGTTCGGCAGCGCCAGATGGATGAGGCCGATGTAGGCGAAATTGTTCGGCATCTTGTCGATGAAATGTGGCCGGTCGGTCTTGCGCTGGATACGGGTGCGATCGAGATAGTCTTGCCCCAGCGCCGTGAGCCCAGCGTCGTCGCAGGCCACTAGGGCATCGAGATAAAGCAGCGGATCCCGGCCCGGCAGCCGGTCCGACAGGCCGCGCGCGATGGCGGCGATATCGGGCAGTTCCATCGTGCCTTCGACCTGGCTGTGGCTGGCGAGGATCTGTTCGATCAGGGTGGAACCCGAGCGCGGCAGGCCGACGATGAAGATCGGGTCGGGCTCCGAGCAGCCCTGCCCGGCTCGCGCCGCCAGAAAATCCGCAGTAAACACCCGTTCATTGGCGAGAACGTGCGCGTGATTGGCGGCGCCGTCCCAGCGCAGTTGCGCCCGGCGCCGTGCGTTGCCGGCGCTGTAGTGAGCAAAAGACCGGGCATAGTCGGCGCGGTCCTCCAGCGCCTTGCCGAGTGCGAAATCGAGGTGCAACCGGTCATCATCGGACAGGCCGGGCGTTGCCAATGCAGCCTGCATGGCCGCGATATCGGCATCGGAGAAGCGCAGCGTCTTGAGGTTCGCCAGGCTCCACCACGCCTCGCCCAGCGTCGGCGCCTGGGCAACGGCGGTGCGATAGGCGGTGATGCAATCGGCAGAGCGCCCCATGGTCTTGAGCGCATGGCCGTGGCTCATATGACCGCGCGGATTTTGCGGATAATCGGTCAGAAGCCTTTCGTAAATGTGTATGGCAGCGTCATACTCCCCCAACCGCGCCTGCATCGCCGCCTTCAGGTTGCGATAACCGGGGTGGTCGGGATTGGCGGTCAGCAGCCGATCGATCTGCACCATCGCGTCGCTGGTTTTCGACTGGCGGTGCAGCACCAGCGCATAGTTGAAGCGCGCCGCATCGAACCCCGGCGCGATGACCAGCGCGCGCGCCAACAGGCCTTCCGATTCGCGATACCGACCCAGCCGCCCGAGCAATTCGGCCATCATGCGCAGCGCATAGGGGTCTGCAGGATGCTCCTCCAGCCAGGCCGCCAGCGCCGGTTCGGCATCATCGAGGCGGTTTTTGGCCAGCGCATCGGCAGCGCGCAATAGGCGCGGATCGCGGGAGGGGGCGGGCAGGGTCACGGCCGCGTTGATGGCGCGCTGACCGCAGGGTGGCAAGTGGCGGCGGCTGGCCTTTCAGGATGCGATGGCCCCGCGTAAACATTGCGCGCAAGCAGGAGACAGGACCATGACCGACCCAATCGGCACCCGCATGACCGACGACGGCCGCACCGCGCGGCAGATTTTCGACGATGTGATGGCCAATCCGGCGCGGGCGCGGTTCGGCTTTGGCCAGAAGCTGGCAATCATCAATGTCGATTTCCAGAACGCCTATACCCGCATCGATCGCTACAAGACTGCCTATGAAACCGACCCGCGCCAGATCGACCATGTGAACGCGATTTCGGCGCTGGCGCGCGCCGCCACCATGCCGGTGGTGTGGAGCCGGGTGGGTTACGCCGATGACGCCAGCGACGCCGGCGTCTGGGGCACGCGCACCGATACGCCCGACAGCTTGCAGAACATCAAATACGGCAGCGATCGCCACGCCTATGACGAACGCTGCGATATCCAGCCTTGTGACACGCAGTTCACCAAGCGCATGCCATCGGCATTCTTCGAAACCCCGCTGCAATCGCTGCTGGTCTGGCACAAGGTCGATACGGTGGTGGTCACCGGCGGCAGCACATCGGGGTGCGTGCGGGCCACCGCCGTCGATGCCTTGTCACGCGGCTATCGCACCGTTGTCCCCATCGAGACGACGGCGGACAAGCTGGCCAGTTATCACTGGGCCAACCTCACCGATCTTCAGCTGAAATATGCCGATGTCGTGGCCGTGGGCGAGGTGGTGGAATGGTTCGCCAGCCGCTGACGCCCCCCTTTTCGACCAGTCGCCGGCGTCACCTGATACCGGTAAACAAGTGCCAGCAAGCGAGGGAATGTCACCATGGTAAGCCCGTTCGGCAATGATCCGCAGATGAACGGCTATTATGCGCCGTTCCTGGCCGAGCTTGACGCCCCCGACCTGGTCATCGAGGGCCGACTGCCCGAACGGCTGGCCGGCAGCTTTTACCGCAACGGCCCCAACCCGGCCTTCCCGATCCGCGACGGCGACCGCTATCACATCTTCGATGGCGACGGCATGATCTATGCGATCAATTTGCAAGGCGGCCGGGCGACAATGAAGAACCGCTGGGTGCAGACCGAAAAGCTGAAGGCCGAACGTGCCGCCGGAGAACGGCTGTTCGGCGTGTTCGGCAATCCGCGGTTCAACGCGCCCGGCGTAAACCCGGCCGATTACAACATTGCCAACACTCATATCTGGCCGCACGCCGGACGCCTATTCGCGTTGATGGAGGGCTGCCCGCCGCTGGAGGTCGACCCGCACACGCTGGCAACGCTGGGCTCTGAAAGCTTTGGCGGCGCTGTCTCCGGGCCGTTCACGGCGCACCCCAAGACTTGCCCCGACAGCGGTGACATGCACGCCTTTGGCTATTCCGCCAAAGGCCCGGCCTCTACCGCCATTCGATACAACATCATCGATGCACAAGGGCGGGCGAAGCACACGGCGTTTTTCGATCAGCCCTATGCCAGCATGATGCACGACTTCATGATGACCGATAACTTCGTCATCTTCCCGGTGATGCCGGTGGTGCTCGACATGGGGCGCGCGATGACCGGCAAGCCGATGGCGGCGTGGGAAGGCGACCGGCCAACGATGTTCGGCATCATGCCCAAGGGCGGCACCGCAGCCGACCTGCGCTGGGTGGAAAGCGACGCGCGCTTCATGTTCCACAGCGCCAATGCGTTTGAACGCGGCGGTGATATCGTCATCGATGTGGCGGGCGCCGGGCGGGCGCCATTGATGCCCGATGTGAATGGCGTGATGCCCAGCCATGAGGAAACCCGCTTTGCGATGCGGCGCTGGGTGGTCGGCAAGAGCGGCGTGACCGAGGAAACCATCGACGCGCTCGACGTCCAGTTCCCGCGCATCGACGATCGCCGCCAGGGCCGCGGCTATCGCGCCATCTATGCCAACGGCACGGCGCGGCCGACAGCCGGGCGCGTCGATGGCTTTGACATGCTGCTGCGCATCGACCCGGAAAGCGGCGCCCGCGACAGCTATGACGCCGGCGAAGGCGCCTATCTGGGTGAGCCGGTGTTCGTTGCCGACGGCGCGGGCGAGACGGAGGGCTGGCTGTTATCTCTGAAATGGGATTCGCTGCGCAACGAAAGCGCGCTGCTGGTCATGGACGCGGGACATCTCGCCGATGGTCCAGTGGCGACCGTGCACATGCCGGCGCGAGTGCCGGGCGGGTTCCACTGCCACTGGCGGGCGGCCGCATAGCCCGCTAACAGCGTGGGCATGTTTGACCATATCGACAGTTGGATCTTCGATCTCGACAATACGCTTTACCCGGCGAGCGCCAGCCTGTTCCCGCAGATCGACGCGAAGATGGGCGCCTATATTCAGGATCTGCTCGGGCTCGACCCACAGGCGGCCTGGGTGGTGCAGAAGGGGTTTTTCCATTCGCACGGCATGACGCTGCCGGGGCTGATGGCCGAACATGGCGTCGATCCGCATCATTTCCTCGAATATGTCCATGACGTCGATATCGATGTCGTCGCGCCGCACCCGGAACTGGCGGCGCTGATCGCTCGGCTGCCGGGGCGCAAGTTCGTGTTCACCAACGCCGACGCCCCTTATGCCGAGCGCGTGCTGGCGCGGCTGGGATTGTCCGACAGTTTCGATGCGCTGCACGACATTCATGCGCTGGGCTATGTGCCGAAACCGCAAGCCCCCGCCTATGCGAGCATGTGCGCCGCGCACGGTATCGACCCGGCGCGGGCGGTGTTCGTCGAGGACATGGCGCGCAACCTGGTGCCGGCCAAGGCGATCGGCATGACGACCGTGTGGATCGACAATGGTTCCGAACAGGGGCCGGACGAGCGCCGCGAGCATATCGACCATATCATTCCGGATGTGGCCAGCTGGCTGGCCGCGGTTACTGCGCAACTGGAGGCCGCATGAACATCGAAAGCGTCATCGAAGCCGGCTGGGAAGCCCGCGACACGGTTTCCGTGACCACACAGGGCGAACTGCGCCAAGCCGTCGAGGCGGCGCTCGAAGGCCTTGATGCGGGTGAACTGCGCGTTGCCGAGCCGGACGGAAAGGGCGGCTGGCGGGTCAACCAATGGCTGAAAAAGGCGGTGCTCCTTTCATTTCGGCTGAACGCCAATGTCCGCATTCCGGGTGGCCCTGGCATCTCGAGCATGGGCGGCGCCTGGTGGGACAAGGTGCCCACCAAATTCGACGGCTGGGACGAGGCACGGTTTGAAGCGGCAGGCTTCCGCGCCGTCCCCGGTGCCATCGTGCGGCGCGGCGCCTATGTCGCGCCGGGCGCGATCCTGATGCCCAGTTTTGTCAATATCGGCGCGCGCGTCGGCAAGGGCAGCATGGTCGATACTTGGACGACAGTGGGCAGTTGCGCGCAGATCGGCGAGAATGTCCATCTGTCGGGCGGCGTTGGCATCGGCGGCGTGCTCGAACCCTTGCAGGCCGGGCCGGTCATTATCGGTGACGGCGCCTTCATCGGCGCCCGTGCCGAGGTTGCCGAAGGTGTCGAGGTAGGCGAGGGCGCGGTGCTGTCGATGGGTGTTTATCTGGGCGCATCGACCAAGATCATCGACCGCGCCACCGGCCAGATCCACATTGGCAAGGTGCCGCCCTATGCGGTTGTCGTGTCGGGCACGCTGCCGGGCAAGCCTTTGCCCGATGGCTCGCCGGGGCCAGGTCTGTATTGCGGCGTCATCGTCAAGACGGTGGACGCGCAGACCCGTAGCAAGACCGGGATCAACGACCTGCTGCGGGATTGACGCAGCCTTTGGCCCCCCCCTTGCCCCGGCCCGGCTTTTCCCGGCACACTGGCACCGTAATCCAAGGGGGATGGGACTTTGCGCACTATACTTACAGCCGCCATGGCGGCTGCACTCGCCGTGCCGGGACTGGCGGCCGACCGACCTGACCAGACCGCGTTCCGCGGGCTTTACAAGGAGCTGGTGGAGACCAACACGACGCACAGCGTTGGTGATTGCACGCTGGCGGCACGGCGCATGGCAGCGCGGCTGAAGGCGGCGGGCTTTGCCGATGGCGACCTGAATGTCTTTGTGCCGGAAAACCTGCCGCTCGATGGCGGGCTGATCGCCACCTTTGCCGGTAGCGACGCGAAAAAGGGCGCAATCATGCTGCTCGCGCACCTTGATGTTGTCGAGGCCAAGCGTGAAGACTGGGTGCGCGATCCGTTCACGCTGATCGAGGACGGCGGCTTTTTCTATGCACGCGGCAGCGCCGACGACAAGGCGCAGGCGGCAATCTGGACCGATGCGATGGCGCGGTTGAAGACCCAGGGCGCCAAGCCAAAGCGGACGATCAAGCTGGTGCTGTCGTGCGGCGAGGAATCCGGCGCGCGGATCAACAATGTCCGCTGGCTGATCGAAAAACACCCGGATTGGTTGAAGGCCGATTTCGCGCTGAACGAAGGCGGTGGCGGCAGCCTCAAGCCCGATGGCACGCCGCTGGCGCTGGGTTTCCAGGCCGGCGAAAAGGTCAGCCAGAATTTCAAGGTGGAGGCGCTGAACCCGGGCGGCCATTCATCGGTGCCGCGCCCGGACAATGCCATTTAAGCACTGTCGACCGCGATGAACCGCATCGGAGGTTACGAATTTCCGATCCGGATGAGCGATGTGACGCGCGCGACCTTCACTGCGCTCGGCAAGATGACGCCGGCGCCGATGGGGCCGGCGATGCTGCGGCTGGTTGCCAACCCGGCGGATGCCGACGCCGACGCCATTGTGTCCAGGGACCCGCGCTTCCATTCGCTGCTGCGCACGACCTGCGTCGCAACGCAAATCGAAGGCGGCCATGCCATTAACGCCCTGCCCCAGCGCGCCTTTGCCAACATCAACTGCCGCATGTTCCCGACCGACACGCCCGCCGATGTCGGCGCGCAGTTGACGGCCGCAGTCGGCGGTGCGCCGGTTACGGTGACCGCAGTGCCGCCGGTCAACCCGGTCAACGCGCCGCCGCCGCTGACCGGTGAAGTCTACGAAAAGGCAGCAGCCGTGGCGTCCCGGCATTTCCCCGGCGTGCCGATCGTGCCGTCGATGAGCACGGGCGCCACCGATGCCCGCTTCCTGATCGCGGCCGGCATCCCGACCTATGGCGTCCCCGGCCTGCTTAGCGACGGCTCGAGCAACGCCCATGGCCTTAACGAACGCATTTCGATCAAATGGCTGCTGACCGGCCGCGATTATCTGTTCGATCTCGTCAAAGCCTATGCGGGGGTGAAATGAAGTCTGTCGTCGTTGCGGCGCTGCTGCTCGCCGCCCCCGCTGCTGCCGCCGACCTGCGCCCAGACCAGGCGGCGTTTCGCGCGCTCTACAAGGAGCTGGTCGAAACCAACACCACGCTGTCCGCCGGCAGTTGCACGCTCGCGGCCGAACGCATGGCAGCGCGATTGAAGGCGTCCGGGTTCAAGGACAGCGACATCACCCTGTTCAGCGTGCCCGAACATCCCAAGGACGGCGGCCTGGTTGCAGTGTTGCCGGGCAGCGACCCCAAGGCGAAGGCGGTCTTGCTGTTGTCCCACCTCGATGTCGTGGAAGCCAAGCGCGCCGACTGGACCCGCGACCCGTTCACGCTGATCGAGGAAGACGGCTGGTTCTATGGTCGCGGCACGTCCGACGACAAGACGCATGGCGCGATCTTTACCGACACGATGATCCGCCTGAAGGCCGGCAAGCCACCCCGCCGCACGCTGAAGCTGGCGCTGACTTGCGGGGAAGAAACCGGCGGCGCCTTCAACGGCGCCGAATGGCTGGCGACGAACCACAAGGACTGGATCGCCGCCGAATTCGCACTCAACGAAGGCAGCGTCGGCATCCGCGACAAGGCCGGCAAGCAGGTCTCGTTGGGCATGCAGGCCGGCGAGAAAGTCTATCAGGACTTCCGCATCGAAGCGACCAACCCAGGCGGCCACAGCAGCCGGCCCCGCCCGGACAACGCCGTTTATGAACTGGCCGCCGCCCTGACCGGCATCGGCAATTATGAATTCCCGGTCCAGTTCAGCGATACGACACGCGCTTACTTCACCCAGACTGCCGCGCTGACCGGCGGCGAGACGGGCGCGGCGATGACACGTCTGCTCGCCAATCCCGCCGATGCCGCGGCTAACGCCATCGTTTCAAAGGACCCGACCTTTCATTCGATGCTGCGCACCACCTGCGTTGCAACCATGCTCGATGGCGGCCATGCTAACAATGCGCTCGCCCAGCGCGCCGGCGCCAACATCAATTGCCGGATGTTCCCCGGCGATCCGATCGAGAATGTCCGCGCCCAATTGGTCAACGCGGCAGGCAACCCCGCGATCACCGTGACGCCGACCGGCGACTTGAGCCCGACCCCGCCACCGCCGCCATTGACACCGCTGGTCTATGGCACCGCCAAGAAACTTGCCGAAAAGCACTTCCCCGGCGTGCCGCTGTTGCCGGCAATGAGCACCGGCGCCACCGATGGCCGCTTCCTCAATGCGCTCGGCATCCCGACTTACGGGGTTCCCGGTCGCTTCTCGGATCCCGACGGCAATGGCGTCCATGGCCTCAACGAACGCAAATCGGTCGCCGGCCTATATGCCGAACGCGATTATCTGTTCGAACTGATTACCGCCTATGCGAATGCGAAGGACAAGAAATGACCATCAAGGCTCTGTTGTTCTCCGCGGTTGTCCTCGCAACGCCGGCGACGCTCGCTTCCGCGCAGCCGCTGCGGCCCGACCAGGCCACCTTCCGCTCGCTCTACAAGGAACTGGTCGAGACCAATACCACGCTGTCTGCCGGCAGTTGCACCCTCGCCGCTGAGCGCGTGGCGGCACGCCTGAAGACCGCCGGGTTCAAGGACCGCGACATCACGATGTTTGCGACGCCGGAAAAGCCGCGTGAAGGCGGGCTTGTTGCCATCCTGCCGGGCACCGACAAGGCGGCAAAACCCATCCTGCTGCTCGCGCATCTCGATGTCGTCGAGGCCAACCGCGAAGACTGGACGCGCGACCCGTTCGTGCTGATCGAGGAAGACGGGTTTTTCTATGGCCGCGGCACGCTGGACGACAAGGCACAGGCCGCCGTGTGGGCCGACACGCTGATCCGCTACAAGCAAGCCGGCAAGGCGCCGAAACGCACGCTGAAACTGGCGCTGACCTGCGGCGAGGAGACCACCAACGCCTTCAATGGCGCCGACTGGCTAGCGCGCAACAAGCCCGAGCTGATCGCGGCGGAATTCGCGCTGAACGAGGGCGGCGGCGGCCGCTATGACGCCGCCGCCAAGCCGGTCGGGATCGGTGTGCAGGTCGGCGAAAAGACCGTGCAGAATTATCAACTGCAAGCCACCAACCCCGGCGGCCACAGCAGCGTGCCACGCCCCGACAACGCGATTACCGAGCTTTCGCGCGCCATTGTCGCTGTCAACACCTTCGAATTTCCGGTGCAGTTCAACGAAACGACGCGGGCGTTCTTCGGGCTGATGGCCAAGGCAACGCCGCCGCAAGTGGGCAGCGCCATCACCGCCTTGCTCGCCGACCCGCAGGATGCCGCCGCCAATGCCATCGTCAGCAAGGACCCGCAGTTCCATTCTACGCTGCGCACCACCTGCGTAACGACGCTGATCAGTGCCGGCCATGCCAACAATGCCCTGGCGCAGCGCGCGACCGCGAACGTCAATTGCCGCTTGTTCCCTGGCACCGACCCGGAAAAGGCCCGCATCATTCTGGCCGGCGCCATCGGTACCGCGAAGGTTGCCATCACCCTCACCCCGCCGGTCCGCCCGGTCGCGGTATCGCCACCGCTTAACCCGGCCATCTTGGGCCCTATGAAGGCACTGGCGGAAAAGCATTTCCCCGGCGTGCCGTTCGGCCTGACCATGTCGACGGGCGCCACGGATGCGATCTTCCTGTCGCCAATCGGCATTCCGACCCGACCTATGGCGCGCCTGGCGTCTTCATCGACCCCGATGGCAATGGCGTGCATGGGCTGAACGAACGCATCCGGGTCAAATCGCTGCTGCAGGGCCGCGATTATCTCGACGAACTTGTCCATGTGTTGGCGGATTGAGCGATAGGGGCTGGCGCTGCGGCACCAGCCTCCCTAATTGCAGGCAATGGATATCGCGCATCTCTTGACCCCCGAAGCCTTGGCGGCGTTTGGCCAGGTCGTGCTGATCGATGTCGTGCTGGCGGGTGACAACGCGATTGTCGTCGGCGCACTCGCCGCCGGCCTTCCCGCCGCGCAACGCCGCAAGGTTATCATGATCGGCATCGCGGCGGCGCTGGTGCTGCGCATCGCCTTTGCACTGCTGGTCACCCAGTTGCTGCAGATTGTCGGGTTGATCCTCGCTGGCGGCCTATTGCTGCTCTGGGTGGCATGGCGGATGTACCGCGAACTTCACCCGGTCACTGCCATGATCGACGGCCCTGGTGATGATGATTTCACCGCCACCGGAGGGCCGCCGGCAGCAAAAAGCTTTGCGGCCGCGGCCTGGTCGGTAGCGCTGGCCGATGTGTCGATGAGCCTTGATAATGTGCTCGCGGTTGCCGGCGCGGCGCGCGACCACCCCGACATCATGGTTCTCGGCCTCATCCTGTCGGTCGCACTGATGGGCATCGCCGCCAACATCATCGCCAAATATATCGAACGCTATCGCTGGATCGCCTATGTCGGACTGGCCGTCATCGTCTATGTCGCCGGCAAGATGATCTGGGAGGGGTTCAACGAGGTAGCCCCGGTGGTGATGCCGATGGTTGGCAACTGAGGACCAAAGCCTCCGCCCGCCGGCGATTGCGTGACACTCAGGGCACCAGAATAGTCGACCCCGTCGTGCGCCGCCCCTCCAGATCGGCGTGTGCCTGCGCCGCGTCCTTCAGCGCGTACCGCTGATCGATATTGATCTTCAGTACGCCCGAGCCGATCAGTTGCAGCACCCGGCCAGCGTGGGTTTCGATCTCCTGGCGATGGGCATAATAATCGAACAGCGTCGGGCGCGTCACGAACAACGAGCCTTTCTGCGCCAGGATGCCGAAATCGACCGCCCCGACGGCGCCCGAGGCATTGCCATAGCTGATATGCAACCCGCGCTTTTTCAGGCTGTCGAGCGAGGCCATGAACGTCGCCTTGCCAACACCATCGAACACGACATCAACGCCGCGGCCGCCGGTCAGCTCGCGCACTTGCTTGGCCAGCGTGTCGTCCTGCACGATGCCATGGTCGGCGCCATGCGCGCGCGCCATCGCAACTTTCTCGGGCGAGCCCGCGACGGCCACCACCACTGCGCCGACGTGCTTGAGCCATTGCACCAGCAACAAGCCGACGCCGCCGGCCGCAGCCTGGACCAGCGCCCAATCGCCTGGCTGCACGCGCGCGCACCGCTCGACCAGAAATTCGGTAGTGCAGCCCTTGAGCAATCCCGCCGCCGCCTGGTCGTCACTGACACTGTCCGGCAGGGTGATCAACCGATCGGCCGCAATCACGCGGCGAACGGCATAAGCGCCGATTGGCCCCCAGCAATAGCCGACCCGTGTCCCTGCCGCGAGCGAAACACCGGCGCCGACGCTTTCGACAACGCCGGCTGCTTCGAGACCGAGGCCGCTCGGCAATGGCACTGGGTAAAGCCCGCTGCGGTGATACGTGTCAATGAAGTTGAGCCCGATCGCGCTATGACGGATCAGAACCTCCCCCGGCCCCGGCGCTGCGACTGGCAAGTCCTGCCATTCAAGCACGCCAGGTCCACCGGCTGTTGCAAAGCGGATCGCGTTCATTTCAAGCTCCTGAATCGACGGAATTGCATTGTAACCGTCTGTTTTTCTTATTTAATTACTCAAACAACGTGTTGTGGCGGCAAAGTGCTCATCTTGCGTGAACCTGCAATCTCCGCTCGTTGATCTGGTTCACACCGGACTGACCTTGCGATTGACCCTCGGCCAACGCTAGACTGGCAATGGTCACCTGCCAAGGCGATGTCCCTGCTGCGATCTCGGTTCAAAGGCGGATTCATGAAGGTCAATTTCACTATCGACTGTACCCCCGCCGAAGCCCGTGCGTTTTTCGGCCTGCCGGACCTGACGCCTGTGCATGACCTGTATCTGGAAAAGTTAAAGACCTCTATTACCGAAGGCGTGACGCCCGCCGATTTCGAAAAGCTGACGCGCACCTGGATGCCGGGCATCGCCGATGGCTTCGAGCAATGGCAAAAGCTTTTCATGGCGGCGATGCCCAAACCACCGCAATAACCCGCGCAAAATGACTTCCTCGACCATTGCGGCGCTGGCTTCAGGCCGGCCGCCAGCAGCAATTGCCATCATTCGCATTTCTGGGCCGCAGGCGATGGCTAGCGTCGCGGCGCTCACCGGCACGGCTTTGCCCACGCCGCGACGCTTGGCACTGCGTACGCTGCGCGACAGCAACGGTGTGTGGCTCGATTCGGCACTGGTGGTCGTTTTTCCCGGACCACAGACCGCGAGCGGTGAGGATCTGGCCGAACTGCATCTGCATGGCGGAGTCGCCGTCGTTAGCGACGTTCTAGCCGCAGTGACGGCGCTGCCCGGCGTAAGACTTGCCGAGCCCGGAGAGTTCACACGCCGTGCCTTTGCCAATGGACGGATAGACCTGGCGCAAGTCGAGGGGTTGGCCGACTTGATCTCAGCGGAGACCAGCAGCCAGCGCGAACAGGCACTAGCCCTGGCCGGAGGCAGCCTTAGCCGGGCCGCCGATATGTGGCGAGCGCGCTGTCTGGATGTCCTGGCCCAAGCCGAAGCCGGGTTGGACTTTGCCGAGGATGAGGCGGATGTCGCCGCCACACTTAACGAAGCGGCGCGTGAGGAACTGCTGGGCCTGGCCGCAGAGCTTGGCGTCTTGATAGCCGATTCCGGCCGCGCTCAGCGGATTCGAGATGGCCTTTCGATAGCGGTAACCGGCCCGCCGAACAGCGGAAAATCAAGTTTGGTCAATGCGTTGACCCGTTCCGATGCGGCGATCGTAACGCCGATTGCCGGCACGACTCGCGATGCCATCGAGGTCCAAATCGATTTAGGCGGCGTTGCTGCGATACTCGTTGATACGGCGGGTCTGCGCGAAACCACAGATCCGATCGAGGCCGAAGGTATTCGCCGGGCACGCGCCCGGGCTGCCACGGCGGACCTCGTCTTGCATGTCTATGACGCCGTTCCGCCTATGCGCGTCGAGTCAGGGGCGACTGTCGTCAACAAGATCGACGTCGCCGCCATTCCCTCCGGCCACCGAAACGGTATCCACTTTGTTTCCGCGGTTCTTGGCGACGGCATCGCCGAATTACGGCAATGGCTTGCCGAATGGGCGGCGACTGCAGTGCGGCGGGGCGAACCCGTCTTGCTCGCGCATGCAAGGCACCGTTCCGCCTTTGGCGACGCGGCCATGGCGTTGCGTGATGCCGCGAGCACCGACGATCCCGTGCTGCGCGCGGAAGGACTGCGTGTTGCGGCTAGGGCCTTCGGCAGAATCGCTGGCCGGGTCGATGTTGATGATGTGCTTGACCGCATCTTTTCGCAGTTCTGTATCGGCAAATAGCGCCACCGCTTGTGTTCCACGTGGAACATTTCGAGCAGACGCGCTAGAACTACGGCATGAGCTCCTATGATGTCATCGTCGTTGGCGCCGGCCATGCCGGGTGCGAGGCTGCCGCAGCGGCCGCGCGAATGGGTGTGCGCGTCGCGATGGTGACACTCGATAGCAACGATCCAGGCACCTTGTCGTGCAATCCAGCGATCGGCGGCATCGGCAAGGGCCATCTGGTCTGCGAAATAGAAGCGCTCGGTGGATTGATGGGACGCATCACCGACCAGGCGCGGTTGCAGGCGCGCGTGCTCAACCGTTCAAAGGGACCGGCTGTGCACGGTCCGCGTGCCCAAGTCGACCGGAAGCGCTATCGGTCTGCGACCGCGTCGATCTTGGCAGAACAACCCGGCCTATCTATTGTTGTTGCCGCCGCAGAGACGTTGATCATTGAAGCTGGCCATGTTGTCGGCGTCCAGACGAGCGTCGGCGCGCTGCATGCTGGCGCCGTAGTGCTCACTACCGGCACTTTCCTTGGTGGAGTCATGCACCAGGGCAGCAACCGTGCCGTCGGCGGTCGCAGCGGCGCAGCGGCGTCGAGTCTTGGCGACGGTCTCCGCGCGCTCGGTCTTCCAGTTTCACGCCTGAAAACTGGCACTCCGGCGCGACTTGATGGCCGCACCATCGATTGGTCGCAGCTGACGTGGCAGCGCGGTGACGAAGACCACCCAAGATTCAGTCAAGCCGCCGCAGCTGACACGCCTTCCCTGCCGTGCGCTATCACCCGCACCACGCCTGAGACACACCGCATCATTCGCGAGAACCTGCACGAATCGGCGCTTTATGGTGGCCATATCGATTCAGTCGGGCCGCGCTATTGTCCATCAATCGAGGACAAGGTGGTCCGTTTTGGCGATCGTGACGGGCATCAGATCTTTTTGGAGCCTGAAGGTTATGATGACCTCACCGTCTATCCCAACGGGCTTTCGACATCCTTGCCGCTTTCAGTGCAGGAAGCCTTTATCACAACGATTCCCGGGCTTGAGCGGGTGCGCATCCTGCGGCCAGGCTATGCCATCGAATATGATCATGTCGATCCACGCACACTAGACCCGACGCTCGCCGTGCGGACATTGCCCGGCCTCTATCTCGCGGGCCAGATCAATGGCACTACCGGCTATGAGGAAGCGGCGGCACAAGGACTAATCGCGGGCGCAAATGCCGCAGCGGCGGTCGCCGGAAGGCCAGCCCTGATCATCGATCGCGCGACCGGATACATCGGCGTCATGATCGATGACCTGACCACCCATGGCGTCAGCGAGCCTTATCGCATGTTCACTTCGCGCGCTGAGTATCGCCTGCGACTGCGCACAGACAATGCCGCAGAGCGCCTGACTCCTGCCGGCATTACAGCGGGGTTGGTGGATGGCGAGCAAGCAGATCGGTTTAGGGCGCGGCGCGCCGCGCGAACAGAAGCGCGCGCACTGTTGGAAACGCTCACCGCCACACCCAACCGCCTGACCAGCCTTGGTATCGAGGCGCGACATGACGGGGTCGTTCGCACTGCCTTTCAATGGCTGCGTTTTCCGGCAATGACACGAGATGCGGCAATCAAGGTCTGGCCGGTGCTTGCCGAAATCGCGACCGATTGTTTTGCCTCGCTTGCGGTCGATGCGAATTACGCGAGCTACCTTGAACGCCAGGATGAGGATGTCGCGAATTTTCGGCGTGACGAGGCGCTTTCAATCACAGCTGGGCTCGACTATCGCCGAGTACCTGGTTTGAGCCACGAGATGGCAGATCGGTTGATACAGGCACAGCCGATGACGCTTGGCGCCGCAAGTCGCGTACCAGGCATCACGCCAGCTGCCTTGATCGCGCTGTTGCCCTACACCCGTAAGGCCGCATGATCGATCGTCAGGCCTTTGCGGCAACGTTCGATGTTCCACGTGAAACACTGGCGCAATTCGACATTTATTCAGCGATGCTGGCCGAATGGCAGCAACGAATGAACCTTGTCGGTCCCAGCACGCTGGCACACGTGTGGGAGAGGCATTTTGCCGATTCTGCGCAGCTGCTTCCGTTGGCGGGCCGCGGCAAAATCTGGCTGGACTACGGCGCCGGCGCCGGTTTTCCGGGCCTGGTGATCGCCCTGCTCGATCCTGCTGCCAAGCTGACGCTCGTCGAATCGATCGCGAAAAAATGTCTTTTTCTCAACGCAGTAGCAACAGAACTCGGCTTGAATGCGCGTGTCACCATCGAAAACCGCCGCATTGAGTCGTTGCCGCGGCAGAAGTTTGACATCATTACCGCGCGAGCGCTGGCCGGGCTGAATCGCCTGTTCGACTGGGGCCTGCCCTATGCTGGTTCCGGGACGCACTGGCTATTGCCCAAGGGCATCAAGGTGAATGAGGAACTCGAACTCGCGTCGCGCATCTTTACGTTCGAGCATCGACTAGTGCCGAGCATCACGGATACCGGTGCGCGTGTCGTGGTTGCAACCGGGGTGAAGCGCCGATGATCATCGCGGTTGCCAACCAGAAGGGCGGGGTCGGCAAGACCACGACCACGATTAATCTTGCGACAGCGTTGGCGGCTGCGGGTCAGAGCGTGCTCGTCGTCGATACCGATCCGCAGGGCAATGCGTCAACGGGCTTTGGCCTCGATCGCCGGACTCGCCAGGCTTCGACATATGAAGTCCTGCTGGGCCAGATTGCTGCCGAACAAGCGGTGCGTGCGACGCAGATTCCGCACCTTGACGTGATGCCGTCGACACCGGCGCTGTCCGGAGCCGAAATCGAGATGATTGATCTTGATCGGCGTAGTCACCGCCTGGCCAGCGCGCTGGCAACGCTGCCGCCACACGACCATGTCCTGATCGATTGCCCGCCATCGCTCGGCCTGTTGACCGTCAACGCGCTCGTCGCCGCCGACGCGGTGCTGGTGCCGCTGCAATGCGAGTTTTTCGCGCTGGAGGGGCTGAGCCAGTTGCTGGGCACGATCGAACGGGTACGATCAAGCCTCAACCCGCGGCTGCAACTGCTCGGCATCGTGCTGACCATGGTCGATCGTCGCAACCGGTTGACCGAGCATGTCTCCGCCGATGTTCGATCCGTCATGGGCGACAAGGTGTTCACCACCGAAATCCCGCGCAACATCCGCTTGTCGGAAGCGCCGAGCCATGGCCTGCCGGCGTTGCTTTACGACAGCCGCTGCGCCGGGTCCGAAGCCTATGTTGCTCTTGCGCGCGAGCTGCTGGCGCGCACGACACCCGCTAATCACGTCGAGGAATTACGTTAAATGGCTGAAAAAAAACGAGTTTCTGGGCTTGGACGAGGGCTTTCGGCGCTGTTGGAGGAGGCGGCCTCCCCGATCGACGCCAATGCGCCCGGCGTGGCGCGTCTCGCCATCGCCGACATCATTGCCAACCCGCTCCAGCCGCGGCGCCAGTTCGTTGCCGAAGCCATGGCGGAGCTGGTCGCCTCGGTCCGCGCGCATGGCGTGCTGCAACCGATCCTTGTCCGCCCGGTCACAGGCGGACGTTTCGAAATCATCGCTGGCGAACGGCGCTGGCGGGCGGCCCAATCGGCCGGTCTGCACGAAATCCCGGCGGTCATCCGCGCACTCGATGACCGCACCGCGTTCGAGATTGCGCTGATCGAAAACATCCAGCGCAGCGACCTCAATGCTATCGAAGAAGCGCGCGGTTATCGCCGACTGATCGATGATTTCGGCCATACCCAGGCGGTCCTTGCCGGGATCGTTGGCAAATCCCGCAGCCATGTCACCAACCTGTTACGATTGCTGGACCTTCCCGAAAGCATCCAGACGATGGTGGAAAGCGGCCAACTGGCGATGGGCCACGCCCGGGCACTGGCATCGGCGCCAGACCCGGAGGCCCTGGCCCGCCGCGCCGTTGCCGAAGGCCTGTCCGTGCGCGCCGTGGAAGAACTGGCCGCCGGGCGCAGCAAACCCCAGCCTCGGCACGGCCTGTCGCAACCCGGCGGCGGCGGCGCGGCGAACGACGCCAATACCGATGCGCTCGAGATCCAGTTGGCGGAAAGCCTGGGCATGCCGGTCGCTCTCGCCGTCGCTGCTGGCGGCGCCAGCGGCAGCCTGACAATCCGATTCGCCAGCCTCGACCAGCTCGATTGGTTGTGCGCGAAATTGGGATAGCTTGGCAGAGCCTCCGGCGGCTGGGGCCTTCGCCCAGACCCCTTATGACTTAGCGTCTGCGAGCAGCCGCGGCGCGTCTGGCCAAGGTCAGGATTGCGGCTTCGGCGAGCGTGTCGCCCAGGCTGCCAGGCGATTTGATGGCGCGTTCGGCGGCCAGAATATCGGCCAGTCCGCGGACGAGCGCCGCTGTCGTCCAAAGCGACAGTTCGGCGGCGACAGCCTCTTTTTCCTTCCAGAAGATCGGCGGGCGGGCGCCATCGACGGCCGATTGCGGGCTGGCGCCGCCATCGACAACGCCGCGCAGGGTGAGCAAAAGCGTCAACCGCCGTTCAACGGCGCGCAGGGCAACGATGCCAAGGCCGGATGGCAACCGCGCCAGCAGGTCTGCCGCAATCGCCATACGCCCCCCGGCAACGGCCGCACCCAGCGCAAACTGGTCGGAGCCTCCGACACCGACACCAACCGCTTCCACATCGGCCAACTCGATGGTCTTTTGCCGATCCGCAGCGCTGTCGAGATACAGACTCAGCTTTTCAACCTCGCGGCGGATGATGGTGCGGTCGCCGCCAGCACTCTCGAACAAGGCGGTGGCTGCCTCCCTGGCCACACGCAGCCCCATCGGGGCACCGATATCGGTGACCAGCCGCAAGGCATCACGCAGGCCGGGTTCATAGCTGATCAGCGCGGCGATTCCAGGCATCTTGTCGGCAAACGCCTGGAGTTTTGAACCCTTTTTGAGCGTCCCCGCAACCGCGATGACCGGGTTACCGGCCGGGCTGGCCAGCAGTGCCGTAACGGCATCCAGCCCGTCATCATCAACGCCATCGACCCGCACCAGCGTGCGATCCCCGAACATCGACACGGTGCCGGCGGCGCCGACCAGTGCCTGTGGGTCGCTGGCAATGGTGGCGCCGGTCAGGCTTTCGACGGCCATCGGATTGGCGGCATCGGCGAATTGCCGGGCGATCTGATCGGCATAGTCGCGAGAGGCGGCGGCGTCCTGGCCGTGGAGCAGGACGAGGCGGATATCCGTCGGCCATTGGCGAGCGATGGCCTGGATGCGGGCGGCGTCGACCTTCACTGGCTCAACAACCCCCGAAGGCTGCTTTACTGCGGCGCGGCACGGGCAAAAAGCGCCAGGCGCGCGGTGATCTGGCTGGCAATCTCGGTTGAAAGCCGTTCGAGTGCGGTGGTTTCGGCAGCGACAACTGCGTAGTTAGAGCTGACCCGATCGATACCTATATCCGAACCCGCCGTGGCATCGAGCAACACCGCGTTGCTAGCGGCATCGACGAGGCGGTAGCGTGCCCGCAGGGTACGGCGTTCGCGGGCGGCAGAGTTGTCGCCGCGGACGCCGAAGGCGACAATCTGGTCATCGAGCGCGACTTCGAGCCGGTAGCGCGGGTCGGCCGCGGGAGTCCCGAACCGGTCGAGCAGCGCCTGCCGGACGAGAAAACCGGGGCGATCGGGAATTGGGGCGATTTCGATCTGGGTGAGCATCACGGCGGCCGGGCTGCTGCTGCCACCGGAATAAACCGGGGCGAGCCCACACGCCGACAGGCCGGACAACACCAGCGCGAGCAGCGGCAGGACGAGGCGAGCGCTAGGCGACAAGGTTGACCAATCTGTCGGGCACGATGATGACTTTGCGCGGCACACGGCCTTCCAGCGCGCGGACCACCTTATCCCGCGCCAGCACTTCGGCTTCCAGCGCGGCCTTGTCGGCGCCCTTGGCCGCTTCGAAACTGTCTTTCAGCTTGCCGTTGACCTGGATGGCGATGGTCACCGTGTCGTCGACAAGCAGCGCCGGGTCGGCAACGGGCCAGGGCGCGTCGGCGATGAGGCCGGGCTGGCCAAGGTGGGACCAGCCCTGCTCGGCAAGGTGCGGGACCATCGGTGCTGCCAGCTGCAACAGGGTACGGATCGCCTCGGGACGCGTGGATGAGGCCGGCGCGCGTTCTATCGTGCTGACCAGTTCATATAGTCGCGCGACGGCCTTGTTGAACTGCAGCTTGTCGATATCGGCAGTGACGGCAGCGATGCTGCGATGGGTGATGCGTGCGAGTTTTATGTCGGGTTCGCTATCGACGCTCTCAACGCTTTCGACCAGACGCCAGACGCGCTGCACGAACCGCCAGGCGCCATCGATGCCGGCTTCGGACCAGGCCAGATCGCGCTCCGGCGGAGAGTCGGAGAGCATGAACCAGCGCACCGCGTCGGCACCGTAGGTTTCGATGATGGTGTCGGGATCGACGGTGTTTTTCTTCGATTTCGACATCTTGATGATACGGCCGACTTCGACGGGAGCGCCATCGGTCTTCAGCGTTGCGCCTTTGGCGGTCCGGTCGATATCTTCGGGGCTGAAAAACAGCGTCGCAACCCCTTCGCCTTGGCCGCGCGAATAGGTTTCGTGGGTCACCATGCCTTGTGTGAACAGGCCGGCAAACGGCTCGGTAATGCTCAGCCGGCCGATGCGGTTAAGTGCGCGCGTCCAGAAACGGGCATACAGCAGGTGGAGGATCGCGTGCTCGACACCGCCGATATATTGGCCGACCGGCAGCCATTGTTCGGCGACGGCGCGATCGAACGGCTGGTCCTTGGGCGCGCTGGCGAAGCGGATGAAATACCAGGACGAATCGACGAACGTGTCGAGCGTATCGGTCTCGCGCCGCGCCGGCTGGCCACAGGTCGGGCAATCGACATGTTTCCAGAACGGGTGCCGATCGAGCGGGTTGCCGGGGATATCGAAACTGACATCTTCAGGCAGGACCACCGGCAACTGCGACTTGGGCACCAGCACGACGCCGCAGCCATCACAATGGATGATCGGGATCGGCGTGCCCCAATAGCGCTGGCGCGAGACGCCCCAGTCACGCAGCCGCCAGACGGTGGTGCCCTGCCCCCAGCCTTCGGTTTCGGCGCGGGCGATCACCGCCTTCTTGCCGGCTTCGACGTCGAAGCCATCGAGGAAGCGCGAATGCACCAGCAAGCCGGGACCGGTGTAAGCTTCAGCTTGGATCGGCGTTTCAGCCTCGCCTTCCGGGGCAACCACCCGAGTGACCGGCAATTGATATTTGCGGGCGAAATCTAGGTCGCGCTGGTCGTGCGCCGGGCAGCCGAAGATGGCGCCGGTGCCATAGTCCATCAACACGAAATTCGCGACGAACACCGGCAGCAGGATGCTGGCATCGAGCGGGTGGATGACGCTGAGGCCGGTGTCGTAACCCTTTTTCTCCTGCCCCTCGATATCGGCGGTCGCAGTGCCACCGGCGCGGCATTCGGCGATGAAGGCGGCGAGGCCCGGGTCGGATTCGGCCAGCGACAGGCTGATCGGATGATCAGGGGCGAGCGCAGCGAAGCTGGCGCCGAACAACGTGTCCGGGCGGGTCGTGAAAACGTCGAAACGCGTGTCGGCACCGTCGACCTGAAAGGTGAAGCGCATCCCCTGCGACTTGCCGATCCAGTTCTCCTGCATCAGCCGGACTTTTTCGGGCCATTTGTCGAGCGTATCGAGCCCGGCGAGCAATTCATCGGCGAAATCGGTGATCTTCAGGAACCATTGGCTCAACCGGCGCCGCTCGACAACGGCGCCCGATCTCCAGCCGCGGCCATCGATGACCTGTTCATTGGCGAGCACGGTCATGTCGACCGGGTCCCAATTGACCGCCGATTCCTTGCGATACACCAGCCCGCCAGCGAGCAGATCGAGAAACAGCGCCTGTTCCTGGCCGTAATAGTCGGGCTCGCAGGTGGCGAGCTCGCGGCTCCAGTCAAAGGCGAAACCGAGCCGCTTCAACTGGGCGCGCATCGCCGCAATGTTGGCACGGGTCCAGGCGCCGGGCTGTGCACCGCGTTCCATCGCGGCGTTTTCGGCCGGCATGCCGAACGCGTCCCATCCCATCGGGTGGAGCACTTCGAAACCCTGCGCCCGGCGGGTGCGAGCGATGACATCGCCCATGCTGTAGTTGCGGACATGGCCCATGTGGATGCGCCCCGACGGATAGGGAAACATCTCCAGCACATAGGTCTTGGGCTTTGGGCTGGCATCGTCGGTGACAAAGCTGCCGGCAGCATCCCATGCCGCCTGCCAGCGCGCTTCGGCGCCCTTGTGATCAAATTTTGTCGCCATGGCGGGTGGGTCAGCCGGAATATTGGGCGCGGCGCAGGTCACGGGCGCGGCTGAGGATGGTTTCCTCAAGCTTTTGCACGGTACCGGCGCGCACCGGAGCATCGACCCAGCCGCTGCCGGCCAGCGTCTGGCGAATGGCCGTGACGGCGATGGCGTCAGAGCGCAGTTCGGTATCGAGGATGGCGATGGTGACCTTGACGCGCTCGTTGGGCGATTGCGGGGTCGCGTACCAATCGGTGATGATGATGCCGCCGTTGGAATCGACTTGGGCCAGCGGCATGAAGCCGATCGTGTCGAGCGATGCGCGCCACAGATAAGCGTTGACGCCGATGGTGGTGAGGCGGGCTGGCGCTTCGGTGCCGGTCTTCACCTTTTCCTTCTTGCCGCCGCAGGCAGCGAGCGGCGTCATCAACGCGACACCGATCAGAACAATAGCGACGCGACGCATCAACGACCCTTCCACGAAACCAATCGCGCCTTATAGGCGCGCGCCGGCCCTCGCGCCAAGCGTTAGCTTGGACGGCGTCGCAGGGTCCAACATCCGCCGGGTCCGATATCCGAACCGATCCGATTTCCGCACCGACGGGGGAAAAATCACGACTAGTCGTAATGTGAGTGTGCGCCACAAACCACAGTCGGGTGAATAACGCCGCAACTTGGCTCGGTTAGGGTCGTAAACGTCTGTGCGGGGCGGAATCCCGCTGATAGGAAAGTTGCATGATTCGGGTTGTCGATTCGCGCGGGGATACACGCGCTACGATCGCAAACCGGGCTGCGCCCGCGCAGACCGGTGTCGACTTGCGCGATTTCGCCATGAAATCGTTGATGTTTCTAACTTCGCTCGCGGTGATAGCGGCGCCTGCCCTGGCGGCCAAGACCAGCACAAAGCCGGTTCGCCAGAAGTTCAGCATCGAAACGCCGTTGACGCCCTTCCAGCCGCAACTCACCGATTCGGCGAAATTCAGTTTTACGGCATCAGGAAACAGCGCCGCCAATGCGCGCCTGCAAAGCGTCGAACGCGCCTTCCGCTTCACGCCATCCGGGCAGAGCGACAACCGCAAGGCGTTGTCGCTGGGTGTCAGCACGCGCGTCATTGCGGCCGCCGCCGACCGGTCGCGCGCAGCAGCGCCGGTGGAAACCCTGGCCGCCGCGCCGACAGCATATAATGTCGATCTGTCGGTCGGCTGGAAGGGTTTTGCCGTCAATACCGGCTTTGGTCGTGTCGAGCCCGGGCCCACGGCGCTTCTCGGCGGACGCCGCGAATCCTTCGATGTCGGCGTCAGCTATCGCGGCAAGAACTGGAAGACCAGCCTGCAGGGCATTTCGGAAACCGGCTCGCTGCTGGCCTTTGCCCCGCTGGAGCGCCGCTATTCGGTGGAACTGGGCGGCGCCTACAGCATTGCACCGCGAATTTCGGTAAACGGCGGTGTGCGTTACAAGCTGGCACCGCTGGCGCCTTCGCTGCTCGATACCGATCGCGCCGACCAGGCGGTTTATCTCGGCACCAACGTCGCGTTCTGATCACATAATTTGAACGCTCTGCTGTGATCGATGTCGCGTGATCGATGAACGCCACTCCGCAGCCTATCTGACAACGGCTGCACCAGCCGGCAGCGCTTCCGAACGGCTCGCCATCGTGCGGGACGCGGTGGCACGTGCCGCCCGCAGCGCCGGGCGGCAGGCAGCAGATATCGAACTCGTCGCCGTCAGCAAGACCTGGGGGGCAGACGCCATCACCCCGCTGATCGCTGCCGGACAGCACAGTTTTGGCGAAAATCGCGTCGTGGAGGCCCAGGAAAAATGGCCGGTACTGCGGGCAACGACGCCCGACCTGCGGCTGCATCTGGTCGGCCAATTGCAATCGAACAAGGCGGCAGACGCGGTGGCGCTGTTCGATGTCATCCATAGTGTCGATCGGCCATCACTGGTTTCGGCACTTGGCAAGGCGATGGCAACGCTCGGCAAGCGGCCGGACTGTTACCTGCAGGTCAATATCGGTGCCGAGCCGCAAAAGGGCGGTTGTGCCCTGGGCGAAATCGGCGCGCTGCTGGCGCAAGCACAAGCAGCGGGGCTGCCGGTTGCCGGGCTGATGTGCGTGCCCCCCGCCGATATCGAGGCGGCGCCGTTTTTTGCACTGTTGCAGCAACTCGGGCGACAGCATGGGCTGACCGGGCTCAGCATGGGCATGTCGGAGGATTTCGAGACAGCCGTGATGCTGGGTGCAACTGTTGTCCGAGTCGGCAGTGCGCTATTCGGCGGCCGCAATCAGCCGGGCTGATCAACGTTCAGAACATCGCCAGACTGGCAACGCCACCGAACAGGTTGCGCGGGTGCAGAACCATCCGAAGGCGGGCCGGCAAGCGGCCAAGCCGGTCAAGGCCCGTTGAGATTCGCGTGCCGGTGGCAGGCGCGGACGGCGATGCCGGGGCCGGCGTTGCCGTCGCTGCTGGGGCCGGCGCCGGTGCCACTGACGGGCTGGACGTCGCCACCGCCACAGCAGGCGCCGATGGCGAGAGGACGGTGGCATTTTCCAGCGTCGCAAGCGCAGCCGAGCCCTCCTGCAATCGATCCGATGCCGTCAACCAGGCGGAAAGCGCTGCAGCGCGCGGCGCCGGCAAGCGACGCAAATGGTTTGCGGCGGCAACATGATCACCGCGCAGCAAGGCCGAGCGCGCGGCCGCATAGGGAGTCGCCGGTGTATCGGCAGCAGGGCGCGATACGGCGGCGGCGATGGTGCCGGTCAGGGTGTCCCACCAGCTTTGCCTTGTATCGGCGGCGCTGCGCACCGTACCGCTGGGACTCAACCGATCGAAATCACGGCGCAGCGCCGTTAGCGTAACCGGCGCAGCGCCCAGCGCGGCGACGGATTTTACGGCGTCGGGGTAGCGCGCCTCGAACGATTGTCGCAGCGCCGCATCGAGCGCGCCGAACGGTCGACCCGCCTCGATGGCGCGGCGCGCTAACAAGAGGGTCAACATGCCTTGCGCCCGGTCCGCCGCGGCGATGGCGGTGGCGGTGGCGGCTTCGGCGCGCGCCTGGGACCCGGCCTGGGTGGCGGCGAGTGCGGCGACATCGCTGGTCAACCGGTCAATACGGTCGGCCTCGCGGGCGATCTGGTCGGTGCTGGTTTCGATCTGCGCTTCGGTGCGCGCCAGCCGCTCGAATGGCATGGGCGCGACAGGACCGCTGCGCGTCTCCAGCTTGGCGAGACGAGCGCGCAACACCTGCAATTCGGTACTATCGGCGGCGGTTGTTGTCGCACCGGCGAACGGCAATTTGTCGCGCACCGCTGTTTCGAACCACGGATTGGCGATCATGCCGGCGGAAAACACGAACAGACTGCCCGCCACGGCCCATGGCAACAGGCCGCGGCGCGGCGCCCGCGGCGCCGGCAGCGGCCGCGCCGACAGGCGTGCCCGCAACCGTTCGGTGGCATCAAGACTGGCACGATCGACTTCGCCGCGATCGAATGGCGCGTCCATGGGGTTCCTCACAACCTTTCGGCGGTGTCTTGCCACGTTGCCGCAATGACCGCCAGCAATGCCTCTTCATCGGGCTGCGGCGCAACGGCGATGCACCGCCAGCCCGGCCCGGCAGCAGCGGCGGTGACGGCGCTGATCGCGGCGATGGCATAGCCATCGCGCCGGACCCCCAGCCGGTCGCATTCCGCCGCAAAATGCGCGGCGCTACGCGGGCTGAACAACAGCACCAGGTCGGCAGCAGGCATGGTGTTCATCGGCAGCAACCGGGCGCGATAGACAGTTTGCGTGGCAATGTTCAGCCCTGCGGGGATGACAATCGCGGTCCGATCCGCGCCGGCGAGGTGCAGGATATCGGGCAATCCGGCAGCAGACACGCGGTCGACCACCGCCTGAACGGTGCCGCCGCCATCAATGACGTGGGTGAAACCGGCAGCAGCGGCAGCGCGCGCCGTGGCAGTACCGACGGTGTATGTCGGCAGGCCGTGCCAGGCAGCGGCACCCGGCCCGGCTAGCCGCGCGGCAAAGGCGCTGGTCAACATGATCGCGGCGGGCGGCACCAGCGGCGGTTGCCACGGCACTGCCTCGGTGGCCATCAACGGCATCACAATGGCGTCATGCCCGGCGGCGCGCAGCCGGGCGGCGGTGGACTCGCCGCCAGGCAGGGGCCGGGTGACGAGGATCCACACCGGTTCAGGCGGCGGTAAAAAGGGCTCGCAGCGCCGGGCTGGCATCATCGAGCATGTCGGCCGCCAGCGCGGCGACCAGTGCCGGGGCCTCGGCGAGCGCGGCTTCAAAGCCACCTTCCTCGATTTCGGTGCCGTCGTCAGTCATGATCTCGGCGCGAAAGGTCACTCGATCACCGGCAATTAGCGCAAGTGCCGCCACCGGGCTATGGCACGTACCGCCAAGGCCGGCGAGGAAGCCGCGCTCCAGCCCGACCGCCGTAAAGGTATCGGCGTGGTTGATCGCCGCCAGCAGCGCCAGCACAGCCTCATCGCCTTCCCGCGCCGTGATGCCGACGGCACCCTGGGCACTGGCGGGCAGCATGATGTCGGTCTCGATGGTGGCGCCGACCGCAACCCCCAGCCGGTCCAGCCCTGCGGCGGCGAGCAACGTCGCATCGATGGCGCCAGTTTCGACCTTGGCCATGCGGGTGGCGACGTTGCCGCGCAGGATCTCGGTTTGCAGGTCCGGGCGCATCGACTTCAATTGCGCGGCGCGGCGCGGTGATGACGTGCCGACTCGGGCGCCATGCGGCAGTGCGTCAATGCTGTCGGCACCGATCAGGCGCTCCCGCACATCGGCGCGTGGCAGCATGGCGGCCAGCGCGATGCCGTCCCGGAGCTGGGTTTCGACATCCTTCATCGAATGCACGCCGCAATCGATGCGGCCGTCGATCAGCGCCGCATCAAGCTCCTTGGTCCAGAGCGCCTTACCACCGATCTCGGCCAGCGGGCGGTCCTGCACCCGGTCACCCGTCGTTGAAATGATGACGATCTGAGCCACGTCCGGCCCCCAGCCGTGCGCAGCGGTCAACGCCGCCGCCGTCATATGCGCCTGCGCTAATGCCAGCGGCGAACCGCGCGTGCCGAGTTTGAAGGATGTGATCGCAGCGATGGTCATGGGAAGCGCTTGTGAAAGCGTGCGCGCCAATTGGCAAGATGGCGGGCTGGTTAGTGAGGAATTCGCTTAGCCTGACCCATAAAATGAGTTGTCCTTCACGGCGATCCATCCGGCATGTTTCGTTCGACAGGCAAAATCAATTGCCCGATTGGGGAGCCAAACCGATGCGCAAGAAAACCATATTCCTGCTGACGACAGTGGCCATCGCCATGTCACCGATCATCGCCGGGACACCGGCTGTTGCCGACGAAACCAACGGCAAGGCCGTATCCAACCAGTTCTGGTGGCCCGATCTGCTGGACCTGCGACCGTTGCGCCAGAATGGCGTCGAATCGAACCCGATGGGCGACAATTTCGACTATGCCGCCGAATTCAAGACACTCGATCTGAAGGCCGTGAAGGCCGACATCGCCACCGTGCTGGCAACGTCACAGCCCTGGTGGCCGGCTGATTACGGCAACTACGGTCCGTTCTTCATCCGCATGGCATGGCACAGCGCCGGCACCTATCGCACCACCGATGGCCGCGGCGGCGCCGGTGGCGGGCAACAGCGGTTCGAACCGCTCAACAGCTGGCCGGACAATGCCAACCTCGACAAGGCGCGCCGCCTGTTGTGGCCCGTCAAGCAGAAGTATGGCCGCAAGATCAGCTGGGCCGACCTGATGGTGCTGGCTGGCAATGTGAGCCTTGAAAACATGGGTTTCAAGACGTTCGGCTATGGCGGCGGCCGTACCGACGATTGGGAAGCCGATATCGTTTACTGGGGGCCGGAAACCAAATTCTTGGATGACAAGCGTTATTCCGGGGATCGCAAGCTCGCCAACCCGCTGGCCGCTGTGCAGATGGGCCTGATCTACGTCAACCCGGAAGGCCCCAACGGCAACCATGATCCGCTGACTGCGGCGCGCGACATCCGCGAAACCTTTGGCCGGATGGCGATGAACGATGAAGAAACGCTGGCGCTGATCGCCGGCGGCCACACCTTCGGCAAGGCGCATGGCGCGAAAAAACCGGGCGAATGCGTCGGGGTCGCACCGGCAGCGAACAGCGTCGAACGCCAGGGCATGGGCTGGGACAACAAATGCGGCTCCGGCGTCGGCGTCGATACAACGACCAGCGGTCTAGAAGGCGCCTGGACCTCGACGCCGACATTCTGGTCGATGCAGTATCTTGAGAACCTGTTCAAGTTCGACTGGGTGCAGGCGAAAAGCCCAGCAGGCGCGGTGCAATGGGTGCCAAAGAATGGCGCCGCCGCCGGCACGGTGCCGGACGCACATGACCCGGCGAAAAGCCATGCGCCGATCATGTTCACCACCGATCTCGCACTGAAAGAGGACCCGGCCTATCGCAAGATTGCGCTGCGCTTCCAGAAGAACCCCAGGGAGTTCGAGCTGGCGTTTGCCAAGGCCTGGTTCAAGCTGACCCACCGCGACCTTGGCCCCAAGGCGCGCTACATCGGCGCCGAAGTGCCAAAGGAATCCCTGTCGTGGCAGGACCCTGTGCCGGCGGTTGATCATCCGTTGGTGACGGCGGCCGATGTAACTGGCCTCAAGGCAACCGTGCTGGCGTCGGGCCTCACCGTGCCGGAACTGGTGCGCACCGCCTGGGCGTCGGCGGCCAGCTTCCGCGGGACGGACATGCGTGGCGGCGCCAATGGCGCGCGCCTCCGGCTGGCCCCGGAAAAGGACTGGCAGGCCAATGATCCGGCAGAACTCGCCAAGGTGCTGGCGCGGCTGGAGACCATCCAGGCCGACTTCAATCGCAGCGCCGGCGGTGGCCGCAAGATCTCGCTGGCCGATCTGATCGTGCTGGCGGGCGGCGCGGCCGTCGAACAGGCGGCAAAGGCAGCGGGCCAAACGGTATCGGTGCCGTTCGAACCGGGCCGCACCGATGCGACCCAGGCGCAGACCGACGTGGCAAGTTTTGCCGCGCTGGAGCCGATGGCCGATGGCTTCCGCAACTGGTTCGGCACTGGCAACCGCCTGTCGCCTGCGGAAATGCTGGTCGACAAGGCCAATCTGCTGACGCTGACGGTGCCGGAAATGACGGTTCTGGTCGGCGGTTTGCGAGCGCTCGATGCCAACGCTGGTGGCGCGAAGCATGGCGTTTTCACGACAAGGCCCGGCACGTTGAGCAACGACTTTTTCGTCAATCTGCTCGACATGTCGACGAAATGGAGCAAGGCGTCGACCGACGGCATTTACGAAGGTCGTGACCGGACGACCGACGCGGTAAAATGGACCGCAACGCCGGTCGACCTGGTGTTCGGGTCCAACGCCGAGCTGCGCGCTGTCGCCGAAGTCTATGGCGCCAACGACGGCCGGGAAAAGTTCGTGCGCGACTTTGTCGGCGCCTGGAACAAGGTGATGACGCTCGATCGCTTCAAAAGCTGAATCCGACGGCGGGATCGCTTGCACAATGCGGCGGCAGCATCACCCGATGCCGCCGCCGCTCTTTCTTCGCGTTGAATGCTCTCTGACTGCACGACCTGGACCCGCCAGAACCGGCAAATTCCTGCCGGTTTGGCTGCGGTAACTTGCCGTTCATATAAACCATTATGGATATCCATTAACCGCGTTCGTAAGCGCCACCTTACATAAGCTTTTGTTAATTCGATATTTTCACACGGATTCGCGATGATTTTCGGGTTGGCACGGGCTTTGCAAGACTGTTCGTGCAGCCGCGCCATTCCGGACGGCGTTAATCAGGAGGTTCCGATGCGGATCATTTTCGTGGCGGCCACAGCACTGCTTCTGGCGGGCTCGGCACAGGCGGTCACCATCGTCAATGGCAGCTTTGAAAACGGCGTCGCCGTTACTGGCGGCACCACGACCCTCGCCACCGATGACGAAACCTCGCTGACCGGCTGGAAGATCCTCGCCGATGGCGTCGACTATGTCGACAATACGCTGTGGAACGCCTCGGCTGGCTTGCGCAGCATCGATCTTTCGGCGCTGTCCACCGGTGGCATCTTGCAACGCCTGACCGGCCTGACGGTTGGGGAGCGCTATCGCGTCCGCTTTGATCTGTCGGGCAACCCGTTCGACCCGGCGGCGCGGCCGCGCGACAAACGCCTGCTGGTGTCCACCAGTGGTACCACCCCCGGCACGTTCGATTATTCGCTGACCGCTGCCAACACTGCCACGAACATGCTGTTTCAATCGCTTTTCTATGATTTCACCGCGATCGGCGCGAGCCAGGACCTGCGCTTCCAAAGCCTGGTGATGAACGAATATGGCGCCGTGCTCGACAATGTCAGCATCAGCGTGGTGCCGGAAGCCACGACCTGGACCATGTTGATCGCCGGCTTTGCACTGGTCGGTTTTGCAGCGCGGCGGCGCGGCGGCGTGCCGCGCGCCACCGCCTGATCGGAACGCCTCGAAGGGCGAGGCCCGGCGTGGCAACATGCCGGGCCGTTCGGTTCCGGCGCTGCGTTCAGGCGTTGCGGTCCAGCCAGCGCGTAACCGTCGCCACGGCTTCGGCCAGCTTGTCGGGCTGAAACGCGTAATAATGCGTCGCTCCGGCGACGATGTGCAGTTCGCGCGGCGCCTGCGCGACGCAATCGTACAAGCGCTGGGTATGGGATGGCGTGCAGGCATCGTCGGCGCTGTTGCCGATGACCAGTACGGGCACCGAAATATGCGGGCCACTGACGATGCCATCGGCGTTGGACAGGTCATGGCTCCACTGGCTCAGCCAGGACCGTAGCGTCGTGAAGCGCCCCAAGCCGCCCGGCGAATCATTGATCAGCCGCGGATCGCCGAGGTAACAACGCCCCGGCATCCGATCATTGGCATCCACCGCCGGGTCGAGCCAGCGCGGGTCTGCCATGGTGCCATGCACGATGAAGGCGCGTTCGGCATGTTCACCCTCGCGGGCCTTGAGGTCGGTCAACGTCGTTTGCGCCCAGGCCGTGATGCGCCGGTTGCGCGCCAGTTGCCTGGCGCGGAATTCGACGAGGAAATCGTCGCTGTACGGCGGCTGCGGGCACGCCGGATCGTACAGGTTCCAGGCCGGATCCCGCTGCGTCGGATCGGCTTCATCAATGATCGACGGGTCGAGCCATTCGGTCAGCGTGTGCGCCCGGCTGACATGCGCCGCGAGCAGCATGACGCCATCGGCGGGCGGCAATTCCGCGGCGGCCAGGTCGGGCGGATCACCGGCCGGAGTGGCGCGCACTGTCGCCCGCTCAGCCTGCGCCTGATAGAATAGCGCAAGGCTGCCACCACCTGACCAGCCGGCGAGGACGACGCGTTTGTAGCCCAGCTTTGCCCGGCAATGAGCCACCCATTTGCCGAGATCGATGACCACTTTTTCCATGATCAGCGCGTTGTCGTTGTTAGGGTATCGCGATACCGCGGTCAGCACATGCACACCGGCCGCCGCCAGCGCCGGCGGCAGCGGCAGGTAATGCATGATGCCCATGGGGTGCATGAAGATGACGATGGTATCCGAGGGCACCTCGGGTTTCAGAAGATGCGCTTGCAACGCGACAACGCCATCGATGCCGCCATAGGTATCGCGCAGGCCGACCGGCTCGCGAAAGCCGAGCAGCAGCGGGATGCGGGCATATCCGGTCAAGACGCGGCCTTTTTCGCCGTCCAGCCATCGACAATGGCGCGCGCGTGCGCTGCCTCCTGCGCCATGATCGCATCATGCACGGCAACGCGGGTGGTGATTTCCAGCGGCAGGCCGTTGGGGTCGCTGAAATACACCGACTGCACGAAACCATGGTCAATGGGGCCAAAGCACGGCACGCCGGCGGCGTTCAGCTTGTCACGCCACTCGATCATCATCGCGGTGTCGCCGACTTCAAAGGCGACGTGCCGGTCGAAGCCATGCACCAGGTTGAAACTGTCGGGCGCGGCGCTGGCCGGCGCATCGAAAAAGGCAATGTAGTTGCCGTCGCCCAGTTTGAAGAAAATATGCACGAACGGGTTCTTGCGCCCCGATCCAGGCTCGCGTTCGTCCTCCAGCGCGGCCGCCAGCGGTAGCCCGAGCAGATCTTCATAGAAGGCGCGGGTTTCTTCGGCGTCGCGGCATCGGTAGGCGCTGTGGTGAATCCCGCGCAGTGGCTGTGGCATATCCGTCTCCCCGATTTTCTTCAACATGGCACAGGCCGGCCGGAATCGGCAAAGCTGAACCGCAGCTAAGCGAAAGTTTCAGAAATTATTCAGCCGTCATCGCGCATTTTTCGCCTACGCCCACTGCGGGGCGAAGGAGAGTGTTATGCGCAAACTGCTGCTGACCGGCCTTGCCGGTGTGATCCTGGCGGGCGGGGTTATGGCCCCGGCGCTGGCCGACCAATGGCCCGATTATGACCAGCGCTATGACCGCCGTGACGACAGGCGTGACGACTGGCGCGGTGACAGGCACGATGATCGCCGCGAAGATCGCCGCGAAGATCGACGCTATGACAATCGCGGCGGCTATGACCGTGATTATCGGTACGATTCGCGCTGGAACGGCGCCCGCTATCGCGGCCCTGCCTATGCCTATCCGCGCGGCTACGGTTACCAGTCCTGGGGCGTCGGCTATTGGTTGCCGCAAGCCTATTTCGGCAATCGCTACTGGATCAGTAACCCCGGCTACCACCGCCTGCCGCCCGCCTATCGCGGCACGCGCTGGGTGCGCGTCGGCCCCGATGCGTTGCTGATCGACCGGCGCTCCGGCTATGTCGTTCGCGCCGTGCGCGGCCTTTACTGGTAATCCGGAATCGCCGTCAGAAAGTAATTCACCGAAACGTCCGGGCCGAGGATGAACCCCTTGCCCGGACGCCAGGTCAGCCCTTGCGTATCAGTTACGGAAAGCCCGGCATGGGTCAGCGCCTCGGTCAATTCCGCCGGCTGCATGAAGCGCTGCCAGTCATGCGCGCCGCGCGGGATGCTGCGGATGATGATTTCAGCCCCGGCGATCAGCACCGCCCAGGAGGCCGAGGTGCGGTTCGGCGTCGACAGAACCGCCAGCCCGCCAGGGGCGAGCAACGCCGCGAGCGCTGCGAAAAAGCTGTCGCGGTCGGCGACATGTTCGACGACCTCAAGGCAGGTAATGATATCGAAACGCGCGCCTGTTGCCGCCAGCGCCTCTACCGATATGGCGCGATAATCGATCGCCAGGCCACCCGCTGCGGCATGTTCGGTAGCGGCGGCAATATTCTCCGGCGCCGCGTCGATGCCCGTTGGGCTCGCCCCCATCCGGGCCAGAGGCTCGGTCATCAACCCGGCTCCGCAGCCGATATCGAGCGCCGTCAGACCGGCAAGCGGTGTGCGGCTGCGTGCGTTCCGGCCGAACCGCGATATCGCGGCATCGCGCACCAGGGCACTGCGCAGCGGCGTGATCCGGTGCAGCATCGCCGAAGACCCGGCCGGATTCCACCAATCCTGCGCCAACGCACCAAAGAAGCGGGCTTCGCCAGCATCGATGCTGGGCGCCGGAATCGCTGTATCGGAAACGCTGGCCATGGAATTCCTCGTGCGCCCCAAAGCCCGGCTTGCTTGCCAAGGACGAGACTCATTTCTATCAGACACCGATACGCTTAAACAGCCGCCCGACCGTCATTGATTGCCGCAGCGGTTTTGCCCACAGGAACCGCCGCAGACCATGACTCGCATCGTGATGAAATTCGGCGGCACTTCGATGGCCGGCTCCGAGCGTATTCGCGGTGTCGCGGCGCGGGTGAAGCGCGAGATCGAGGCAGGCAACCAGGTTGCCGTGGTAGTGTCTGCAATGGCCGGGGAGACCGACAGGCTGGTCGGTTTTTGCCGCGAAGCTTCGCCGCTGGCAGATCCGCGCGAGTATGATGTGGTGGTGGCCGCCGGCGAACAGGTTACGGCTGGACTGCTGTCGATCGCACTGCAGGCCGCCGGTGTGCCGGCGCGCTCGTGGCTGGGGTGGCAATTGCCGGTGCATTCGTCGGATGCACACAGCACGGCCCGCATCGAGGGCATTGAAACGACCGCCGTGCTCGCTGCCATGGCGCGCGGCGAGGTGGCGGTGGTGCCAGGATTTCAAGGACTGTCTGCCGACAATCGCATCACGACATTGGGGCGCGGCGGGTCGGACACCAGTGCCGTCGCGCTCGCGGCGGCACTGCACGCCGATCGCTGCGATATCTACACTGATGTCGATGGCGTTTACACGACCGATCCGCGTATCGTGCCGCGAGCCCGCAAGCTCGAGCGCATCACGTACGAGGAAATGCTCGAGCTGGCGTCAGTGGGGGCAAAGGTGCTGCAAACGCGATCGGTCGAACTGGCGATGAAGGAAAAGGTGCGGGTCCAGGTGCTATCGAGTTTCAGCGATGCACCGGGCACCATGGTGGTGGATGAGGATGAAGAGATGGAACGCGAACTGATCGCCGGCGTCGCCTATGATCGCAACGAGGCCAAGGTGACTCTGGTCGGAGTGCCGGACGTGCCCGGCGTTGTCGCGGCGATCTTCGGCCCGTTGGCCGATGCCAATGTCAATGTCGACATGATCGTGCAGAATATTGCCAAGGGCGAAGGCACCACCGACGTCACCTTTACCGTGCCGCGCACGCAATTGCCGCTGTCGCTCGATGTGCTCGACAAGGCGCATGGCCAGATCCGTTATGCAAAAGTGTTGTCGGACGCGGCGGTGGCGAAGATTTCGGTGGTCGGCGTCGGCATGAAAAGCCACGCCGGAGTAGCGGTGACGATGTTCCGGGCGCTAGCCGATCGCGGCATCAATATCCAAGCGATCACCACGTCGGAAATCAAGGTCAGCGTGCTGATTTCCGAGGAATATGTCGAACTGGCGGTGCGCGTGCTGCACACGGCCTATGGGCTGGATGCGGCGGCGTGACTCGTCTCGACCAGCTTTCGCAGCGCGGCCGCGATTTCCTCGGCAGCCGCCATGCCATCATGGCCGGGGCGATGACCTGGGTATCGGAACGGCATCTGGTTTCCGCCATTTCCAACGCCGGCGGGTTCGGGGTCATTGCCTGCGGGTCGATGACACCGGCGCTGCTCGATACCGAAATCGCCGCCACCCGCGCGCTGACCGACAAGCCGTTCGGGGTCAATCTCATTACGTTGCACCCGCAGATGATGGAGCTGATCGCGGTCTGCGCCAGCCACAGCGTCAGCCACATCGTCCTCGCCGGTGGCTTGCCCTCTGGCGCCGCCATCGAAGCCATCAAGGCGGCGGGGGCGAAACTGATGTGCTTCGCCCCTACAGCGGCACTCGCAAAGAAGCTGGTGCGATCGGGCGTCGACGCCATCGTTATCGAAGGCTCCGAAGCAGGGGGCCATATCGGCCCGGTGTCGCTGGGCGTGCTGGCGCAGGAAATTCTGCCAGTCATCACCGACGTGCCGGTGTTCGTCGCCGGCGGTATCGGCCGCGGCGCTGCGATTGCGGCCTGGCTGGAAATGGGCGCATCGGGCGTGCAGCTTGGCACGCGGTTCGCAGCGTCCGCCGAAAGCGTTGCGCATCCCAACTTCAAAAAGGCCTTTTTCCGCGCGTCGGCGCGCGATGCGGTGGCCAGTGTCCAGCTCGATCCGCGGCTGCCGGTCATTCCCGTGCGCGCCCTCAAGAACGCCGGCACCGAAGCCTTTACCGCCAAGCAGCGCGAAATCGCCGAGGCCGTCGATCGCGGCGAGATGGACCTCGCCGCCGGGCAATTGGCGATCGAACATTATTGGGCCGGGGCGTTGCGGCGTGCGGTTGTCGACGGCGATGTCGAAAACGGCAGCCTGATGGCCGGGCAATCGGTCGGCATGGTGACCAGCGAGCAGACGGTCGCCGACATCATTGCCGAACTGGTCGGCGAAGCAGAAGCCGCCTTGGCGTCGAGGTCAGGCGGCGAGTCCGCCGCGGGCCGCTCCCAACCCTATGAATCTGCTGCCTGATGGCCGCCGCCAGCGCCGCCCGCGAGATCCTGCGCCGCCTTCACGAAGTGATGGCAGCCAGGACAGGCGCTGAAGCCAAGATGGGCCAGGTGGTCCGCATCGTCGCCGAAGAACTGTCGAGCGAAGTCGCGTCGATCTATCTGCTACGCGACGGCATGCTCGAACTTTACGCCACGCAAGGCCTGGCGCAGGAGGCGGTGCACGTCACCCGGCTCAGCATGGGCCAGGGGCTGGTAGGCGTCATCGCTGCCACGCGCGAGCCGCTCAACCTAGCCGAAGCCAAGGAGCATCCGGATTTCGCCTATCGCCCCGAAACCGGCGAGGATGATTATCACAGCTTTGCCGGCGTGCCGATCGTGCGCCGCGAAAGCGCCATTGGCGTGCTGGGCGTGCAGCACCGCGAGCCGCGCGATTATGACGAAGTTGAGATTGAGGCGTTACAGACTGTCGCAATGGTGCTGTCCGAGCTGATCCACGGCGCCGGACTCGTCGATGATGCGCAAGCGGCGCGGGCGCGCGCGGCGAGCTCCGGGCCGTTGCGGCTGTCGGGTCTGAAACTCGTCGACGGGCTGGGCCGTGGCACAGCGGTGTTCCACCAGCCGCGCGTCATCGTCGAACATACCGTTGCCGACGATATCGAAGTCGAGCGCGCACGCGTCTATTCGGCGTTCACCCGGATGCGCGAACAGATCGACACGATGATGGGCCAGGCCGAGTTCGCCGGCGGCGGCGATCATCACGACGTGCTCGATACCTACAAGATGTTCGCATATGACGAAGGCTGGTCGCGGCGCATCAACGAAGCGATCGACACCGGGCTGACTGCCGAGGCCGCCATCGAGCGGGTGCAGGCGCGGACGCGGGCGCGGATGCGGTCGATCGACGACCCCTATCTGCGCGAGCGGCTGACCGACCTCGATGATCTGTCAAACCGGCTGCTGCGCATCGTTTCGGGACAATTGGGCACCGCCGCCGCGTCGGGCTTGCGCGGCGACACCATCCTGATTGCGCGCAACCTGGGGCCGGCAGAGCTGCTCGAATATGACAAACGCTTCCTGAAAGGCGTTGTGCTGGAGGAAGGCAGCCTGACCGCGCACGTCATCATCGTGGCGCGCGCCATGGGGGTGCCGGTGCTTGGCCGGGTGCGCGAACTCTTCACCGATGTCAGTGACGGCGACGAACTGATCGTCGATGCCGGCAATGGCGCGCTGCTGGTGCGGCCACAGGCGGCGATGATCAAGTCGTACCAGGCGATGAGCGTATTGAAAGCGCGCCAGGCCGAAAAATTCGCAGCGGTAAAGAATCTGCCGGCGATTAGCCGCGATGGCAAGCGCGTCGCCGTGATGATGAACGCCGGGCTTGCCGGAGATGCCCAGGCGCTTGATGTAACCGGCGCTGATGGCATTGGGCTGTTCCGCACCGAATTCCAGTTTCTGGTGTCCGCCACCCTGCCGCGCCGGGAACGCCAGCAGGCGCTATACCAGTCGGTGCTGGAAGCGGCTGGCGACCGGCCGGTTGTGTTCCGCACCATCGATATCGGCGGCGACAAGGCAGTGCCTTATCTGCTTGGCGCCGGCGGCGCGGAAGATGAGAATCCAGCGATGGGCTGGCGGGCGCTGCGTCTGGCGCTGGGTCGCCCGGCGCTGATGAAGATACAGGCGCGCGCACTGCTGGAGGCAGGCGCCGGCCGCACGCTCAGCATCATGTTCCCGATGGTCAGCGAACCGTGGGAATTCGCCGAGGCCAAGAGTTTGATCGAACAGCAGCGCGCGTTGCTGATCCGGCAAGGCCATGCCATGCCGCAGGCGGTGCGTTATGGCGCGATGATCGAGGTCCCGGCGCTGATCGAAACGCTCGATGTATTACTGCCGCTGACCGATTTTGTTTCGGTCGGCACCAATGATTTGACCCAGTTCCTGTTCGCCGCCGATCGCGCCAATCCGCGATTGGGCGACCGTTATGACTGGCTTTCGCAGGCAGTGCTGCGCGTCTTGCGCCGGATTGTGCGCGAGGCCGGCGCGGCGCACGTGCCGGTGACCATCTGCGGGGAAATGGGCGGACGCCCGTTGGAGGCGCTGGCGCTACTGGCGATCGGTGTGGAGTCCCTGTCGATTACGCCTGCCGGCGTCGGCCCGATCAAGGCAATGGTCCGCTCTGCCGATCTTGGCGCGCTCAGACTCGCCATGACCGGCTGGCTCGACACACCGGGAACCGATGTTCGCCGCGCGCTATTGGCAGCCGCCGAAGCGCAGGGCGTCGAACTTGGCTGAGGTGGGAAGCGTCTTCGAAACTTCGCTTGCGTTGCAACCGGCGGGGCCAGGGCAGTGGAGCGCCGTCGCCAGCCCGCGGTATGAGGCGGTTATCGGCATGTTCGGCGGCTGGACCGTGGCGCTGCTGTTAAAGGCGGTGCTTGCCGAGCCCGAAGCGACTGGCACGCCGATTTCGATCACAGTGAATTTCGTTGCGGCCGTGCCGCCTGGCGCCGCACTGGCGCTGCACACTACCCGGCTGGGGGTGACGCGATCGCTGTCGCACTGGCGTTGTGACGTGAAGCTGGCAGGCGATGATGCGGTCCTCGCGACGGCATTGGTCATCATGGCCAACCGCCGCGACAGTGACGAACGCACCGAACTGGTGATGCCCGACATCGTTCCGCCCGAGGAACTGGAGGCGTTCTTCCCGCCGTTTTCAAAGCAGCCGCCGCTCGAATCGCGATCAGCGATGCCGCCGCCGCCGTTCAACAAGCCTGACACCCGCACGCTCAGCTGGGAGAAGGAAGCCAGCGGCCGCGCCGTCGATGTGCTGACACTGGCGCTGCTGTCCGACCTTGGCGCACCGCGCGTCTATCTGGTCAGTGCCGGCCCGCGTCCGTCCGCCACCCTGACCCTGTCGGTGACGTTCCTCGCCGGCGACGCCGAGCTGGCGGCGTGCGGTGATGATTTCATCCTATCGGAAATGGTCGCCACCCGCATTTCGCAATCGATTGTCGGCAGCCGCAAGGCGATGTGGAGCCGCGCCGGCACATTGCTCGCCACCTCCGAGCAATTGTGCTGGTTTCGTTAGCCGGAGAGAACGCCTAGCGTAGCGCCAAAGGGGACACGTGAATGCGCGCGATACGACTGAAGGCGCCCGCCGGGCTCGACAATCTGACGGTCGGCACGGCGGAATCCGGCACGGTCGGGCCAGGTGACATTCGCGTCCGGTTGCACGCCTCCTCGCTCAACTATCACGATTATATTGTCGCGCTTGGCGGCATCCCGACGCCCGATGGCCGCATCCCGATGTCGGACGGCGCCGGCGAGGTGACCGAAATCGGCAGCGGCGTCGGCGACTTTGCTGTTGGCGACCGAGTAGTCAGTACGTTTTTTCCGCTATGGCTGGCCGGCGAACCGACGCTCGCCGACTTGGCCGCGGTGCCGGGGGACCGCACCGACGGCTATGCGCGCGAGGAGGTTGTCGCGGCCGCGACCGCCTTCACGCACGCGCCTGCTGGCTATTCCCATGTCGAAGCCGCGACATTGACCTGCGCCGCGCTGACCGCCTGGCGCGCGCTGTTCGTCGAGGCAAAGCTGCAGCCCGGCGAAACCGTGCTGGTACAGGGCACCGGCGGCGTATCGATCTTTGCCTTGCAATTCGCCAAGGCGGCGGGCGCGACGGTCATCGCGACATCATCGTCGGGCGCCAAGCTCGACCGACTGGCGGCGATGGGTGCCAATCATCTCATCAACTACCGCGACGATGAAAATTGGGGCGCGACAGCACGGGCGCTGACTGGCGGCCGCGGCGTCGATCATGTGGTGGAAATCGGCGGTGCGGGCACGCTCACCCAATCGATCGCCGCGACGCGCCTGTCGGGCAATATCGCAATGATCGGCGTGCTTGCGGGCTTTGCCGGCAATGTGCCGACCGCTGCCATCATGGCTGGTAACGTGCGGATTAATGGCCTCACCGTCGGCAGCAGAGCGCAGCAGATCGCCATGATCCGCGCCATCGACGCCAATGGCATCCGCCCGGTCATCGACAGCAGCTTCGGGCTGGAAGACATTGCCGCGGCGTTTCGTCATCAAGCGTCTGGGGCGCATTTCGGCAAGATCTGCCTCGAATGGTAGGCTGGGCAAGTTCGGGGAGAGTTTCATGAGCCTTGATGGCTATAGCCGCTTCACCTTCGCGCGCGACGGTCGGATCCTGACCGCCACCATCACCGGCAACAACCCGGTGAACGGTGTCGACGGGCCGATGCACGACGAGCTGGCACGGGTGTTCACCGATCTGCAGCACGACCCGGACAGCGACATCATCGTCCTGACCGGCGCCGGCCGAGCGTTTTGCGCCGGTGGCGATTTTGCCTGGTTCGAGGAACAGATCGCCGACCCGCGCAAGTTTCGCGATATCGGTTGGGACGCCAAGCGCATTATCACGTCGCTGATCGACCTGGAAAAGCCGATCATCTGCCGGCTCAACGGCGCCGCCGCAGGCCTGGGAGCGTCCATCGCGCTGCTCTGCGACATCATCATCGCCGATGAAAATGCCGTCATTGGCGATCCGCATGTCAAGGTCGGGCTGGTCGCCGGCGATGGCGGCGCGGTCATCTGGCCGCAACTCATCGGCTATGCCCGCGCCAAGGAATATCTGCTCACCGGCGACATGATCAAGGCACCGAAGGCCGCTGAAATGGGGCTGATCAACCATGCCGTGCCAACCGATCAGCTCGACACCAAGGTAGCCGAAATGGCGGCCAAGCTGATGGCCAGCCCGCGCTGGGCGGTGCGCTGGACGAAAACCGTCACCAATGCGCCGCTGAAAGCGCTGGTGTCGCAGATGATGGACACCTCGATCGCCTATGAAATGATGTCGAACATCACGGCGGACCGCGCCGAGGCCGTGGCCGCGATGCGCGAGCGCCGGCCGGCAAAGTTGACCGGCGAATGAGCCTGCAGACCTACACGGACGAGCCCGAACATATCGCCCAGTTGCGTGACACTGTGGCGCGCTTCGTCGCCGCGAACGCTCCACGCGAGGCCCGCGTCGCGTGGGACAAGGCGCACGGCTGGCCGCGCGATGTGTACGCCGAATTGAACAAACTCGGGCTGACCGCGCTCACTGTGCCGACTGAGTATGGCGGCGCCGGGCAGGATATCGTCGCCGCCATCGCGGTCATCGAGGAACTGGCGCAGGTCGGGCCGTGCCTCGCCGGGCCGTTCATCCACACCGCCTTTTATGGCGGGATGAACCTGTCTGAAAATGGTTCGGAAGCCCAAAAGCGCGAATATCTGCCGCGGCTGGCGCGGGGTGAACTGTTCTTCGCCTATGGCCTCAGCGAGCCTGATGTCGGCGGCGACCTGGCCAGTGTTTCGACGCGCGCCGCAATGGAAGGCGATACCGTCGTCATCAATGGCGCCAAGCGCTGGTGCTCCGGCGCCGACTGGTCGGACGTCATCTACACGCTCGTTCGCTCGGGCGAGCCGGGCGACCGCTATCGCAATCTCAGCTTCGTGCTGATCCCGACCGACACCCCCGGTGTCACGATGCAGGGAATCGCGCATTCCAACCTGCGCTATATGGCTAGTCAGGACGTGTTTTTCGACAATGTGCGCATCCCCGCCGCCAATATCGTCGGTGGGACGGACATGTGGAACCAGGGCTGGAAACTGCTCGCCGGCCGCGCCCTCGATGTCGAAAAGCTGGAGATCACCGCGGTCGCCTTCGGCATTGCGCGGGCGGCACTCGCCGAAGCCTGGGACTATGCGCAACAGCGGGTGCAGTTCGGCAAGCCGATTTCGCAGCATCAGAGCGTCCGCCACAAGCTGGTGACCGCGCGAACCAAGCTGCAGGCGGCGCGCCACATGCTCTATCATGCGGCGTGGCTTGCCAATGAAGGCCGGGCCTGTTCGGTCGAAACCAGCATGGCCAAGCTGTTCGTCGCCGACACTGGCGTCGAAATCGCGCTCATCTGCCAGCAGATTCTCGGCGCCTATGGGCTGACCGACGCCTTCGACATGGAGCGTCATGTCCGCGATCTGCTCGGCATGCCGATCGTTGGCGGGTCGAGCGACATGCAGAAGAACAACCTCGCGAGCCTGTTGAAGCTATGACCATCCTTACCGCTGCCCGCGACCTTGCACCGATCATTGCCGCGCGCGCGGTCGAAACCGAACAGGCGCGCCGCCTGCCCACCGACCTGGCCGCGCAAATGGCCGAAGCCGGGCTGTTCCGCATGGCGGTGCCACGCAGCCTGGGCGGCGCCGAAGCATCAGCCGCCGACATCTTCACAGCATTGGAGATCGTGGGGCAGGCCGATGCCGCCGCCGGCTGGTGCGCGATGATCGCCGGCACGACCGCGCTGGCTTCGGCTTGGCTACCGGCGGCTCACGCCACCGAAGTGTTCGGCAACCCTCTCGGTATCAGCGGCGGGGTGTTCGCACCGATGGGCAAGGCGGTTGCCGATGGCGATG
>JBMOGO010000008.1:0-48942 GCA_049318305.1 Polymorphobacter sp.
GGCTGGCATCGCGGCCACCCCATTGTTCGGGCCAGCCGATGCACGACCAGCGCGCCTCGCCAAGCCGTTGCTCCCACAGTTTGCGGCGTTCGGGGCTGGCGGTGAGGCCCTGGATATGCCGGATATCGGCAAAATCGCCGGTCATCTCGGCTTCCAGCCACGCGGCCGCTTCGGCGCGGAACGCCTCGTCTTCGGGGGCGAATCCCAGCTTCATGCGGCGAGCCCGATCTGCTGCGCGATCTGTTCACGGTGCCAGGCATTGCTGCCGAGCATCGATTGCAGGGCGCGGGAGCGTTTGAAAAACAGATGCGCGTCATGGTCCCAGGTGAACCCGATGCCACCGTGCAGCTGGATCATGTTGCCGGCGCACATGGCAAAGGTATCGGTGGCAAAACTTTTCGCCGAATGCAGCGCGATATCGACATCATCTGCGGCCTCGTCGAGTGCGCACGCCGCCCACCAGACGGCGGAGCGCGCCTGTTCGATTTCGATCATCATGTCGGCCAGCCGGTGCTTGTAGGCCTGGAAACTGCCGATCGGGCGGCCGAACTGGATGCGCTGGTTGGCGTAGGCGATGGTCAGGTCGAGGCAGGATTGTGCCCCGCCGAGGGCTTCGGCAGCGGCGATCAGCCAGCCGGCCTGCGAGGCGCGCAATATGCCGGCGGAGCTGTCCAGTGGTGAAGCCGGGGTGTCGGCAAGCACAAGTCGGGCGAAAGGACGCGTCTGGTCCATCGTCGTTTGGACGACCACCATCAGGCCCGGTGCATCGGCGGGGACCAGCCAGACACTGCCGCCGGCGAGCAGGACGAACAGATCGGCGCTGGCACCATGCGGAATGAAATCGAACGTTCCGCTGATCCGGTTGCCGGCAACGCTTGCCGTCTCGCTTGAACCGGGTGCGCCGATGCTGGTCCCGGCGATCAAGCCGGGCAGCCATTGCGCCTTTTGCGCCTGTGATCCGCCCGCCGCGATCGCCTGCGCCGCCATCGCCGTGCCGAGCAGCGGCAGGGCGGCGACATGCGCCCCGGCGGCTTCGGAGAGGATGGCGAGTTCGACCATCCCCAACCCGGCGCCGCCATGGGCTTCGGGGAGCGCAATGCCGCCCAGACCGAGTTCGGCGGTGAAACTGTGCCACAGCGCCCGGTCGATGCCGTCTGCGGCCATGGCGGCGCGGGTGCGCGCGCTGGTGGCGTTCTGGCTGAAGAAGGCCCGCGCCGTATCGGCGATCATCGCCTGTTCGTCGGTGAAGGCGAAGTTCATGCCGTTCCCCAGACCTTGCGGGGTGGCGTGCGGCGGGCGAGCAGGTCGTCGACCGCCGCTCCGACATCGGCGGGGTTCCAGCGCCGGCCGGCATCGACGCCGGGGCCAAGGTCCCAGCCCTGTTCGAGGATGATCTTGCCGCCTTCGAGCTCGAAGACGCACCCCGTAACATGCGCCGAAAGCGCGCTGCCCAGCCAGACGACGGTGGGCGCGATGTTGGCCGGGTGCATGACGTCAAAGGCCTGTCCGGCAGTCGCCATCTTGTCGGCAAAGGCCTGTTCGGTCATCCGGGTGCGGGCGGAGGGGGCCAGCGCATTGGCGGTGATGCCGTAGCGGGCGAGTTCGGCGGCTTGTACCAGGGTCAGCGCCGCAATGCCGCCCTTGGCCGTCGAATAGGCGGATTGTGCGATCGAGCCTTGCAGCCCGGCGCCCGACGAGGTGTTTATGATGCGCGCATCGACGGGGTTGCCGGCCTTTTGCTGGGCCCGCCAATAGTCGACGGCGTGGCGCGCGAGACAAAAATGGCCGCGCAGATGGACGTGCATTGTCGCATCCCATTCGTCGAGCGTTGCCGAAACGAACATGCGGTCGCGTACGATGCCGGCATTGTTGACGATGACATGCAGGCTGCCGAAGGCACCGACCGCCGCGTCGACGATGCGTTTGGCGGCCTCCCAGTCGGTGATGTCTTCATAATTGGCGATGGCGTTGCCGCCACCGGCGACGATCTGAGCCACCACCGCATCGGCGGCGCTGGTGTCACGCCCTTCGCCGGACAGCGAGGTGCCGATATCGTTGGCGACGACATTGGCGCCTTCGGCGGCAAAGGCCAGCGCATAGGCGCGGCCAAGCCCGCCGGCGGCGCCGGTAATGATGACGGTGCGATTGTCGCAGATGCCCATTTTCTATCCCAAGGCCTGAAGCGTGTGCGCGCCGCTGTCGCCGACCAGGTCGGTCTGCAGATATTCGCGCATGGTGAAATGCCAGCCCGCGTCGTCGCGCGAGACCGTGTCGCGGTAACGGCCAGTGGCGACGATCTGCAGCGGATAACCGGGGGCGGCCTGCAGAACGGTCCATTGGCTCTGGCAAGTGGCCGTCTCGCCATCGGGGGCGAGATCGATGATCGGGTTGGTGGTGATGTGCCGGGTCAGTGGCTTGCCATCATAGGTCTTCACCCATTGCTGCCACAGCGCGAGAATCGCCTCGCGGCCTTCGATCCGGTGGCCCGATGCCATAACACAGCCGCGATCGAACAGCGCTGCCGCGCCCTCGAAATCGCCATCGTCGAAGCGCATCGCGTAGGTGTAAAGCAGGTTGGGGATGGCGATTGCCGGTTCCATCACAGCCGCTCGATAATGGTGACATTGGCTTGGCCGCCGCCTTCGCACATCGTCTGCAGGCCATAGCGGCCACCGGTGCGTTCAAGGGCGCCCAGCAGCGTGGTCATCAACCGTGCTCCGGTGGCGCCGATCGGGTGGCCCAATGCGATGGCGCCGCCCTGCACATTGACCTTTTCATGCGGGATGCCGAGCTCCTGCATCCACGCCATCGGCACCGAGGCAAAGGCTTCGTTGCATTCGAACAGGTCGATATCGGCGGCGGTCATGCCGGCTTTCCTCAGCGCGTGCTGCGTCGCGGCAATCGGGCCAGTGAGCATCCACACCGGATTGTCGGCGCGGACCGAGATGTGGTGGACGCGGGCGCGGGGTTTCAGGCCGTGCGTCTTGACGGCGGCTGCACTGGCGATGAGCAGCGCGGCGGCGCCGTCGCAGTTCTGGCTGGCGATGCCGGCGGTGATGACGCCGCCTTCCTTCACCGTCTTGAGCGCGGCCAGCCCTGCCAGCGTGGTGCCGGGGCGTACCGTTTCGTCGTGTTCCACGCCATGCAATGGCGCGATTTCGGCGGCGAACCAGCCGTTGTCGATGGCGGCCTGGGCGCGCTGGTGCGAGGCGAGCGCGAATTGCTCCATCGCTTCACGGGTCAACTGCCACTTCATCGCGATCATTTCGGCGGATTTGATCTGGTCGATGGCTTCATCGCCATAGCGTGCCAGCCAGCCCGGCGAGGTAAGGAACGGCGTATCGAAGCCATAAGGCTGGCCGGCGTACATGGCGGCGGAGATGGGAATGGCGTTCATCGCCTGGCTGCCACCGGCGACAACAAGGTCCTGCGTGCCCGACATGACGCCCTGGGCGGCAAAATGCACCGCCTGTTGCGATGATCCGCACTGGCGATCGATGGTGACGCCGGGGACATGTTCCGGCAGGCCCGCCACCAGCCAGGCGGTGCGGCCGATGTCGCCGGCCTGGGGACCGATGGTATCGCAGCAGCCCCAGACGACATCATCGATGGCGTTCGGGTCGATTCCGGTGCGCGCCATGAGCGCGCGCAGCGGGTGCGCGGCGAGATCTGCAGGGTGAATAGCGGCGAAACTGCCCTTTTTCCGGCCGATGGGGGCGCGGACAGCGTCGATGATATAGGCTTCGGGCATGGCAGGGCTTTCAGGCAAAACTGTGCTGCGGGCCGATCGGCATGCCACCGGCGATGATGGCAGCGTCCAATCGGGCAAGGTGGAAGGCGCGATCGCCCCAGGCCGCCGATAGCGCCCAGCTGCGTTTCATCCAGAAATGCAGGTCGACTTCATAGGTGTAGCCCATGGCGCCGTGCACCTGGATGGCGGTTTCGGCGATGCTGGTCGCTGCATCTCCTGCCGCGATCTTGGCGTGGCTGATGTGGGCGGGGGCGTGCGGATTGCGGTCCTGCAGCGATTGCGCCGCGACCCAGACGGCGGGACGCGCGAACTCGAGCCCGACCGCGGCGGTGGCAAGCTGGTGCTTTACCGCTTGGAAGGCGCCGATGGGCTGGCCGAACTGGGTGCGGAGTTTGGCATAATCGGTGGCTTGTTGCAGCATGGCTTCGGCGATTCCGATGAGCTGCGCCGCGGTCATCAGCGCGGCGTGGTCGAGAAGGCCCGGGTTGGCGGGGGTGTCTTGACGGGCGGAAAGGTTGCGCAAGGGGTCGACGCTGGCGGCAACGACGGAAAACCTGCCGGAAGTGACGGGTGACAACGCCGTTCCGAGCCAGTGCGTGGCGGTTTCGAGGTCGGCAATGCATGGGTTGATGGGGTGCGCGAGGGCAATCCTTGCAGTTCCGGCGGCGATTTGTTGGAGGATTTCGTCGGTCCCGGGGGTGCTGGCGAGCAGCGGCGCGGCAGTAAAGGCCGTATCAACGAGCGGTTCGGCGACGCAGAAGCGACCGCATTCGACCGCGATCAGCGCCGCATCAAGCAGTCCGAGACCGAGTCCGCCGGCGTTTTCTGGCACGCACAGCCCGGGCAGGCCCATATCGGTCAGGGCTTGCCAGATGGCGGGGTCGCGGTTCGGGCCGGCATCGAGGCGGCGCAGCACGGTCGGACCATGTGTGCCGGCGAGGAACGTGCGGACGCTTTCGGCAAGGCCGGTCTGGTCGGCGGTGAGCAACAGGTCCATCAGCCGGCCCCCACGCGCGGCAGGCCGAGCAGGCGTTCGGCAGTGATGTTGCGCTGGATCTCGTTCGATCCGGCGTAAATCGGCCCCGAGAGCGAGAAGATATAGCCGTCGAGCCAGGCATTGGCCGTACCATCGGTGACGGTTTTCAGCTCGGCAGCGGCGCCGAGCAACTGCATTGCGGTGCGGTGCATCATGCGATCGAGTTCGGACCAGAAGATCTTGTTGAGGCTGGCTTCGGCGCCGATCTTGCCGCCGGCCATGATCTTCGCTGCGACCGCATACGTGTTGTAGGCATAGGCCTGCGTTCCCATCCATGCCGTCAGCACGGCTTCGCGGACGGCGGGGGCTGCGGTTTTTTCATGGGCGCGAAACAGTTCGACAAGGCGCTTGGCGGTCGCCTGAAACCGCCCCGGCGCGCGCAGCATCAGCCCGCGTTCGAAGCCCGCCGTCGCCATGGCGACATTCCAGCCTTCGCCTTCGCCGGCCAGGCAATTCTCCACCGGCACCCGCACATCGTCGAAGAACAGCTCGGCAAAGCCGGTGTCGCCGTGGAGCTGACGGATCGGCCGGCGGGTGACGCCCGGCGTGTTGATGTCGAACAGGATGAAGCTGAGGCCCTTGTGCCGCTTTGTTTCAGGGTCGGTGCGGAACAGGCCGAAGCCCCAGTCGGCATAGGCGGCGCGGCTCGACCAGGTTTTCTGGCCGTTGATGACATAATGGTCGCCGTCCCGAATGGCTTTCGTGGTGATCGCCGCCATGTCGGAGCCGGCGCCGGGTTCGGACCAGGCCTGTGCCCAGATGACTTCGCCGGCGGCCATCGGGGTGAGGAACCGTACTTTTTGTTCGGGCGTGCCGTAATCCATGATCGTCGGGCCGAGCAGGAAGATGCCGTTCTGGTTGGCGCGCGCCGGGGCGCCGGCGGCCCAATATTCTTCCTCGAAGATCAGCCATTCGATCAGGTCGAGCCCGCGGCCGCCATATTCGGTCGGCCAGGTCACCATGCCCCAGTTGCCGGACGCCAGGGTGCGTTCCCAGGCGACGTGCTGGTGATAGCCGTCCTCGCGTTCCAGCGTGACCAGCGGGGTCTTGGGGACGTGCGCCGTCATCCAGTCGCGGACTTCGTGCCGGAACTTCTGCTGTGCGGGGGTATAGTGGAGTTGCATCAGAATTTCGCGGTCGTGCCGGTTTCGACAAAGGCGTCGCGGGCCTTCTGACTGTCTTCGTGCATATACATTTCGAGCGTGAAACCCTGTTCCCAGCGATAGCCGCGATCGACGTCGCGGGGTTCGAGCCCGTTGAGGGCTTCCTTGGCGATGACGAGGGCCTTGCGGGACTTCGACGCGATGATAGCGCAGAAGGCGCGGGCTTCCATTTCGAGGGTCTCGCGCGGCACGACCTTTTCGACAGCGCCGAGCCGATAGGCCTCTGCCGCCGGGATGTTGCCGCCGGTGAAGAAGGCGGCGCGGACCTTGTGAAGCGGCAGCATGCGCGACAAATGGCTGGCGCCGCCCATCGCGCCGCGATCGACCTCGGGCAGCGAGAAATAGGCATCGTCTGCAGCAATGATGCTGTCCGACGCGCCGCAGATGCCGATGCCGCCGCCGATGACGAACTTGTGGACGGCGACGATGACCGGCACCTCGGCGTCGCGGATCGCCTTGAAGGTGAGGTAATTGCCGCGGTTGAGCGTCGTGATGCGGTCGGGGTGCGCCTGCATTTCCTTGATGTCGACGCCGCCACAAAAGCCGCGGCCATTGGCGCGGATGAGGACGCAATTGACGTCCGGGTTCGATGCGGCAGCGGTAATGATCGCCGGCAGGTTGTTCCAGGTGACGCTGTCGAAGGCGTTGACCGGGGGGACGTCGAAGACGATCTCCGCGATGCGCTCGGTTATGGTAGTGGTTATGGGCATTTTGGAGCCTCCGGCGGCTGGGGCCTTAGGCCCCAGACCCCATTTGGTGGTGCGACGCCAATCTTCATCCTAGGCCGCCAATGCTGCGCAGCGTGCGCGGGCTTGCGTAACGATGCCATCGACCAGTTCGGCGCAGGTCGGCAGGTCATTCAGTCGGCCGCCGACGACGCCGGTCGCCATCAACCCGTGATCGGGGTCGCCATCGACAACCGCACGCATGATCAACATCGGGGCGGAGGCGGCCATTATCGCCTGCGGCAGCGACAGGCCGCCGTGTGATGTCATCCCCTTGGCGGTGGCATAAAGTTCGCCCCAAGATGCACCGGTTTGCTTCTTCATGGCGAGGCCTGATTCAAAGGCCCGCAGCCACATGCCGATGGTGCCCGACGCTTCGATCCGGTCGAGCAGTGGCGTGCGGATCATCCGCTGCGGGATGCCGTCGACCTTGGTGGAAACGATGATCTGGTCGGTGCCGGCCTTGGTGTATCGCGCCTTGGCAGCGGCGGGTACCGGGCTTTCGGCGGTCATCAGGAAGCGGGTGCCCATGGCGATGCCGACAGCCCCATACGCAAGGGCGGCAGCCAGGCCGCGACCATCGCCAAAGCCGCCGGCGGCAATGACCGGCACCTGCACGCTGTCGAGGACTTGCGGCAGCAGCACGGTGGTTGGGACGGAGCCGGTATGGCCGCCGCCTTCGCCGCCTTGGACGGTGACCATGTCGCAGCCGAGTTCGACCATTTTTTGCGCGTGCTTCACCGCGCCGACGGTGGGGACGCAGAGGATGCCGGCATCCTTGAAGCGCTTGATCATCGCCTTGTCGGGGCCGCGGCCAAAGCTGACAGCGCGCACTTGGTCCTTGTTTTCGATGACCAGATCGACAATCTGCGCCGCGCCTGGCTGGAACATGTGGAAATTGACGCCGAACGGCTTGTCGGTCAGGCCGCGCAGCACGGCGATCTTGGTGCGCGCTTCGGCCGGCGTCATCACCGCAGCACCCAGAAAACCAAAGGCACCAGCGTTGCACGAGGCAGCCACCAGCGCCGGTTCCGCCACCCAGCCCATCGCGGTCTGGATGATCGGGTAACGACAGCCGAGCCGCTCGGTAAGGATCGTGGCGAGCGGATCAGCCACTCTTGACTTGCGCCTTGTTGGCGGCGGCCATCGACTTGCCATCGAGGCCGCCAAGGCTGTTGCCCGAGACAAGGTCGTTCTGGGCATGGGCGAAATGGTGCATGTGGAAGACGGCGTCCATGGCGCTGCGCTTGCCGCGCAGTTCCTCGACATGGTTGAGCGCCTGTTTCGACAGCCAGTTGCCCAGCCGCGGGCGGGTGGCGAGTTCGGCGGCCATGGCGGCGGTTTCGGCAGCGAGCGTCTCACGTGGGAACAGCCGGTTGACCATGCCGAACTGATAGGCGCGGGCCGCCGGCATGCGCTCACCGAGCAGCAGGAATTCCTTGGCGACGCGCGGCGGCAATTCAAAGCCATGGGCGAAATATTCGACCCCGGGGATGCCCATGCGGTTGACCGGGTCCTGGAAAAACGCGTCCTCGCTGGCAACGATCAGGTCGCAGACCCAGGCGAGCATCAACCCGCCGGCGATGCAGGCGCCCTGCACCTGCGCGATCGTCGGTTTCGGGATGTCGCGCCAGCGCCGGCACATGCCGAGATAGACTTCCTGTTCGCGCGTGTAGAGCATTTCGGCGCCGGGCTTGTTGGTGTGGTCGGGGTAGAGCAGCTTCCTGTCGAACGGCAGGGTGATGTCGCGGCCCGGGGTGCCGATGTCATGGCCGGCGGAAAAATGCTTGCCAGTGCCGGCGAGGATGATGACCCGCACCGCATCGTCATCGGTGGCACGGCGGAAGGCATCGTCCAGCGCATAAGTCATCTGGCTGTTTTGCGAATTGTGGAACTGCGGCCGGTTCATGGTGATGGTTGCGACGGCGCCATCGACGGCATAGAGGACCGGCTCGTCGGTTTCGTAGGTGACTTCGGCGATCTTGGGGGCGACGAGATCGGTCATTGCGGCCTCCTGGCGGGCGGATTGTCCTTGATGACGCTGGCTCGGATATCGTGCGGATCGAGCCGGGCGATAACCGCGAGCGTAGCTTCATCGGGGACGGCAGTTTCGGTCAGGTCGGGGCCCGCCACAAGCGGAAAGCCCGTCGCGGCCTGGACGTCATCAAAGGTCACGCCGGGGTGGAGGGAAATGACGCGGATGGCGTGATTGGGGCCGCCGAAGTCCATGACGGCGAGGTTTGTGACGATGCGGCGCAGGTCGATGCCGGTGTAGTTGCCGCCCGGGGTGCGCTTGGCGGGATTATAGCCGGCGCTGCTCACCATATCGACTTCGCCAGCGCAGAAGACACGGCTGCTATGCGCGGGGATGAACATGGAATTGGGGTGATAGACGCTGTTGCCGGGGAAGCCGCGCACGCCAAGCATCTGGACCTTGGGTTGCTGGTGGGTGCCGCCGAGCGCCGACAAATTGGTCTGGCCGAAACGATCGATCTGGGTCGGGGTGACCATGGCGTGGCGGCGGCCGGTCCACACCGCATCGTCGAAGAAGCGCGAGAAGGGTAAATGACCAGCGAATTTCGGCTTGTAGTCGCCGCGCGGACCGATGGGAACGGGCTCTTCGACAAGATAGGCCTCGCCGTCGGTCATCATCAGTTCGGGCGTATGGGTCAGTTTGGCGAGGCCGGCGGCGACGCGGGGGACAGGGCCGACGCCGGTGGCAACGATCTCGCCGCCGCCGCGAAAGGCTTCGGAACAGGCAAGGATACAGAGTTCAGCGAGAGTTGCCATCAGAACACCGGCAGCGGGATGGCGGTGACAGCAGCAAGGCCACCGATCCTGGCCATGTATTCGGCTTCGGACGCGCCGGTATTTTCGGCGTGCCAGGCGGTCCAGCCGCCTTCGGCTGCTGCAGCAACCGTGTAGGCCTTGAGGAACTTGCTGTCCCATCCATAAAGCGGCGGCATCGACGACGGGTGGGCGCCGCCGGCGGCGAGCGCAACGCCGGAGACGAAGCAGCGCGGCACGATATTGGCCTGGGCATCGCCGGGGTAGGCGTGTTCCATGCGTTCGACGACCTCCTCTGCGGTGACGAAGCAGCGGGCCGCGGCCTTGGCGAACCATTCGTCATAATAAGTGTCCGGCCCGAAGGCCTGGATGTTGCCGCGCCAGTCGCTGCGGTTGACGTGGAGCATGGCCGCATCGAGCTTCAGGGCCGGCATGGCGATCAGCGTTTCGGCGTCAGCATAGGGCGAGGTCACGGTTTTCAGCTCGCCGAGCGCTGCGAGGTCGGTGCCAAGTCCCACGCGGGTCGGCAGGAAGGGCAGGCCGAATGCCGCCGCTTTAAGCCCCCATTGGAACATGCCTTCATCGAGTTCGAGCACGTCGATGCTGCCAGCTTCGCGTGCCTTGCGAAACCAGGGCTCAAGCGGAATCGCGTCGAGCGACACGAAGGCGAAGACGAGTTTGCGGATCTTGCCGGCGGCGGCCAACATGCCGACGTCGGCGCCGCCATAAGCCACGATTGTCAGGTCCTTCAGGTCGGATCGCAGGATCTCACGAACCAGCGCCATAGGCTTGCGCCGGGGGCCCCAGCCGCCAATGCCGAGCGTCATGCCGTCGCGCAACTCGCCGACGATCTCGCTCAGGGTCATGCGCTTGTCGAGCATGTGCTTGCCTTCAACCTCCCCAGCCGGACCCGGTGCCGAGCCATGCCCGCCGCCGTGGCCGCCACCCTGCGATGACCCAGCATAGCTCGCTTGTAAAGCCCGATGATTGCGGCTTTGCGGATATTTTATCGTATTTCATTACGATTTTTATGAATCCGGCTTTACCTCCCGCCATTATCGAATTAGCTTCGGAAAATGGCATTGCAAGTCGCTCCTGCGGTCGATGTGGCCCCGCTTCGTGCGGGCCGCCCTCGCCTGTTGACGCTGGACCAGGTTGTCGATGGCGCGCTTGAGGTCGGGCTTGACCGGTTCAACATGGCGATGCTGGCGGAGCATCTCGGTGTCGGCGTGGCGACGCTCTATCAATATATCTCGGGGCGCGACGAACTGGTGCGCCGCGCCGTCAGCCGGCAGGTGGCGCGACTACCGCTGCCGGCCGATACCGGCCAGTATTGGGGCGACTATATCCGCGAATATGCGCTGGCGTTGCAGGATGCGCTGGTTTCGGAGCCGCGCGCTATTGCGCAATTTGCCGAAGGTGGTTTCGGGTTCGAAACTGAAGTCGAAATGGTCGACGGTTTTTTGGCGGTGATGGTCCTGCGCGGTTTTTCGCTGGCGGAGGCGGTGCAGATCGTCCGCCATACCGGTTTCATCGCGTTCGGCGCCGCAGTGGCAGTGGCGCGCGAACGCGCCAATGCCGCCAAGGGTGAAAAGACCGGGGCGGCGGTCGCCCGGGCGATCGCGCGGTCGGACGCGACGTTGCCACTGATGCGCGCGGCCACCGAGCTTTATACGGCCGAAACCGGCCAGTTGGCCGCCGAATTGCTGCAACCCTTTATCGAAAAAATCGCCCGGCAAAGAGGCGAAACCATCAGCTGAACGGGTCCGGGGACTGTATTTCGGGCCAGGGCCTGGGCACCGCAGGCATTTTTTAACGTTTCTGGGGAGAGAGACATGGAATTCAACGACAAGGTCGCCGTCATCACCGGGGCTGCGAGTGGCGTCGGCAAGGCGCTGTCGCACCGGCTGGCCAAGGCCGGGGCCAAGATCGTGCTCAGCGATATCGAGGGCGGCGCGCTCGACAAGGCGGTGGCCGAAGTCAATGACGGCGGCGGCACGGCAATCGGGATCGTTTGCGACGCATCGAAGCGCGACGAGGTCGATGCGCTGCGCGACGCGGCCTTTGCCAAATGGGGCAAGGTGCATGCCGTGTTCAACAACGCCGGCGTGGGCGGCGGCGGCGGGCCGAGCATCTGGACCAGTCCCGAAAAGTCGTTCCGCTGGGCGATGGACGTCAATTTCTTCGGGCCGCTCAACGGCGTGCTGTCGTTCCTGCCGCGGATGTTCGAGCAGAACGAGGGCGGGTTGATGGCGGCGACGTCATCGGGTGCCGGCATCGTGTTCCCGCCCAATTCGCCGGCTTATTCCGCCTCAAAATCGGCGCTGATTGCGCTGATGGAGATTTTGCAGTTCCAGCTCGACATGGTGCAATCGGACATCAAGGCGGCGATCCTGTTTCCAGGCCCGCACGTCGTCGATACCAATTTGTTCGGCTCGCATCGCAACCTGCAAAAGGATTATGACGATCCGATCATCCGTGCCGGCGGTGGCATTGACGACATGGAAACCTTCCAGGTGGTGATGAAGTCGTTTATCGGCCGCGAAGTGGAGACGACCGATCCGGTCGATTTTGCCGAGGAAGTCTATACCTCGCTGCTGCGCGATGATTTCTACATCCTGCCGCTGACCGATGTCACTAAGGACGCGGTGCGCAAGCGCTTCGACGACATGCTCGAACGGCGCCACCCCGTCGTTCCGCAGATGTTTTGAGGGCCTTATCGATGAACCAGTATCAGGATATCTTCGACAGGCTGAAGGCCAAGGCGCCGGCCATCGCGCGGTCGACGGCGGCCGAGCGCATCGACAAGCTGCGCCGGCTGTACCAGGCAACCTATGATCTACGCGCCGAAATCAGCGCTGCCGGGTTCGAAGAGCTAGGCATGGACGGCAAGCTGCATTTGATCCCGTTGAAGGGCGAGGTACAGTATTTCTGCGAGCATCTCGAAGGCTGGATGGCGCGCGAAAAGGTTGAGCCGGTGCCCGAATTGATGGGTCGCGATGCTTATGTGCATTATGAGCCCAAGGGTGTCGTGCTGCACTTGGCGACGTGGAATTCACCGGTGCTGATCAGCCTGTCGCCGGCGATCAGCATGATTGCGGCGGGCAATGCCGTCGTCATCAAGCCATCCGAAGTCGCGCCGCAATCGGCGGAGCTGGTGCGGCAGGTCATCGAAAAGGCCGGGCTTTCGGATGAAATAGCCGTTGTCACCGGCGGGCCGGAAACCGCGCAGGCGCTGCTCGAATTGCCATTCAACCATATCTGCTATGTCGGCAACAACCGCGTCGGTCGCTATGTGATGGAGGCGGCGGCCAAGAATTTTGCAGGCGTAACGCTGGAGATGGGCGGCAAGAACCCGGCGATCGTGGCCGGCGATGCCGATATCGCCGATGCCGCAGCCAAGATCGGTTATGCGCGCCACCTGATCGCCGGGCAGGTCTGCCTCTCGCCCGATTATGTGCTGGTCGATGCCGGCGTGAAGGATGCCTTTGTCGACGCGCTCGGCGCCAAGATCACAGCGATGTTCAACCCGGCCGGCGAAGGGTTCGACAAATCGGCCGACCTGCCGCGGATCATCAACGAGCGCCATACGCTGCGCATCAAGGCGCTGATCGACGATGCTGTTGCCAAGGGTGCCAAGGTGGTGTTCGGCGGCGAGATCGATGTGGCGAAACGCTTCATCGCGCCAACGATCCTGGAGGGCGTGACCGAAGACATGGAGATTTTCCAGGAGGAAGTCTTTGGCCCGGTGCTGTTCGTCCAGCCTTTCGCCAGCCGTGAGGCCGCGGTTGCCGAAGTCGCCAAGCGCCCGAAACCGCTGGGGCTTTATGTCTTCACCCAGGATCGCGAAATGGCCGACTACTTCATCGACCATACTCGGGCTGGCACCAGCGCCATCAACAATGCCGTGGTGCAGGCCAATATCGCGACGCTGCCGTTTGGCGGCGCCAATCATAGCGGCATCGGCCGACTGGGTGGCCGTGCCGGCTTCATCGAATTTTCCAACCCGCGCGGCGTGGTCGAGGATTCGCTGGACCAATCGAAAAGTTCGATGATGTTCTACCCGCCTTACCCAGCCGAGGCGGCGATGTTCATCGAACATATGCTGACGCCGTAAAGGATCCGCGGAATGGCGACTGTGCTCGAGATCGATGCCGCGGACGAGGTCGCACCGGATCCGGTGCGGCTGGCGCCCGCCGGTGCCATTCCGGTGGTGCCGGGCATTCCCTTTGTCGGCAACACGCTGGAAATGGCCAAGGACCCGGCGGCCTTCTTCCTGCGCGCCTATCGCGAGCATGGGCCGGTTTACCGGATCAAGGTTTTCGGCCGCGAAAGCATCGTCATCGCCGGGCCCGAGGCAGCGATGTTCCTGACCACCCGCCAGGGCCGCGACGCGATGCGATCGAAGGAGTTCTGGGAAGGGCTGGTCAAGGAATATGGCGCTACCGAGACGCTGACCGGCGCCGATGGCGAGCGCCATGTCCGGCTGCGCACGCTGATGCGCGAGGGGTTCAGCCGCGAATCGGTCAACGGCCATTATGACGAACTGGTGCAGATCACCGAAGGCGCCTTGCAGCGGCGCTGGAAAAAGGGCGAGCTGATCCCGGTGATCGAGGCGATGCAGTATCTCGTCGTCGAGCAATTGGGGATGATGCTGACGGGCAAGGCGCCGCTCGATTATGTCGCCGATATCCGCTTTGCGATCCTGACCATCCTCAACGTGCTGGTGACGCGGCAGCGGCCGGCGATCATGCTGAAGGACCCGCGGTATAAAAAGGCGCGCCAGCGTGTCGACGAGCTGGGCCGCGCGATGATCGCCGATTTCGAAGCGAAGGAAGCCGCCGGCGCCGCACCGAAGAACGCCATCACCGACATCTTGCGGGCCAACAAGACCGACAAGGACCTGATGCCCGATGAAAACCTGATCCTGACGGTGACGGGGCCCTATGTCGCGGGGCTGGATACAGCAGCGAATACGATGGCGGCGTGCATCTATGGCATCGTCAAGAACCCCGATGTGCACGCGCGCATCAAGGCCGAGGCCGACGAACTGTTCGCCAAAGATACGATCGGCGAGGCCGATGTGCGCGGCCTGAAGGCGATCAACGGGGCGGTGATGGAGGCGATGCGGCTGTGGCCGATCGCCGTCGCCCAGATGCGCACGTCGAACCATGCGTTCGAGTTTGCCGGGTTCGAGATTCCGGCCAACGAGATGCTGTATATCGGCACCAGCGTGCCGCATTTCATGGAGGAATATTTCCCCGACCCGCAGAAATTCGACATCGACCGCTATAACCGGCCGCGCGCCGAACATCTGCAGAAAGGCGCCTATTCGCCGTTCGGGCGCGGGCCGCATTCGTGCCTTGGCCAGGGCCTGGCGGAAGTGCTGATGGCGATGGCGATGGCGCGAGTTTTCCACCGCTATGATCTCGAACTCGAAACCCCCGATTATGTGTTGAAAACCAAGACGGCGCCGACGCCCGGCCCGGCCAACAGCTTCAAGGTGCGTGTCACCGGCGAGCGCAATGTTCCCCAAAAAGGAGTGGTGCAATGAACGAGATGACCCGTATCCAGACCTCGCAGGAACTGGAGCGTTGCCCGTTCCCGATCCCCTATGGCTGGTTCATGATCGAGGAATCGGCCAAGCTGGCGCCGGGCGAAATCCGCAACATCCAGGCGTTCGACCAGGAATGGGTGATGTTCCGCGGCGAAACCGGCAAGGTCGGCGTCACTGATCCGTTCTGCCCGCATCTGGGCGCGCACCTTGGCCATGGCGGCACCGTGCAGGGCGACAATATCCGCTGCCCGTTCCATTTCTGGGAGTATGACACCTCGGGTTGGTGCAAGAACATCCCTTACGCCAAGGTGATGCCGCCGCTGGCGCGCAAGAAGCCGATCCTGCGCGCCCTGCCGGTCGAGGAACGCTATGGCTCGATCTTCGTCTGGTACCACCCCGACGCCATCGACCCGCTGTGGCCGGTGCCCGAGGTGCCGGAATTTGAAGATCCGGAATTCGTGACATTGCCGCGCGGCAGCTGGGACATCGGCACCGCCATCCAGGAAATCGGCGAAAACGGCGTCGATTTCGCGCATCTTCACTATCTGCACGGCGCGCCGGGCATCCCGCCGGGCAAGGCCAGCGCCGAAGGGCCGTTTTTCAACGTCGATATCGGCAATGGCTATATCGTCGGCAAGCAGCATGGCCCGGGCGTTTCGATCATGCACTTCACCCAGGATGGCGTGGTGATGACGATGTTCGCGACGTCCTTGCCAGTGACCAAGGAACTGACGCGGACGCGGATGCAGTTCACCCACCGCCGCTACCCGGAAGGATCGAAGGAAGCCGCGGTCGGACAAAAACTGTACGAACATTCGATCGGTGCGACGGCCGATGAGGAATCTGCCGGGTTCGAATCGGTCGATCTGATCGTCTGGGACAACAAGAAGTATCGGCCGCAGCCGCTGCTTTGCGATGGCGACGGCCCGATCCTGTTGTGGCGGGACTGGTTCATGCAGTTTTATGCCGGGCGCTATAACGGCTGACCTTGCGTCATCCCGGGCCAAGCCTGGGATGACACTCAGGGTGCGGCGCGAAACTGGCAACGGAGGCCCCTCGATGGACCTGCAGCAAATCTCCGACATTCTCGAAATCCAGGGCGTGTTGGCGCGCTATGCCTATGCGCTGGACGCCAAGGACTGGGATGCGCTCGATGACGTGTTCACCGCCGACGCCAGTTTCGACTATGCGGCGACCGGCGGCGAGATCGGCGACTGGGGCAAGATCAAGCCCTGGCTGATCAAGGCGCTGGGCAATTTCCCGCATTCGCAGCACCTGATCGGCCTGCCGCAGATCAACCTTGCCGGGGACAGCGCCACCTCGGCTACCATGTTGTTCAACCCGATGACCTTTGCCGGACCCGATGGCCCCGCGCTGTTCTTTTGCGGCGCGACCTACCGCGATGACTGGCGGCGGACGGACGCCGGCTGGCGCATTTCACGGCGCGTTGAAACCGATAGCTGGTTCAAGGATTTGCCAGCGTCCCTGGTGCCAGCAAAGGCGGATTGACGAGCGTCTCGCCCGGTCAGGGGCGGGAGAAATAACCGTTCGCGGCTCAGCGGCGCTACCCTACCCAGGCCTTAAGCAACGTGTGCGCAATCGCCATTGGCGGCGGCGCGAACCATTCGCCGTTCCCGGCCAGCGCGGCGCGAACTTCGTCCTTGCTGACCCAGCGGGCTTCCTCCAGCTCATCGGTGTCGAGAGTGATGTCGAGGTTCACCGCTTCGGCAAAGGCGGCGATCATCAGTGAGGACGGAAACGGCCAGGGCTGGCTGGCGAGATAGCGGACGCGTTTCACCCTGATGCCGGCCTCTTCGAACAATTCGCGTGCCACGGCTTCCTCCAGGCTTTCGCCCGGCTCGACGAAGCCCGCCAATGCTGAAAAGAAACGCTTGGGGAAATTGGGCTGGCGGCCGACCAGCGCGTGATCGTCCTTGATCGCGAGCATGATCACCACCGGGTCGGTGCGTGGGAAATGTTCGGCGTTGCACGACAGGCAAGTGCGGGCATAGCCCGCCTTGGCCATTTCGGTCTTGCCGCCGCAGACGGCGCAGAATTTGTGGCGCGCGTGCCAATCGAGCAAGGATCGCGCCTGCGCGACGATTTCGGCGCGGCCATCGCCCAATTGCACAGCGGCCATGCGGGCATCGACGATCTGGCCGCCAAAGTCGTTGACCAGGTCGGCACCGCTGGCGGCGGCGGCAAAGCGTGGTGCGCCGTCCTTTTCGGGGGCAAGGCCGAGGAACACGCTGACCGCGTCGTGCTGCACGTCGGAGCGATAGGCCCACAGGATATCAGGGTGCTCGCCGGTGGTCAGCACGGGCTTCAGGTCGTCCATGACCAGCCAGCGTGCGTCGGGGCGGCTGCGCAGCGCCACCATGGCGCCGGGGTCGCGGCGCAGATGGTCGGCGCGATCGAGCGTCGAGCCGGTGATTCCGACGGGTGGAACGTTTCTCAGCAGGTCTGGCCAGCCGGCAAAGGGATCGGTCATGCAGCCTCCGAAAATTGCGCCCGTGCCAACACTGCGGCCTTGTCGAACAGCGTCGGCAAGCCGGCGCCTGATATCTCATCAACGACAAGCCAGTCGCCCGCAAGGTCCGGTTTTGCAAGCAGGCGGATGGCCTGCACGCGCAGTACGAGTTCGAAATGGGTAAAGCCATGGGTGACGGCGCCGATATCGCGCCAGTCACCGGGCCAGGGCGGTGGTGGTGCATGGTTGCCGACCTGCCAGTCCGACGACGGCAGCGCCCGCATGCCGCCGAGCAGCCCGCGCGGTGGGCGGGTAACGAGCAGCACCTTGCCCTGCACTTCGATCCACCAGGCGGTGCCGTGGCGGGTCGGGCGCGGGCGCCTGGCGGCCTTGACCGGCCAGCTTGTGGGGTCGCCGCTGGCGGCTGCCGCACAGCCGTCGCTGATCGGGCAGAGCAGGCAGCGCGGCGCTTTCGGTGTGCAGATGCGGCCGGCGAGGTCCATCAGGGCTTGCGCGAAATCACCCGCGGCGGCGGGGGTCAGCACCTCAAGATAGCGGCGAATCGCGGCGCGCGCGGCGGGCAACGGCGTGTCGATGGCAAAGCGCCGGGTGATGACGCGTTCGACATTGCCGTCGATGACAATGGCATGGGCGCCAAAGGCAAAGGCTGCGATGGCGGCGGCGGTATAGTCGCCGACGCCGGGCAGGGTGCGCAGTACGGCCTCATCGGCGGGGAAGCGCCCGCCATGGTCACGTACCACGGCGCGGGCGCAGGCCAGCAGGTTGCGGGCGCGGGCGTAATAGCCAAGGCCGGCCCAGGCCTGCATGACATCGGCATCATCGGCGGCGGCGAGCGTGGCGACGGTCGGCCAGCGCGCCGTAAAGGCGGCAAAATAGCCCTGCACCGAGGCGACAGTGGTTTGCTGCAGCATGATTTCGGACAGCCAGACGCGGTACGGCCAGTCGGTGTCCACCGGCAGCGCTGCGCCGGGCGGGTTGCGCCATGGCAGCTCACGGGCGTTCTGCCCGTACCAGTCCAATAGTCGTGATGCCGCGCTATCCGTCACGCTTTGCCTATGGCATGGAACCGGCCATGGCCAAAAAGCCCGAAATTGCCGCACCCCCCGAACGCTCTCGCCGCGCCCGGCCGGTGGCGGAGCTTGTGCCCAGCATTGGCGGGCAGGCGTTCAAGCGCTTCGGGTTCACCCAGGGCGCCATCGTCGAACGCTGGGAGGAAGTTGTCGGCGCGCAATATGCCCGGCACAGCCGGCCCGAATCGTTGCAGTTTCCGCGTGGGCAAAAGGACGGTGGCACGCTGAAAATCGCGGTCACCGGCGCGTTGGCGCCGATGCTCAAGCATGTCGAACCACAGGTCATCGAGCGGGTCAACCGCCTGCTCGGCTATGCGGCGGTGGCGAAAATCACGCTACGCCATGCCGATATGGAGCCGCGCGCCCGCGCCGCGCCGCCGCCGGTGCCGGTGGAATTGTCGGCGGAAACCCGCTCGACGCTGCGCGATATCGCCGATCCGGAACTGCGCGCCAGCCTCGAATCGCTGGCGCAGGCGCTGTCGGTCAGCAAGGGGCCGCCGATCGTGCGGTGACGTCCTGCCTGTTCAGCCCCGGTTAGGCTGGCTATTGTCATCGGCAAGTGTCGCTTCTGGAGTGCTGGATGATGTTTGCCCGCCGGTCTGTCATGTTTCTGCTTGCCGCGCTGGCGGTTGCTGCGCCTGCCAGCGCCGCGACCAACTGGGCAAAGACGGTCGCCGCCACGCCCGAAGGTGGCATTCGCATCGGCAATCCGGCGGCCAAGGTGAAGATCATCGAGTTTGCGTCGTACACCTGCAGCCATTGCAAGGTCTTCAACGAGACCGGCGTGCCGGCGTTGAAGGCGAAATACATCGCATCGGGCGCGGTTTCGATCGAGCAACGCAGCTTTGTGCGCAACGGTCCCGACATGGCGGCGTCGCTGCTGATGGCGTGCCTGGCGCCGGTGCCGGCGCTGAGCTTTGCCGATGCGCTGTTCGCCGAGCAGGCGCAATGGACCCAGCCGTTTACCAGCCTGAGCGAGGCCGACAGCAAATCGGTCGCCGATGCACCGGTCGCGCAGCAGCCGGCGCGGCTCGCGGCAGTGTCGGGGCTCGATCGCTGGGCGGTGACAAAGGGTGTGCCGCTGGCCAAGGGGCAGGCGTGCCTGGCCAGCAGCAAGGCGCAGGACCGGCTGCTGGCGACACGCAGCGAGGCGCTGACGCGCTACAAGCTGGAAGGCACGCCGACGTTCGTCATCAACGGTGCCATGCAAGCCGAGGTTTATGACTGGGCCAGCCTGGAGCCACGCGTCCAGGCGGCGTTGAAGTAGGGACTGGGAAGTAGCGGCTGGGAAATAGCGGCCGGTTGCGGCTTGTTACCGCCCGCCGGTTCGGCGTAAACCTGTCGGCGAAGCGGCAGTTAACGGCCAAATACGGGGTGTTTGATGAAGATTTCGGTTGGAACGATTCTGGTGGTCGCTTTGCTGGCGACGACGGCAGCGTGCGGCGACAAGCCCGCCGAGACGGCGACCTCGACGGACGCCGCCGCACCCGCCGCTACCCCCGCTCCTGCCGGCACCGACTGGTTGAGCGTGACCGCCGCCACGCCGGAGGGCGGTTTCCGCATGGGCAACCCCGATGCCAAGGTGAAACTGCTCGAATTCGCCTCGCTGACCTGCCCGCATTGCAAGGATTTCCACGCCGAAGCGTTCGAAACCATCAAGGCCAAGTATGTCGCGACCGGCAATGTCAGCTATGAATTCCGCAATTTCGTGCTCAACGGCCCGGATAACGCGGCGTCGATGCTGGCGCGCTGCCAGGGGCCAGGGCCCTTCTTCGGCTTGCTCGGGTCGTTCTTTGCCGACCAGGCGAGCTGGACCGAGCCGTTCACCAAGCTGACCGAGGCCGACAGCGCCCGGCTGTCCGCCCTGCCGCAGGACAAGCAGGTCGCCGCGCTGGCCGAAACCGGCAAGCTGGACGCCTATGTCCGCACCCGCGGCATGCCGCGCGCCAAGTTCGATGCCTGCCTCGCCGACAAGGCGGCGCTCGACCAGTTGCTGGCGCTGCGCACCCAGGCGACCGACACCTACAAGCTGACGGGGACGCCGGGGTTCATCATCAACGGCAAGACCCAAACCGACGCATATGACTGGAAGACGCTGGAACCCAAGTTGCAGGCGGCGCTGCGCTGATGCAGCGCGGCTGATCGGGGCCGACTGAATTGGAGTTCCGCAAGCTCAGGCTCGCCGGGTTCAAATCCTTTGTTGAACCGGCAGAGCTGCGCATCGAACCCGGCCTGACCGGGGTTGTCGGCCCCAATGGCTGCGGCAAGTCGAACCTGCTCGAAGCCTTGCGCTGGGTGATGGGCGAAGGCAGCCCCAAATCGATGCGATCGGGCGGCATGGACGATGTCATCTTTGCCGGCACCGGGCAGCGGCCGGCGCGCAGCTTTGCACAGGTGACACTGGGGCTGGCGGGCGCCGCCGGCGAAGAAATCGAGGTGTCGCGCAAGATCGAGCGTGGTTCGGGGTCCGACTATCGGGTCAATGGCCGCGACACGCGGGCGCAGGATGTGCGGCTGCTGTTTGCCGACAGCGCGACGGGCGCGCATTCGCCGGCGATTGTCGGGCAGGGCCGGATCAGCGCGATCATCGCGGCCAAGCCAGCCGAGCGTCGGATGCTGCTGGAGGAAGCTGCTGGCATTGCCGGGCTGCATGTGCGGCGCAGGGAGGCGGAGATTCGCCTGCGCGCGGCGGAGGCCAATGTCGCGCGGCTCGATGATGTGATCCGCAACCTGGAGACACAGGCGAATGCACTGCGCCGGCAGGCGCGGACGGCGGAACGCTATCGCGCGCTGTCGGACAAGATCAAGGTGGCGGAGGCGTCGCTGCTGTTCGCGCGCTGGACCACGGCGCGCGCCGGGTCCGAAGCGGCGCGGCTGGCGGCGGCCGAGGCAGAGGCGCGTACCGGTGACCTGACGCGCGTAGCGGCGGCGTTGACGACGCAGGCGACCGACGCCAGCGCCGGTCTGCCGGATTTGCGCATGGCGGAGGCGGAATGCGCGGCAGCGGTGCAGGCGCTGCGCCAGTCGCGGGCGCTGCTCGATGCGGAGGCAGCGGGCGCGGTGCGGCGGCGCGGCGAACTTGATACGCTGCTGGCGGCAGTGGCGCGCGATACGGCGCGGGAGGCGACGCTGGCCGATGACGCGGCAAGCGCCGATGCGCGGCTGGCCGGCGAATATGCGGCGCTGACGGCGCAATCGGCGGCGGTGGCGGCAGCATTGCCGGGGCAGGAGGCGGCGGCGAGCGCGGCGGTTGCGGCAGCGGGGCTGGCGGAAGCGGCGTTGACGTCGGCGGTCGATGGCCATGCGGCGGCGGCGGCGCAGGCGCGGGCGGCGGCGGATGCGGCCGCCGCGGCAGCGGCGCGGCTGGCGCGGGCGGAAGCAGAGGCGCGCGACCTGGCGGCGCGGGTACAGCGGTTGGCGCCGGCGCCCGATACCGGTGGCTTGCAGGCAGCGGTCGATACGGCGGCGGCGGCGCTGACGACGGCGGAAACCGCCCTGGCAGCGGCAGAGGCAGAACGGCCGGCAGCGGAATCCGCGCGCGCCGAGGCGGCGGCAGCACAGGCAGCGGCGCAGGCGACGCTGGCCAGCCTGGCGGCGGAGGGTGATGCGCTGGCGCGGCGGCTGGCGGCGGATGTCGGGAAAGGCCCGCGCATCGCCGACCTGGTGGAGACGCGCGCCGGTTATGAAGCGGCATTGGCGGCGGCGCTGGGCGATGATCTGGATGCCGGGCCGGCGGCGAGTGACGGGGCGCGGCGCTGGAGCGGTGCCGAAGTGTCGAGCGACCCCGCATTGCCGGACGGCGTGGAGCCGCTGGCAGCAGCGGTGACGGCACCACCGGAGCTGGCGCGGCGGCTGGCACAGATCGGCATTGTCACGGCGGACGCAGCGCCGGCGCTCGCTGGCCGCTTGCACGCCGGGCAGCGGCTGGTGACGCTGGCGGGGGCGCTGTGGCGCTGGGATGGCTTTGTCGATGCCGGCGGGCGCAGCGATGCGGCGGCGGCGCGGTTGCGGGCGCGGCGGCGCGCCACCGAAGTGGCGCGCGAGCGCGCCGATGCGCAGGGCCTGTTGACGGCGGAAGCCGCGGCATTGGCGGCGGCGGCGGCAGCGGCCGGCGCCGCACAGGCGGCGGAACGCGGCGCGCGGATGGCGCGCGATGGTGCCGCGCGCGCGCTTGCAGAGGCGCGGGCGCGGTTCGCCGCAGCCGAAACCGCCGCGAGCCGGCGCGCCGGGGAGGAAGCCAGCCTGCAATCGGCGCTGCTGCGCAGCGAGGCGGAGCGCGAACGGCTGGCGGCAGAGGTTGTGGCGGCGCGTGCCGCAGTGCCGCAAAACGATGCATTGGCGGCGCTGGCGGCGGTGCTCGCGCAGGCGCGGGTGCAGGCCGAGGCGGCGCGCGCGGCGGTGGCGAGCACGCGGGCGGCGGTCGAAGCGCAGCGCCGCGACATCGACACGGCGCAGCGCCGGCTAGCGAGCATCGGCGATGAGCGTGCTGGCTGGCAGCGGCGACGCGAAACCAGTGCCGGGCAACAGGCCGAACTGGCGCAGCGCGCGGCGGCGGCGCGCGCCGAACAGGCGGTGCTGACGGCGCGCGAGACCGCGATTGCGGCGGATATCGGCGGCATCGCGACGCGTACGCTGGCGGCGGAGGCAGCCCGGGCGGCTGCGGCGGATCGGCTGAGCGGTTCTGAGACGGCGCTGGCGGGGCTGACAGCGCAGGCGCGGGCGGCCGACGAAGCCGTGGCGGCGGCGCGGGAGGCGCGAGCGACGGCGCGGGCGGAGGCCGAGCACCAGGACGGCGCCCGGCAGGAGGTCGAGCGCCTGTCCGGGGAGCGTTTTGGTTGCCCGCCTCCGGTGTTGCCGGGGCGGTTCGGCTTCAGCCACGAAGCTGGCGACCCGCAGGCGCTGGCACAGGCGCACGACGATCTGGCGGAGGAACGCGAACGGCTGGGGCCGGTCAATCTGCGCGCCGACATCGAACTGACGGAGCTCGAGGGGCAGGCGAAGCTGACCGCGAGCGAGAAGGCCGAACTGGATACCGCGATCGCCCGGCTGCGCGGCTCGATCGGTGCGCTGAATCGTGAAGGCCGGGTGCGGCTGGCGGCGGCTTTCACTGCGGTCGATGGGTTTTTCCGGACGCTGTTCACCGATCTGTTCGGCGGCGGCGAGGCGCAACTGGCGCTGATCGAATCGGACGATCCGCTCGAGGCGGGGCTGGAGATCATGGCGCAACCGCCGGGCAAGAAGCTGCAATCGCTGACTTTGCTGTCGGGCGGCGAGCAGGCGCTGACCGCGACGGCGCTGATTTTTGCGCTGTTCCTCGCCAATCCGGCGCCGATCTGCGTGCTCGACGAGGTCGATGCGCCGCTCGATGATGCCAATGTCGAGCGCTTCTGCGACCTGCTCGACCGGATGGCGGCGGATACCGCGACGCGTTTCCTGATCGTCACGCACAACGCCGTGACGATGAGCCGGATGCACCGGCTGTACGGCGTGACGATGGGCGAGCCGGGGGTGTCGCAACTGGTCAGCGTCGATTTGCAGGCAGCGGAGCGGCTGCTGGCGGTGGTTTGAACGTCGCGCGTGCGGTGAGCACCAAGGTGACCATGACATCTGCAAATCGTTTCGCTTGTGCATGAACAGCGGCTGACGGTCGGGTTCATGCAACGCCCATGCGGGTTGGCGCATTACACACATGACAGTTCAACAAAAGGAAACCGTCATGCGTATTGCGTTGCTTCCCCTGATTGCCGCCGGTCTGGCCGTTGCCACCCCGGCACTGGCGCAGAATTACGAGAACGGTCCGCGCGACCGCCAGAATGCCAGCCGCGGCGAAGTCCAGCGCAGCCGCGACCGGGTCCAGGACGAGCGTCAGGACCTGCGCGAGGCCCAGCGTTATGGCAACAAGCGTGACGTCAAGGAAGAACGCCGCGACGTGAAGCGCGCCCAGCAGGAATATCGCCAGGACGCCAAGGACTGGCAGCGCGGCCAGCGTTATTCGTACAACCGGCCCGACCCGCGCTATAACGGCTACTACGCCAATAACTATTATCGCGGCGGCAATTATCGCCCGTACCAGCTGTCGCAGAATGACCGGATCTATCGCGGCAACGACAATCGCTATTACTGCCGCCGCAATGACGGCACGACCGGCCTGATCATCGGGGCCATCGGTGGCGGCGTGCTCGGCAATGTCATCGCGCCGGGTGGTTCCAAGACCTTGGGCTCGATCCTGGGTGGCGGTCTTGGCGCCGTGCTCGGCAACTCGATCGACCGCAACAACATCACCTGCCGCTAAAGTTTTGGGTGTTGGTTGGCGCCGGCTTGCGCCCCCCGACCCGGTGAACGCCTGACTCGATGGCGTTCAGTGGCAAAATCCACTGGACGCCATTGGCGTGTGGCATAGAGTCGACGACATAGTGATGGAGACCGACATGCCGAAAGCCGCCAAGAAATCCACCGCCCCGATCGACCTGGGGATGGATGACAAGCAGCGCCGCGCCATCGCCGCCGGCCTGTCGAAGCTGCTGGCGGATACCTATACCCTGTATCTGAAGACGCATAATTTCCACTGGAACGTCACCGGGCTGCAGTTCAATTCGCTGCATCTGATGTTCGAAGGGCAATATACCGAACTGGCGCTGGCGGTTGACCTGATCGCCGAACGCATCCGCGCGCTGGGCGAACCGGCGCCGGGCAGCTATTCCGCGTATGCCAAGCTGGCGAGCATCAAGGAAGCCGATGGTAACCCGGCCGCCGAAGACATGGTGCGCATTCTGGCCGAGGACCAACTGGCGGTGGTGCGCACGGCGCGGGCGGTGTTCCCGCTGGCGGATGCAGCGAACGACGAACCCACCGCTGATCTGCTGACGCAGCGCATGCAGGTGCATGAAAAGACCGCGTGGATGCTGCGCGCCAATCTCGCCTGAGGGCGGCGCCTATCGTCCGAAAGCGGTCGCCACCAGGCTGACCGACAGGGCGACAACGGCGATATTGTAGAGGAATGCCAGCAGGCCGTGCAGCAGCGCCAGCCGGCGCACGCGACCGCTGGTGATCTGCACGTCCGAAACCTGGAACGTCATGCCGAGGACAAAGGCAAAATAGGCGAAATCCCAATAGTCCGGGGTTTCGTGATGCCCGGGAAAATCCAGCCCGGCGAGGTCGGCGCCGGCAGATTTCAAATAGTAGATATGTGCATAATGCAGCGCGAACAGGCTGTTGGCGAACAGCCAGGCTAGCGCCAGCGAGGTCGCCGCCAGCGCGATGCCGGTGGCGTGCTGGCCACCCTCGCCGGTCAGTTCCACCCAGACGGCAGTGACGACGATACCGGTGATGAACAGCGCCAGCCCCGTCAGCACATGATGGTCGGGCTCGTTGCGGGCGGCGCGGCGGCGCATGGCATCGGCCTTGTCGGTGCGGAACTTGCGCAGCAGCAGCATCAGGAACACCACCGCGCCGCTATCGAAACCGATGAGAAGGGCGCGCGCCGGGTGCAGCAGCGTCAAGCCGGCGCCGCCGACGGTCAGCGTGACGGCGGCAAAGGCGGTGAAATGCGGGTAGCGGCCGAAGACGGTCACGCGCGGCGGGCGCTGGCCAGCACCAGCCAGCCGGCGATGGCCGACAGGATGGAGCCACCGAGAATGCCGAGCTTGGCAGCCGAATCCTGCGGCGTGCCTTCACCAAATGCGAGCGCTGCAATGAACAGGCTCATGGTGAAACCGATGCCGCACAGCACCGACAGGCCGGCCAGTTGCCGCCAGTTGGCACCGACAGGAGCATCGGCGAGGCGGGTTTTGACCAGCAGCGCAATGGCGCCGAACACGCCGAGCGGCTTGCCGAGCAGCAGCCCGAGCGCGATGCCGAGCGGGACAGGCGCAACGGCATCGGCGGGGACCATGGCGCGGAGATCGACCCCGGCATTGGCAAAGCCGAAGATCGGCACGATCAGAAAGGCGCTGATCGGCGCGAGGGCATGTTCGAGGCGGAGCAGCGGCGAGTGCGAGTCTTCGGGCGCGCCGATGGTCCGGTTGATCGGAATGGTGAAGGCGACCGCGACACCCGCGAGCGTCGCGTGGATGCCCGATTGCAGCACCGCGAACCAGACCCCGGCGCCGATGACCAGATAGGGGACCAACGACTGGACATTGCGGCGGTTGAGGACCGCCAGCACCGCCAGGCCGGTGGCGGCGAGGCCCAGCGCCGTCAGGTTGAGGCTGTCGGTATAGGCGATGGCGATGATCAGGATGGCGCCAAGATCGTCGATGATGGCGATGGCGGTGAGCAGCAGCTTGAGCGACGCCGGTACGCGGCTGCCGAGCAGCGCCAGCACGCCGAGCGCAAAGGCGATGTCGGTGGCGGCGGGGATCGCCCAGCCGTCGCGATTGGCCGGGATGCCGGCGTTGATGGCGAGGTAGATCAGCGCCGGGGCGACCATGCCGCCGAGCGCGGCGGCACCTGGCAGGATACGGCGCGGCCAGGACGACATCTCGCCGTCGATCAGTTCGCGCTTGATCTCCAGCCCGACGAGCAGGAAGAACAGCGCCATCAGCCCGTCGTTGATCCAGTGCAGGACTGACAGCCCGCCGACATAGGCGTGCAGGGCGTGTCCATAGGCGGCGGATAGCGGCGAGTTGGCGACGAGCATGGCCAGCGCGGCGGCGGCCATCAACACATAACCGCCGGCAGCTTCGGTGCTGAGGAACTTCCGGATGGCGGTCACGGGGCGGCGATAAGGCATGGTGTGAACTAGCCGGGATTGCGGTACGGCGCTATCGCGCAGCGTAGTTGGTTTCCACCCAGTGGCGGTAGCTGCCGTCGAGGACGGCGCGCCACCAGTCTTCGTTGTTCAGATACCAGGCCAGGGTCGCGGCAAAACCGGTTTCGAAATCGCGTGCCGGGGCATAGCCGAGTTCGGCGCGCGCCTTGCGCTCATCGATGGCATAGCGGCGATCATGGCCGGGGCGGTCGGCGACGGTGGTTTTCAGGCTGGCGGTGGGCTGGCCGTTGGCGGCGGGCGCGGCCGGGAAGCGCAGCGCCAGCGCCGGATCACGCGCGAACGCCGCATCGACGGCGGCGCACAGCGTGTCGATGACGGTGATGTTGGGCAGTTCGGCGCCGCCACCGATGCAATAGGTTTCGCCTATGCGGCCCTTCAGCAGTACCGCCTCGATGCCGCGGCAATGGTCCTCGACGTGCAGCCAGTCGCGGATCTGCATGCCATCGCCATAGATCGGCAGGGCGCGGCCGTGCAACGCGTTGATGAGGAACAGGGGGATCAGCTTTTCGGGAAACTGGTAGGGGCCGTAGTTGTTCGAACAGTTCGAGGTGGTGACCTGCAGGCCATAAGTATGGTGCCAGGCGCGGACGAGATGGTCCGACGCCGCCTTCGATGCCGAATAGGGGCTGTTGGGGGCATAGGGCGTCGTCTCGCTGAACGCCGGGTCGGTGGCACCCAGCGAGCCATAGACTTCATCGGTGGAGACATGGTGGAAGCGGTGCGGGCGGGCGTTTTCGCCGAGCCAGACGGCGCGGGCGGCGGTCAGCAGGCTCATGGTGCCGAGGATATTGGTGTCGATGAAGGCGGCGGGGCCATGGATCGAGCGATCGACATGGCTTTCGGCAGCGAAATGCACGATCGTGTCGATGGCGCTTTCGCGCAGCAGGGTTTCGACCAGCGGCGTGTCGCGGATGTCGCCTTCCACGAACTGCACGCTGTTGGCGCCGGCGAGGTTGGCGCGGTTGCCGGCATAGGTGAGAGCATCGAGCACGGTGATGCGGTCGGCAGGGTGGTGCGCCTGCCAGTAATGCACGAAATTGGCGCCGATAAAGCCGGCGCCGCCGGTGACGAGCAAGTTGGTCACGTGGCGTCCTTCATGGCTTGCAGGCACAACCGCAGCTCGCTGCGCCAGTGCGCGGCGGGGCCGGTAACCGCCCAACTGCTGGTCTTGTCGAGCACGCTGTACGCCGGGCGGCGCGCCGGGGTGGGGTAGTCCGCCGTGCGGATCGGGATGACCGGAATGGCGCTGTGCAACAAGCGGATCGCCAGCGCTTCCTCCTGGATGGCGACGGCGAAATCATACCAGCTGGCGGCACCGGCGTCGGTCCAGTGAAAAACGCCGCTGTGGCCGGACAGCGCCCAGACGGCGCGGGCAAGGCCGGCGGCATGGGTCGGCGTGCCGATCTGGTCCGCAACGACACGGATTTCCGGGCGCTCCCGCATCAGGCGCAGCATGGTGTGAACAAAGTTGTTGCCCTGCGCCGCATAAACCCAGGCGGTGCGGATGATCAGCGCGGCGGGCCCGGCGGCACGTTCGCCGGCGAGTTTGGTGGCGCCATAGACGCCGAGCGGGTTGGGCGCGGCGTCCGGCGCATAGGGCATGCTGGCGCTGCCGTCGAAAATGAAGTCGGTGCTGATGTGGACCAGCTTTGGCGCGTGCGCGGCCAGGTTGGCGACGGCACCGGCATTGATGCGGTGTGCGGCGTCCACGTCGGATTCGGCCTTGTCGACGGCGGTATAGGCGGCGGCGTTGATAACGATATCGGGGACGTGGGCGGCGATGACGGCGGCGACCGTGGCTGTGCTGGTGATGTCGAAATCGGCCTCAGGCGGCGCGATGACGGTCACGCCCGGCGGCGCACAAGCTTGCAGGGCGCGGCCCAATTGGCCGCCGGCGCCGGCGATCAGCGCCCTCATGCGAACACCTCGGCAGCAGCGAGCAGCGGCGCCGCGGCGTCCTTGCCGGAAAGCTGCGGGGTCAGCCCGGCCAGCGGCCAGTCGATGCCGATGGCGGGGTCGTCCCAGCGGATGCCGCGATCGTTCGGCGCGTCATACAGCGTGGTGCATTTGTACAGGAAATCGGCGCTTTCGGACAGCACGAGGAAGCCATGCGCAAAGCCCGGCGGTACATACAGCATGCGCTTGTTGGCGTCCGACAGTTCATAGCCGACCCATTGGCCGAAGTGCGGCGATGATCGGCGGATATCGACTGCGACATCGAAGACCGCGCCTTGCGTCACGCGGACCAGCTTGCCCTGCGGGTTCTGCAGCTGGAAATGCAGGCCGCGCAATACTCCGCGCGCCGACCGACTGTGATTGTCCTGCACGAACGTCAGGTCCAGCCCGGCGGCGGCAAAGCTGCTGGCGTTCCAGCTTTCGAGGAAAAAGCCGCGATCGTCGCCAAAGACCTTGGGTTCGATCAGCTTGACGCCGGGCAGCGAGGTGTCGGTAACAATCATGCGTGCCTCGTTGGGCTGATGGCCAGCATCATCCGGCGATCTTCAACTGCGTCAGCAGATATTCGCCATAGCCCGATTTGCGCAGCGGTTCGGCGATACGCGCCAGCTGTTCGGCATCTATGAAGCCCTGCCGCCAGGCGATTTCCTCGGGGCAGCAGATTTTTAGGCCCTGGCGTTCCTCGACGATGCGGACATACAGCCCGGCATCGAGCAGCGAACCATGGGTACCGGTATCGCGCCAGGCGAAGCCGCGGCCCATCAGCTCGACCTCCAGCGTGCCGGCTTCGAGGTAAAGGCGGTTGAGGTCGGTGATTTCCAGCTCGCCGCGCGCCGAAGGCTGGATATCGCGTGCCATGCGCACCGCGTCGCCATCATAGAAATACAGGCCGGTGACGGCGTAATTGGAACGCGGGTTGGCGGGTTTTTCCTCGATGGTGGCGGCGCGGCCATTGGCATCGAACGACACGACGCCATACGCCTGCGGATCCTTGACGTAATAACCGAAGACCGTGGCGCCGCTGGTGCGGTCACTGGCGCGCGCCAGCAGCTCGGGCAGGCCGTGGCCGTAGAAGATATTGTCGCCCAGGATCAGCGTCGAGGGCCGGTCGCGCACGAAATCCGCGCCGATGTGATAGGCCTGCGCCAGCCCCTTGGGTTCCGGCTGCACGGCATATTCGATGTGCATCCCCCAGTCGCTGCCGTCGCCGAGCAGGCCGCGGAACGCTGCGCTGTCGGCCGGGGTGGTGATGATCAGCACTTCGCGGATGCCGGCGAGCATGAGCACCGACAGCGGGTAATAGATCATCGGCTTGTCATAGACCGGCATCAGCTGCTTCGAGACCGGCTTGGTCAGCGGATACAGGCGGGTGCCCGAGCCACCCGCCAGGATGATGCCGCGTCTGGGTGTCGGCTCGGTCATGTGCGTCCCTGCATGAAGCGCCGGAGGAGGCCGGCAAAGCTGCGCGCCTGCTCGATCGGTTTGTCGGTGGCGGCGGCCGACCAGAGCATCAGCCCGCGATACCGGGGCACCGGCCGCCGGGCAACCGTCATGGCGGCAAGGCGTGACAATATCTGGCGTTTGCGCCGGGCTTGCGCCGGCTGCATCTTCGCGACTTCGGCGATGGCGAGCGGGGTGGTTTCGACCGTTCCGGCGGCGCGCGCGGCATCGAGCAGCGCCAGCCCGGCGACCGTGCGGGCGATGACCAGGCTGCGGCCGTCCTGTTCTTCAAAGCTGGGATAGCCGCGTTCGTCGCCGTACCAGGCATCGGCACAGGCGATATCGGCGACATTGCCGGTGGCGTCGGGGCAGATCTTGCAGCGGAACTGGACTTCCTTCGACAGGATTTCGCCCCAGCTGTCGGCGTAGCTCATGCGCCGGGTGCTGCCGTCCTTCAGGGTGGCGGTGGCATAGCCGGGCCAGCCATCGCCGCGATAACGAAAGGCGGTGACGTCCTCGGGGGGCGCGCCGAGCCGTTCGAGGATGCGCCCGGTGCCGGCGGCGCTGGGGATGCCGGCGCAGAAAAACGCGAGCATCAGCGGCACTTGCGCATTGATACGCGGGTCGGTGCGGGCGCGGGCGCGCAAGGCCGTCACGTCGCAGGGCTTGCCGACAAAGGCGAAACGGCCGCGCGCCAGCCAGGTTTCGAGGTCGGCGAGGGGGGCGGAAGGGGCATAGCGCGAGCCGGCAGCGGCGAATATGTCGGCAGCGGAGGTCGAGGCGTCGGTGCGATTGCCGGTCGGCACATCGGGGTCGGCGCCCGTCTGCACGACGAAATCGACCATGCCGGTGGCCAGCGCATGGGTCAGCAGCGCTGAAATCACCCCGCCGGAGGACGCGTTGGTACGCAGCGCAGCGTCAGTGGCAAAGCCGGTGCCGGTGAAATGCGATGGGCCCCATAGCGGATCCTGCACCGGTGCGGGGGCCTGGCCGGTCTCGTCGACGCTGAGGCCGGGGCAGGCGGCGGCGATTTCTGCATCGGTTTGGGCGGTTATTGCGGCGGTTTGACAGGGGCGGAGGTAGCCCGGCGCAACCATCTCCATCGTGATCGCTGGCGAAATGGCAGCGCACAGCCCGCAACCCGTACACAATTGGCCGCGCTCGACACGGGCGAGGGCGGGTGACGGCGTCATGCCGCCACGCGGGCGAACTGCTTCGCCAATTCGGCGGTATAGGCCTCGAGCCCCGCCGTGATCACCGGGGTGCCGGCGGCGATATCGGCAGCGACTTCGGCGCGGCGGGCGAAGGCATCGAGGATGAAAGCGGTCGCCTGTTCGGTGGTCATGCCCTTGGCGGGCACCAGCCAGGGGTAGTGCAGGCCGCCATACAGGCCTTCGAACTTGCGGCTGTAGCTGATCGGGATGACCGGCACGCCGGCGGAATAGGCAGCAATGGTCGCATGCATGCGCGCGCCGACGAGGAAATCCAGCCCGGCGATGAAGCTTTTGGCGGCCGATGGCGAAGCGAAATCCGGGTGGCGGAGAACTTGAGGGAATTCGGCCTGCAGCGCATCGCAGGCGGCGCCATCATCGTCGCGCGGCAGGCCGGGGGCGATGACATGCGGGACCAGATGCACCTCGGTATCGGGCATCGCCGTGAACGCGGTGATCAGCGCGCGGGTGAGGGCGGGGTAGTCGATGGTCAGGCCATATTCGTTGCTGCCCGAATAGCCGCCGCTCATCAACAAGCCGGAGACGTTGATGCCGACGCGCACCGGGCCAGTGGAGCGGGGGTCGGGGCGGTCGAAGGGCAGCGCAAAGGCCACATCGATGACCTGCCGCGCATCGGCCTTGGGGCTGAGTTTCTGCAGCACCGCCATCGACAGCGGGTCGCGGGCGAACACCACGGCGGCGTGGCTGCACAGCCAGGCGGCGATGGCGGTGTGCGGTTGCCGGCTGAATGGGCCGATGGTCTGTGGTGACAGCACCAGCGGCTTGCCGGCCAGGATCGCCATCGCCTTGGTTGCGACCATATAGGCAAAGCGCTTGTCGGCGTAGATATCGGCAAAACTGTCGCCGGCGCCGATATCGAGCAGGATATCGAGCTTGGCGAGGTCGCCGCGATAGCCTGACAGCATGTATCGGCCGGTGACGGCGCGAACCTCGACGTCAGGATCGGTGATGTACGACGCCCCGGTTTCGCGCGCGCCAATCAGCACGAAATGCGGCACCACCCCGGCGCGCGCCGCTGCCGCCCGCGCCAGCGCGATGTTGCCGACGCTCAATGCGCCGACACCCAGGTTGCCGGCGGCAGCGGCGTGCCACAACAGCCCGATCCGAAGCGTTTTCACCGGGCGACCGGGCTTGGGAAAATGTGAGCCGGAAGCCGCCGATCAGTTCGCGGCGGCAGCGGCCGGCACGGCTGTGGCGGCTGCCGGTGCGGGGGCTGCGGCCGGCGCTGCTGGCGGCGCCTTGGGGAACACCGGTGCGCCATAGCCCTTGGCATAGATGATCTTGGTCTTGTACGATTCCTGCCAGGTCTTCAATTCAGTGGCGAGGCGCTTTTGAATCTCCTGCCGCTGCAGGATGTTCTGCGCATAGGTGATGGCCTTTTCGCCGATGAACGGCTGGCTTTTGGCGTTGGTCACCATGTTGACATAGATGATCGGCGCAGGCGCACCGGCGGGTTGATCGGCGAACATGAAGGGTTCGGCGTTGGCAGCGGAACTCAGCTTGGTGATCTCGGTGGTCAGTGCCGGGTTGACGGTCAGCGAATCGAGCTGCTCCGGCGCGCGGCGATATTCGATATTGGCATCGACGAGGATCTTTTCGACTTCGGCCATCGTCTTGGCGTCCTTGAACGGCAGGCTGTCGATGTTGGCCGGGCGCAGGAACTGGATCTGGTCGAGTGTGAAGATCTTGCGATCGCCGAACACCTGCGGGTTTTCGGTGATGAACTTCTGGGCGTTTTCGCGCGGCGTCGCGGTGACCTTGGACTGGATGTCACCCTGCAGTGCCTGCACCAGCAGTGTTTCATCGGTGCGCGCCCGGGCCAGCAGGAACTGCGGGTTCTTGTCGAGCCCGCGCTTGGCGGCTTCCTGCGCCAGCATCTTGCGTTCGATAACGCGCGCCAGCGCAACGGATTCGACGAGCTTGCGCGGGGCATCGTCGCCGCGGTTGGGGATCTGGGCGATTTCGGCGTTGAGCTCGTGGATGGTCACATCCTTGCCGTCGACGGTGGCGACGACCTGGCCTTCGGGCGGCTTCTTTGAATCGCCGCACGCGGTGGTGGCCAGAATGGCGATGGCAGCCGAGGCGAGGATAGTGATACGAACCGGGGTCATCGTCGAAGCTCCTGAGAACAGCTTTGTGTCGGGTTACGGCGTCAATGCGCCGGGCTTTGGCTTGCGGTCAATATTTAACAGCGCGGCGCGGGTGGGCAAAGGGGGTCATGTCGGCGTGCCGGGCTGGCGGTTCCAGAAATCGCCGCCGCTTTCGAGCGGCGCCGACATGACTCGCAGCATCTCCGCCATGCGGAACCAGCGGATGCGGGTGAGTACGCCCAGCCCGCGCAGCCGGTTGCCGAGGCCGTGGATGCGGTCGGAGGCGAACAGCTTGCGGGCTTCGAGCGGCACCGAGACGATCATCGCCAGCGCCCGCGCCTGCCAGCGCCAGCTGGCACCGCCGGTGGCAACATGAGCGTTCCAGTCGTGGCGGACATGGCGCTGCCATTTGCGCTCGAGCCCGGCAAAATCCGGGCGCGCCGGGTGATAGACGCGCATGGCGGGCAGATAGCGCGTGGAAAAGCCGGCGGCATGGGCACGCTGCCCCCAGTCGAGGTCCTCGGCGATGTCGATGCCACCGAAATCGCCGACAGCGGCATGGACAGCAGGCGCCATGGCGAGGTTGGCAGTGACCGAGAAGTGTTTTTGCGTGATGTAGAGTTGCTGGCGGAAACCGAACACCGCTTCATAGGCCTCGATGCCGGTCAGGTGCGCAGGATCGGTGAAATCGATGCGGATGTCGCCGCCGACAACGGCGGTCTGCGGTGCGGATTCCACCGCATCGACGGCGGCTTGCAACCAGCCCGGCGCGGCGCGGCAATCGGCATCGATGAAAGCCAGCACCGATGCGGTCGCTGCCGCAACGCCGGTATTGCGCGCCAGCCCGGGGCCGGGGCGCGGTTCGTGGAGGACCGTAACCTGCGGAAACTGCGCCCAGACCGCATCGAGCGGCACGGTGGAGCCATTGTCGACGACGATGATCGCCGCCTCGCCGTGATCGAGCGCCTGTCCAGTCACCGATTGCAGGCACCGCGCCAGTGCGACCGGCGTGTTGAGGTGCGGGATGATGACGGTGACGCGCGGCATTTCGCGGGTCAACCCAGTTTGGCCAGCGTTGCCGGGCTCGGCCGATAGGCGGCATCGGGGAAGCGTTGCACCAGCTCGGCAAGGCCGGCCTTGTCGCGTTCCCACCAGCGCGACGCCTCGATGGCTGCGATGGTGGCGGCGTCGAAGCGGTCGCGTAGCCGCTTGGCGGGCACCCCGGCCATGATGGCATAGGCCGGCACGTCGTGGGTGACGACCGCGCCGGCGCCGATGATGGCGCCGCGGCCGATCGCCTTGCAGCCCGGCGTGATGATGGCGTTGTGGCCGATCCAGACATCGTCGGAAATTTCCAGCCAGGCCGCATCCATCAGGTCGCGCGGCACCACGCCGAACTTGGCTTCATAGAGGAAAGGGTGGCTGGTCAGCGCATCAGTCGGATGGTTCGAATCGATGATGCGGGCGGTCTTGGCGATCGAGCAATAGCGGCCGATGCGGGTGCGGCCTGCCACGCGCCATTTGTCGAACGCACCATAGCTGTAGAGGCCGACTTCGATCTGATATTTGTCCCTGAACAACGCGCGCAGTTTCGGGCATTCATATTCCTTGTCGCTGCGTCTCAGTCGCCAGACGCGCAGCCGGTCGCACCATTCACCCATGACAATTCAGCGACGGTGAGAAGCGGACAGAGCCAGCCTCACGCCGCAATCCGCGCCATCGCCGCCGACATCAGCAGCAGCGACGACACACCGGGATAGCGGAAGCGGAAGCGCACTTCATCGGCGAATTCGTGCAGTTCGAGCAGGTCGTGCGGATGCGCGAAACGCTTGAGGTCGCGTTCGATGACGGCGGGGGACTGGCTGCCGCTCATTTCGGTGAACACATCGTCGATGCCGAAATAGCCATCGGCCGAGCTGCCGGCGCGCGCGGCGGCGACCAGCAGCGGCCATTGCGCCCGGGCTTCGTCGCGGCCCAGGCTGGCCTGGACGCGGCGCGGCAACGAAGCGTTCCAGTCGGTCAGCACGCGTTCGACAGCGGCACGGCCATGGTTCTCATCGACCGTCGAGCGCCGGTCGGTCAGCGCGGCAAGGCCCGCCTGGTGGGCAATCAGGCGGACCAGATAGGGCGAGCCGCCGGCCGTGCCGGTGATCATGTTGACAGCTTCATCCGAGTAACGGATTTCGGCGGCAGCTTCGCCGATGCCGATGACGTCGCGGACTTCGCCGGGGCTGAGTGGGCGCATCGGCAGGCCGACGATGTTACGCCGGATCGACGGGGCATAGCCGATCAGCTCGTCGAGGTTCTGGGCAACGCCGGTCAGCACCAGCTGCACACGGGCGGCGCGATCGGACAGGTTCTTAATCAGCTCGGCGACGTCCCGGCGGAAGCTGGCATCGAGAACGCGGTCATATTCATCGAGGATGATGATGACGCGAGTGCCGGTGACTTCGGCGAACAGGTCGGCGAGTTCGCGCGGGCCGAAGTTATCCTCCAGCATCACGTCGAAATGGTCGCCGCTTTCCGCCTCGGGCGAATTGGGCAGCACCGATTTGTGGTAAAGGCGCGGGATGCGCGCGGCGAACGACCGGAACATCGACGAGAATTCGGCTTCGGTGCCGCAGCTGCCATAGAGCACGAGATAGCGCGCCTCGCGGGCGGTTTCGGCAAAGACATGCGCCAGGCTGGTCTTGCCGATCCCGCGCTCCCCGTAGATCACGACATGGACGCGCTGCTGCTCGATGCTGGCGATCAGCTGGGCCAGGGCATCGTGGCGGCCGGCAAAGCTTTCCCGACCGATGACCGGCTGCGACGCGCCGAGCGCATCGCGCAACGCGAGTTTGCGGCGGGCCATGATGGAATCGGCGTCGGTGCTGTCGACATCGTCGGACGCCGAGGCGGCAAAGCGCGGCAGGCCTTGCGAGCGCTGGCCCTCGTCGGGTTCGCGCCACAGCGTGTCGAGAAACGCCGGGCGGGCTTCACCGGAAGGCTGGGCAAACACCGAGCTCTGCGGTGGGGTGTAGCTGGGCGCCGAGGTTTCGCCGGGCTCATCACCAAGCATTTGATCGAGCGCGGAATCGGCGCCTGCCCGTTCCATTCGCGACCAGCGTTTCCAGATCATCAGGCTTCCTACTTCGGCAACAAACGTATCTGCATCACGGTTTATACAACAGCGCGTTTGAATGACAGGTGCTTTTCGCATAATTATGCAGCGCAGCGCCCTTCGTGGTAACAGTTACGGCCAAAGCCGTGTCAAGGTTGCTGTTCGGGGTGTCAGGGTGGTTGCTGTTACGCAGAGGGACTGGTATCAGCGGCAAAATTGCGAGGCGTGGGTGGAATGCGAACTTTTTGTTGCAACACATTGCTGGCGGCGACGTCGCTAGCTGCTGTCATTGCGGCCACGCCGACGCTGGCGGCGCCCAGCACGGCGGGTGATGACCCGGGTTTTGCCAACACCGGCCTGACCACGGTGCCCGCCGTCACCGGCCGCGGCTGGCGGCTCGAAGCCGGTGTCCGCAGCATTTACGACACCAATATCCTGCGCGCCGGCGACGGCATTGCCATCCGCCCTGGATCGGAAAAGGAAGATTTCCGCATCTCGCCCACCGTCAGCGCCGCCATCGGCGTACCGGTCGGGCGGCAGCAGGTGTTTTTCGGTGCCACTCTGGGCCGCGACTATTACATCGAGAACACCCAGCTCGATCGCAATCGCTATGCGCTCGGCGGCGGTATCAACCTGCGCGCCGGCACGCGTTGCACGGCCACCGTCGCTGCCGATTTCAACAGCCAGCAGGTGCTGGTGTCCGAAGTTGCCGAGCTGGTGCCGAACTTGCAGGAACGCTTCACCTATGGCGCTTCGGCGACGTGCGAATCCGCTGTCGGGCTGGGTTTTGGCGGCAGCATCCGGCGCAGCGAGATACGCAATGACAGTTTTTCGCGCAACCAGTTCGACCTGAACAGCACCAGCTATAGCCCGAACATCAGCTATGCGCTGGGCGGTATCGGGCGTTTCTCGCTGTCGGGCACCTTCAACCAGGTCGATTATCCGGAACGCAGCGTCACCGTGCCGGGTGGCATGATGGTGCGCGACGGCGTCGATATCCTTTCGGGACGCTTTGGTTACCAGCGCGAACTCGGCCCGCGGCTGTCGCTGACGCTGGGCGTTTCCTATCTCGAATCGCAGCCGAAGCCGGTGACCGTCATCGACATCGTCGGTGTCACCGTGCCGCCGGCGCCTCCCGGCTTCATCCTGGGGCCGATCAAACGGGAAAAGTTCACTGGGCTGGGGTATGATGGCAGCATTTCGTACACGCCGTCGCCGCGCCTTGGCGTCACCTTGTCGGCGGCGCGCAACGTCTCGGCCAGCGCCAATGTCGGCGCACAATATCAGGTGACCACCGATTTTGGCGCTGATATCGATTACAAACTGGGCCGCGCCATCAGCGTTGGCACCGGCGTCACCTATAACAAGCGGTCCTACTTCAACAGCTTTGCCACGATCGATGAACGCGCCCGGCGCATCAGGGACGAGATTTCGCGCGTATATGGCAGCATCAGCTATGCGCCGGTGAAGCTGTATTCACTGTCGCTCGAAGTGGCGTACCAGGACCGGAACTCCAATCCGGTCGAGTTCAGTTTCAACAGCTTTTCGGCTGTGTTGTCCTTGCGTATGCGCCTTGGGAGGGAATCTTGATGACCGTTCGCCTGTTTCGTGACCTGTCCGTTGCCGCTATGCTGGTCGGCAGCAGCGCGGCGCTCGCCGCCGATCCGTCGGGCGGCCCGGGCTATGTGCTCGGCCCCGATGATTCGATCCAGATCATCGTCTATGGCCAGCCCGATGCCGGCATCACGACGCGTATCAAGTCCGATGGCACCATCGTCATGCCGCTGATCGGCACCGTCATGGCATCCGGCCAGACCAATGTCGGCCTTGCCAAGCTGGTCACCGACAAGCTGACGTCGGGCGGGTTCCTCAAGGCGCCGGTCGTCAACGTCGAAATCGGCACCTATGTCAGCAAGTCGGTCAATGTCGCCGGCAAGGTCAACACGCCGGGCATCTTCCCGCTCGACCGGCCGTATCGCGCCCTCGACATGCTGCTCAAGGCCGGCTGGATCCGCGCCGATGGCGCCACCTATGCCTATCTGCGCCGTCCCGGCAGCCCCGAAATGCGGCTGGAAACCGAAGGCCTGGTGCGCGGCGATGCCGACAAGGACCCGGTGCTGAAGGCCGGTGACACGCTGTTCGTGCCCGATGCCGACCAGTTCTTCATCAGCGGCCAGATCAACCGAGGCGGTAGCTTTCCCATCGTGCCGGGCATGACGATCCGCCAGGCGCTGGCCGTGGCCGGCGGCGTGACCGCGACCGGGTCGACCGGCAAGGTCGGGCTGATCCGCGGCGCTGCCAAGGAAGTCGATACCGACGTGGCTACTGTTATCCAGAAGAATGACGTGATTATCGTCAAGGAACGCCTGTTTTGATCGTTGCCTACCGCGAGTCAGCGCGGGGTTTTGCGTTACGCCGTGCGTCAGTGAGGGATTTTAGATGAGTCCGATCCAGTTTCTGCGAATCCTGATCGCCCGGCGCTGGATCATTCTGGCGACACTGCTGACGGTGTTCGTCGTCGCGCTCGGCGTCGCCAAGATCCTGCCGGAACGCTATCCGGCGCGGGCGCGCGTGCTGCTCGACCTGATCAAGCCCGATCCCGTCACCGGCCAGATGATTTCGGGCGGTTTCGCGCGCGGTTACGTCAAGACGCAGATCGAACTGATCCAGGATTACCGCGTCGCCGGCGAAGTCGTCGACAAGCTGGGCTGGACGCAGAATCCGGCCGTCATCGCCGCCTGGCAGGCCGATACCGGCGGCGTCGGCGATCTTCGCCGCTGGGGTGCGCAGCGCATTATCGCCGTCACCAGCGCGAGTGTCGTCGAAGGCTCCAACATCCTCGAAATCACCTATGAATCGCCGAACCCGGACGATGCCAAGCAGGTCGTGACGCTGTTGCGCGACGCCTACATTACCGCCAGCCTGCGCTTCAAGACCGACAGCGCCGGCCGCACCGCCGACTGGTATCGCGAACAGGCCGATGTGGCGCAAAAGAAGCTGGCCACCGCCGAGGCCACCAAGTCCAAGTTCGAACAGGACAATGGCATCGTGATGACCGCCGGCGGCCAGGAAGCCGAATCGACCAAGCTCGCCGGGTTGCAGCAGGCGCTGGTCGCCTTGCAGGGCGGCGAAGGCGCGCAGCAGTTCCAGGCAACCATGCAGGCGACATCGTCGAGCGTTGTCGACCAGTTGAAGATGCAGCTGGCGACGCTCAACGACCAGATGGAGCAGGCCGCCGAAAAGCTGGGCACCGAGCACCCGAACTACAAGAACGGCATTGCGCGTCGCAACCTGTTGCAGGCGCAGCTGGGCCGTGAAATGGCGGCGGCGCGGGCGGCAGGGGCGGCGCAAAGCGGCTCGTCCCGCCAGTCGGTGTCGTCATTGCAGGCCGAATACAACGCCCAAAAGGCCAAGGTGCTCGGCATGAAGGACAAGCTCGACCAGCTGGCGCAGATGCAGCGCGAAGTCGATCTGCGTCGCAGCCAGTATGAAAAGGCCGCGGCGCGCACTGCCGATCTGCAGCTTGAATCGAACGTGTCGGAAAGCGGGCTCGTCGTGCTCGGCGATGCCATCGGCGGGGTGGAACGTTCCTTCCCGAACTGGCCGCAGATCATGGGCCTGGCGCTTGCGTTCGGGACAGCGCTGGGCGTCGCCATCGCGGTGCTGACCGAATTGCTGGCGCGGCGCATCCGCGGCCCCGAAGACCTGCGCTTTGCCAGCAAGGTCCCGGTGCTGGCGGTGATCGCCGATGTCGAGCCGTCACCGTGGCGTGACCGTCTGCGCAAGCTGTTGAGCAAGCGCGACACGACCTTGCAACCGGCGCAGTGAAAGTAGCCTGATGGACAATAGCTCGCTTTCCGACGTCTCGACGACGCGCGTCGACGACGGCCGCAGCGCCTTTGATGCGCCAATCCGCGATACCCTGCTGCGGCTCGGCTATCTGTCGGAGGACCAGACGACGCGGGTGGTGCAGCACCAGGGCGAACGCGGGCTGGATTTTGACCAGGCGGCGCTGGAACTGGGTTACATCACCGTCGACGATCTCGATCAAGCGCGCGAGCAGCTCATCAACAGCATGGCGTTGCAGGATACGCGGCGCCGCGCGGTTTCCGACGAGCTGGTTGTTGTCCATGACGAAAAGAGCCTGCGCTCCGAAGCGATCCGCCTCTTGCGCACCCAGATCATCGCCCAACACATCCGCTCCGGCCGGCGCGGACTGGCGTTCATTTCGGCGGTCGATGGTGCCGGCTGCAGCTATCTGGTCGCCAACTTGGCGGCATCGCTGTCGCAGGTCGGCATCAAGACACTGCTCATCGATGCCAACATGCGCGATTCGCGGCTGGACCAGTTCTTCGGCCTCGATCCGATGGCGCCCGGCCTGTCGAGTTTCCTGACGCTCCAGGTGGCGCGTCCGGAGCGTGTCGTGCACGCCAATGTGATGCCCAGGCTGTCGGTGATGACCGCGGGGCCCAAGGTGGCGCGGCCGCAGGAATTGCTCTCGGGCAGCCGGTTCCGCGATGGCACCAACACGCTGCTGCGCGAATATGACCTGGTGCTGTTCGACACGCCCGCGGCCAATGCCAATGCGGATGCGCTGACGGTGGGGGCAGCGGCGGGCTATGCGCTGATCGTGGCGCGCCGCAACCACACCTATTTCACCGATGTGACGACCCTGATCGATCAGTTGGCAGCGGCGCGTTGCCCGGTCATCGGCTCGGTCCTCAACGAGTTTTGAGCATGGCCACTGCGGCCCCCGCCGCGCGTATCGACTGGCAGGCGCTCACGTTGCGACATTGGCCGCTGCTGCTCGGCGTCATCGCCATGACGGTGCCGACGCTGGTGGCGATGGCGCGCGGACCCTGGTCGCTCGAATCGGGCGTGCACGGACCGATCGTGGTGGCGACCGGGCTGTGGCTGGTGTTCCGCCGTCTTCCCGAAATCCGCAGCATGATGCGGCCCGGCACGCCGTGGATTACCTTTGCCGGGCTGGCGGTCGCGGTGCCGGCCTATGCCTTTGCCCGCGCCTTTGATTTCCTCAGCGTCGAAGTGGCGGCGCTGCTGCTGGCGCTGCTATCGGTCGCCCATGCCTATGTTGGCATGACAGTGGTGCGGATGATGTGGTTCCCGATCTTTTACCTGGGGTTCGTCATCCCGATCCCCGGCTGGGTGCTCGACAGCGTCACGCAACCGCTGAAGCTGCTGGTGTCGGAAGTGGTTACTGGCGGGCTCAGCTGGTTCGGTTATCCGATCGTCAGGATCGGCGTGACATTATATGTCGCCAGCTATCAACTGCTGGTCGAAGACGCCTGCGCCGGGCTGAATTCGCTGGTCAGCCTGTCGGCGATCGGGCTGTTTTACGTGTACATGCTGCGCGGCAGCAACTGGCGCTATTCGATGCTGTTGCTGGCGCTGGTCATTCCCATCGCGGTGGCGGCGAACTGCGTGCGGGTCGCGGCGCTGGTGCTGATCACCTATCATTTCGGCGATGCGGCGGCGCAGGGCTATCTGCACAATTTCGCCGGGATGGTGACCTTTACCTCGGCGCTGCTGTTCATCTTCCTAGTCGACAAGATACTGACTCCGGTGCGTGACCGGTTGGCATCGCGCGGGCGGCCAGCAACAGGAATGGCAGCATGAACCGGCGTGACCTCATCATGGGCGGTTCGCTGCTGGCGGCGGTGGGCGGGGCGGCCATTCTGCAACCGCGCAAGCGGTTGGTGCTGCTGGGCGATCGCAAGCTCGATGATGTGATTCCACAAAAGGTCGGCGACTGGCAGAATTTCCCGTCGAGCGATTTCGTCCTGCCGAAATCGCCGGGCAGCCTGTCCGATCGGCTGTACAGCCAGACCCTGTCACGGCTGTACCGGTCACCGACGCAGCTGCCGATGATGGTCGTCATCGCCTATGGTGCGGTGCAGAACGACCTGCTGCAACTGCACCGGCCCGAGGCCTGTTATGCCGCGGTCGGCTATACGATTTCGGCATCGCGCCGGGCGCTGGTCGATCTGGGCAATTCGGTCGAACTGCCGGTACGCGAGCTGACCGCGCAGACCGATTCGCGCATGGAACAGATTTGCTACTGGACCCGGATCGGCGACGACCTGCCCACCGACGGCACCGAGCAGCGCCGCGTCAAGCTGCAGCAGCAGCTGCGCGGCTATCTTGCCGACGGAATTCTGGTGCGCATGTCGACACCGGCGGAAAATTCGCCCGCTGTGTTTGCCCAGTTGACCGCGTTTGCGACAGCGATGGTGCGGGCCATGAAGCCGGCCGATCGAGACATTCTGATCGGGCGGCCACTGGCTGCGGGCCTTAAAGTCTGATGCCGACGCCCACCGTCCGGCGGGGAGTGCGTCGCCCGTCAGCCCTTGGGTTCGCCAAAGGGTTGCAGCACGATCCAGATGAACGCCAGGGTTGCCAGGCCGAGCGCGATGGCGGCGATGTGATAGTTGGTTTCGGTCAGCTTGATGGCTTCGTTGCCAAGATAGTTGGTCGCGGCGCAACCAACCGCCGCCACCAGATATTGCCACAGATGGTCACGGGCAACGCCCTGCGAACGTTGCAGGAACAACACGATCAAACCGGCAAAGACGAAGACTGTAACCCAGTCATATGGCGTTTCCATCAGGTTCTTCCCCAGATTTTCCGGTTCCTTACAGCAAAAATCGTGCCTGTCGCCACTACCTTTGGTTCTAAATGTAAAATTAACCCTTCCCGTGCAGCGCCTGTTGGCGATTGGCAGGCGACGGGGGCGCAATGAAGGAAGCACGCTTCGATCGCGATGCCTTGTCGCCGGTGAATTCCGACAAGGCGGGGGTGCCGCTCGATCTCGCCATTTTCGGTGTGCGAATGCTGGAATTCCTCGTCGTGCTCGCCACCGGCGCATTGTCGACGTGGGTGGTGCGCGACACGCTGTTCGGTGACGCGCTGACCAATTATGCGCGGGTCGTGTTCGTCGCCGCGATTGCCTTTGGCGTGCTGGCGGAAATGCTGGGGTGCTATGATATCGATGCGCAATTCTCGCTGCGCCGGGCGTGGCAGCGGGTGGCAACCAGCTGGGTTGCGGTGGCGCTGTTCCTGATCACCCTGGGTTTCCTGCTCAAATCGTCGGATTCGTTTTCGCGTGGTTGGGCGCTCGGCTGGTTTGTCGCCGGCGGTGTGTCGTTGTTGCTGGCGCGGTCGGCGACGACCGTGTGGGTGCGCCATCTCAAGACGCGCGGCACCTTCAACCAGCGCGTCGCGATCTTTGGCGCCGGGCCACAGGGCGCGCGCTTTGCCGAATATGTCCAGGCGCATGACCGCCTGACCATTTCGCTGGTCGGTTTTTTCGATGATCGCCGCGATGGCCGGGTGCCGGCGGCGGCGGCGAATGTTCCGGTGCTGGGTAATCTGTCGGCGTTGATGTCGATGATTCGCGACGGCCGCGTCGACCAGGTCGTGGTGGCGCTGCCCTGGTCGGCGGAAACGCGGTTGCAGCAGGTGGTGAGCCGGTTGGCGCTGACGCCGATCAAGATCCGGCTGGCGCCCGATCTTGCCAGTTTCGTCTTTGCCCGGCGGCCGCTCGTCATGCTGGGCGAAATGCCGATGATGACGCTGTTCGAGCGGCCGATTTCGGGCATGGACGCCGTGGTCAAGTCTGCCGAGGACAAGATCTTGTCGGTGCTGATCCTGCTGCTGATCTGGCCGATCCTGCTGGTGGTGGCGATTGCCATCAAGCTGGACTCGAAAGGGCCGATCTTCTTTCGCCAGCCGCGCGAAGGTTTCAACAACTGGACGTTCCGGGTGTATAAATTCCGATCGATGTACCATGATCGTGCCGAGCTTGATCAGGTCAACCAGGCCAGCCGCAACGACCCGCGGGTGACGCGCGTCGGCCGGATTTTGCGGCGCACCAGCCTGGATGAACTGCCGCAGATCTTCAACGTGCTGCAGGGCGACATGTCGCTGGTCGGGCCACGGCCGCACGCGGCGTCGACGCGCGCCGGCGGGCGGCTGTTCTCCGACGTGGTCGCTTCGTATGCGGCGCGGCACAAGGTGAAGCCCGGCATCAGCGGCTGGGCGCAGGTGTGCGGCTGGCGCGGCGAGACCGATACCGAGGAAAAGCTCGTCAAGCGGTTCGAGCACGACCTTTACTATATCGAGAATTGGTCATTGGGTCTCGACCTCTACATCCTATTCCGGACCATCGGATCGGTGCTGTTGCCGCGCAACGCCTTTTGAGGACAGGTTTCTGCCGATCCGAGGTGTAACAAAATGTTAATGTTTCAGGCGACGAGGCCGGCAGAGCGTTGCCGGCAAAATGGCAAAAAGTGTCGGTAGATTTTACACTCGGGAGTCGCGACGTGCGCGTCATTTGTTTTCGGACAAGGACTTAGGTCCTGAAAGCCAATTGGCACGATGTTTGCATTGCTGTTTAAGAAGCAGAAAATGATTTCGGGTTGGCCCATCGAGCTGGTTTCAAATTCATTAACGCAAGATTTTAGGTGGGACACTAAAATGACAAACCTCAAGGCTCTGGCTGCAGCAGCGCTTGTAGCAGCAACCGTTGGTGCGGCTCCGGCGCAGGCCGTTATCACGACCTTCGCCCAGTATCAGGCGATCGGTACCGGCGCGAACATCTATTTCAAGAATGGCGCTGCCAACAACGTCTCCAGCAAGAATGGCGCGCTCTACACGATCAGCGCCGCTAACAGCACCGTGCCGGGTTCGCGCACCGTGTCGTTCTCGTTCCTGCAGCCGGCGCTTTCCTCGCTCGTGAACAATGTCAATGCGATTTACACGCTGTCGGCGACGGTCACCAACACGCCGGCTATCTCGTTCGGCGGTTTCCTGATTCAGCAGAACCTCACGGGCAGCTTCTCGTTCATCAGCGCCCAGGCCATACAGGTCGGCAACACCGTCTATGCCTCCGGTTCGAACCTGCTGTCGGCAACCTTCACCGGCGCCAGCATCTTCGGGCAGCGTCTCGGCACCTCGGGCAGCTTCACCTCTGATGTCGCTTCGATCACTTACACGTCCGACTTCCTGACCTTCGACAACACGCTCGATCGCGATTTCGCCCTGTCGCTGACCGGCATCACCTCGCCGTTGCAGGCAACGCCGACCAACGGCACGCCGATCAACGCGCTGCGCACCTTCCGCGCGCGCAGCACGGGCAGCTTCTCGTCCGATCCGGCGCCGGTCGTCAACGGCGTGCCTGAACCGGAAATGTGGGCGCTGATGGTTGTCGGCTTCGGTCTCGTAGGTCTGCAGCTCCGCCGCCGCACCACGGCTTCGGCTATCACTGCCTGACCTTGCATAGCCGGCCGCAAGGCCGGACATCGAAACGAAAAAGTCGCGCCGCACTCCCATGCGGCGCGATTTTTTGTGCGTTGTGTTCGGCGCAAAGGCTGTCAGCCTGTATGTGGCGTCGCTGTGCGTGGCGACGGCGGTACCAGCAATATGATGAACGGCGGCGATACTTGCCTCCGGTAACAACCAACGCCATGGTGCGCGTCATTAGCAACTGTATTGCGATTAATGCCCTTCCAACGGACATAATATGTTGCAAGACGTATATTTTGCTGTAAGGCACGTCGCTTGGCCGAGGCCGTGACAATGGCCGATCGTACCAAAGGGCAGAGTAAGAATGAACGATAAAGTGTTGGCGGCCAATTCCGCAGGCCCGGCGACTGTGCCGGCGGTGCTCAGCAACCCTGTGCGCAGCCGCGCCGATTGGAATGCGATGCGTGCCGCCGTGCTCGCCGATCCCGGCAAGGTGCATGGCGATATTGCGGCGCGCAACCTGCACTGGCTGGTGGCGCTGCCGGCCGGCCCGGCGTGGCTCAGCTTTGATGGCGGCGCCTGGTCGGGCTGGGATGCTGCGACCGCTGCACCGGTCTCGCCCGATCTGCCCGCCGATTTTGCGCCGTGGAGCCGCGCCTTCAACGATGATGATGCGCCGCATTTCCGCTGGTTCGATGGTGCGCGGACCAATTGCTGCTTCAACGAAGTCGATCGTCACGTCCTCGCCGGGCATGGCGACGAAGCGGCGTTCATCTTCGAAGGTGATCGCTGGGACATGGCGCAGGACAATGGCCGCGGCGCGCCGGTGGACAGCTATGCCGTCAGCCGCCGTCAGTTGCTGCTCGAAACCGCAAAGTGCGCGATTGCGCTGAAGAACCTGGGGCTCAAGCCCGGCGACCGTATCGCGCTCAACATGCCGAACATCCCGGCGCAGCTTTATTATACCGAAGCCGCCAAGCGCATGGGCGTGCTCTATACGCCGGTGTTCGGCGGTTTCTCCGACAAGACGCTGTCCGACCGCATCCACGACGCCGGCGCCAAAATCGTCATCACCGCGGATGGCGGCTATCGCATGGCGCAGATCGTGCCGTTCAAGACCGCCTATACCGACCCGGCGCTGGATAACTACGTCCCCGTGCAGGTGGCGTTGCAGCTATTGCGCGATCGCCTGGCCGGCGCTGACCTCGGCCTGTCCGCCGACATGTCGGCAGCGATGGGCGATACCGTCACCGCGACGTTGAAGGGCGAAGTCACCGTTGAGCGCGGCGACGTCATGCGCGGCGTCGGCCGGGCGCTTGCCGAATTGAGCAAGGCCGGCAGCATCGATTCGACCGCTGCGGCACGCATCCGCATTGCCGTCGCCGAAAGCCTGGTGGCGACGCCGCCGCGGGTCGACGCCGTGGTCGTCGCCCGCCACACCGGCCAGCCCGATATCGTCTGGCGCGACCGCGATGTATGGAGCCATGAGCTGACCAACACCGCGCTGGACGAAATCCTGGCAGCGGCAGGCGTCGCCAGCGAGGCCGAATTGCTGGCCTTGCCCGACACTGATTTTGTGCGTGCTATCTGGGCGGCGGCGCCGGTCACGCCGGTCGATGCCGATTATCCGATGTTCTTCATCTACACCTCTGGCTCGACCGGAAAGCCCAAGGGCGTCGTCCATGTCCATGGCGGCTATGCGGCGGGTATCGCCGAAACCATGAAGGTGGCGTTCGACGCACGGCCCGGCGATGTGCTGTATGTCGTTGCCGATCCGGGCTGGATCACCGGCCAAAGCTATATGATCTCGGCGCCATTGCTGACGCGGGTGACGACGCTGCTCGGCGAAGGCGCTCCGGTGTTCCCGCATTCGGGGCGGTTCGCCGCGATGATCGAGCGCCACGGCGTGACGATCTTCAAGGCCGGCGTGACCTTCCTCAAGGCGGTAATGAGCGACCCGCAGAACCTGCGCGATATCCAGAATTACGACCTGTCGGGCCTGCGCGTCGCGACCTTCTGCGCCGAACCGTGCAGCCCGCCGGTGCAGGCCTTCGGCATGGAGCATGTCACGCCGCAGTATATCAACAGCTATTGGGCGACCGAGCATGGCGGCATCGCCTGGACGCATTTTTACGGCAATGGCGATTTTCCGCTGGCGGCCGATGCGCGCACGTTCCCGCTGCCGTGGATCGTCGGCGATGTCTGGGTGGAGGACGAGGCCGGCGATCGGACCGCAACTGCGCCGTTCGCGCGCGGGGCCGGGCCGGGCGTCAACTGGCGCCGCGCCGAAGTCGGTGAAAAGGGCGAGATCGTCATCGCCTCGCCCTATCCCTATCTGGCGCGCACGGTCTGGGGTGACCCGGAAAATTTCAAGGTGCAGGACGGCAGTGTGGGCCGCGGCTGGAAAGGCGATGGCGAGCGCTGGGACAGTGGTTACTGGCGGCGGTGGAACGGCGTCTGGGCCTATACCCAGGGCGATTTCGCCGTGCGCCATGCCGATGAAGGCT
>JBMOGO010000009.1:0-48359 GCA_049318305.1 Polymorphobacter sp.
GAAGGTATAGCGTTCGTCGCCGGAGACGAGGAATTCGCGCGGGGCCTGGACGGCGAAGAAGAAGGCGAAGAACTCGCGCATCGATGGCGGCGCCGCGGTGAACGCCGGCAGGCTGGCGCCGCGCACGATGGCGGTGCCGACTTCAAGCTGGCTGCCGGCGCCGGTGATGGTGGCAACGGCGTCGTCGATGGCAGTATCAAGCGCGGACTTCATGTGCTTTCCCCAGAATGGCGGTGCTGCGGGCGGTAGAATTCGCCTCTTGGCATTGTGGCTTCAATGACATGGCGGCGGTGATTTGCAACCGGCAGGGATCAGTAGCCGAGCAGCCGGGCCAGCCGGTCGCCCTGAAAGGCGATATCGCCAAAGGTTTCCTGCGCGGCGCGGGCGCGTTTCATGTAGAAACCGATGTCGAAATCGTCGGTCATGCCGATGCCGCCGTGCATCTGGACGCCCTCGTTGGTGGCCAGCTTGGCGACTTCGCCGGATTTTGCCTTGGCGAGCGAGGCAAACAGGCTGGCGCGCTCATCGGCCTCGTCGAGCGCGGTCAGCGCGCGCAGCGTGGCGGAACGGGCGAGCTCGACTTCGCAGAACAGGTGCGCGGCGCGGTGCTGGAGCGCCTGGAAGCTGCCGATCTTGACGCCGAACTGGTCGCGCTGCTTGAGATAATCGACGGTGCGCGCAAAGCTTTCCGACGACACGCCCAGCATTTCGGCAGCAAGGCAGGCGCGGCCGGCATCGAGGACCTTCTCGAGGATGGCAAAGCCGCCGCCGACGCTGCCCAGCACATCGGCGCCATCGACCTGCACATCGGCCAGCGTGATGCGCGCGGCGTTGCGGCTGTCGATCATCGACCGGCGCTCGGTAGTGATGCCGGCGGATTTCGCATCGACGAGAAACAGGGTGATGCCGTCCTTGTCGGCGGTGTCGCCGCCGGTGCGCGCTGCGACGATCAACGTGTCGGCGACATGGCCATCGAGGACGAAGCCCTTTGTCCCGTTGAGCTTGAAGCCGTTGCCCGATGGCGTCGCAGTGGTGGCGATGAACGCCGGAGCGTGGCGCGACGCTTCATCGGCGGCGAGGGCGAACAGCCGCTGGCCTTGCGCGATCAGCGGCAGATACTTCGCCTGCTGCTCCGGCGTGCCACCGGCAACCAGCGCCGTGGTGCCCAGGATGGCGGTGCTCAGCATCGGCGCCGCCGACAGGTTGCGCCCCATGGCCTCCAGGATCAGCCCGGCGGCGACATGGCCGAAGCCGGCGCCGCCATGTTCCTCGGGCACCAGCACGCCGGCAAAGCCCATTTCGGCCATTTTCGCCCAGGTGTCGCGGTCGAAACCGCTGGCATCGGCGGTATCGCGCAGCTTGCGGTGCTGCGCCACCGGGGCTTCGGTCTTGAAGAACCCGTCCGCTGAATCGCGGATCATTTTCTGGTCGTCGGTGAGAACTAGGGCCATGATTTTCTTCCTTCTCCCCTCCCTTTCAAGGGAGGGGTCGGGGGTGGTGTGTGCGAAGGGCAGGCTCGCGGTGGACTCCCCCCCCTCCTGCAAGCGCGAGGGGAGCTATGCCCCCGGCAATTCCAGCACACGCTTGGCGATGATGTTGAGGTTGACCTCCGACGTGCCGCCCTCGATCGAATTGGCGCGGCTGCGGAGCCAACTGCGCGCCAGGTCGCCCTCGCCCTCTGCCGGGCCTTCCCAGGCCAGCGCATCACTGCCGCCGATGCTCATCAGCAACTCCATGCGGTCCTTGTTAAGCTCCGTGCCGTAATATTTGAGCATCGACGACAGTGCGCCGACGCCTTGCCCGGCCTTGGCCTCGTCCTTCACCCGCTCCATCGTCAGCGCGAACGCCCAGGCGTTGATTTCGTGGCGGACGATATCGGTGCGCAGCCCGGTGTCTGACAGGATGGCGGCGTCCATGCCCAGCGTCCGCTTGGCGACCTGCGCGACCGAACTGCGACCATCGCCCGAATCCATGTTGCCGATCATTTCGCGTTCGTGGGTCAGCAGATATTTGGCGATGTCCCAGCCCTTGCCGGCGGTGCCCATCAGGTTTTCGGCGGGCACCTTCACATTGTCGAAAAACGTCTGGCAGAACGGCGAGGCGCCCGAAATCAGCTTGATCGGCGAGGTGGAAACGCCGGGGCTCGTCATGTCGAACAACAGGAAGCTGATGCCCAGATGCTTGGCCGCGGCCGGGTCGGTGCGCACCAGGCAGAAAATCCAGTCGGCCTTGTCGGCATAGCTGGTCCACACCTTCTGGCCGTTGACGACATAATGGTCGCCTTCGAGAATGGCGGAGGTGCGCAAGCTCGCGAGGTCGGACCCGGCGCCGGGCTCGGAATAACCCTGGCACCAGCGGATTTCACCGCGGGCGATTTTGGGCAGATGCTCCAGCTTCTGCGCTTCATTGCCGTATTTGAGCAGCGCCGGCCCCAGCATCCAGATGCCGAACGACGACAGCGGCGACCGCGCCTTGATGCGGCGCAACTCGCTGGCCAGCACCTTGGCTTCGTCCTTGTTCAACCCGCCGCCGCCATAGGCGGCCGGCCATTCCGGCACCGTCCAGCCCTTGGCGCCCATGCGCTCCAGCCAGACACGCTGGGCATCGCTGGTGAACTTCACCTTGCGGCCGCCCCAGCAGATATCGGCATCGCGGGCGATCGGCGTGCGCATTTCGGCGGGGCAATTGGCCTCAAGCCAGGCGCGCGTCTCGTTCCGGAAACTCTCAAGATCGGCCATGATCGACTCTCCCCATTGGCGTTCTTATACCGGGGCTTTATGATGTTAGTTGCCGTTAACGGCAAGCAGACAAAAAGGCGCGACCCTTGATCGATATGCTGCATGTTGCGGTGGATTTTGCCGCGCTTCCCCTACGCCCCGACGTGTTCACCATCGGGCCGTTCGGCGACTGGGGTCCATTCTCGCTGCGCTGGTACAGCCTGTCGTATATCGCCGCGATCGTCATCGGCTGGTGGCTGCTGGCCAAGATGATCCGGCTGCCGGGGTCACCGATGACGGCGGACAATGTCGATAATTTCATCACCTGGGCGACGCTGGGGGTCATCCTCGGCGGGCGGCTCGGCTATGTCATCTTTTACAATCCGGCGCAGTACATCGCCGATCCGCTGGCCATCCTGCGGGTGTGGGATGGCGGCATGTCGTTCCACGGCGGCGCGTTCGGGGTGATTCTGGGGTGTTTCGGCTTTGGCTGGACCAACAAGGTGTCGGGGCTGCGCGTGCTGGATTATGTCGCCACCGTCTCGCCATTGGGGCTGGGGCTGGGGCGGCTGGCGAATTTCGTCAATGGCGAGCTGTGGGGCCGGCCGACCGGCAGCGACTGGGGGGTGATTTTCCCGGGTGCCGGGCCGGAGCCGCGGTATCCGTCGCAACTGTTCGAATTCGCGCTGGAGGGTGTGGTGCTGCTCAGCGTGCTGACATTGCTGTTCTGGGGCACGCGCGCGCGGCTCAGGCCCGGTCTGCTCGCCGGGGTGTTCGGCATCGGTTACGGCGTATCGCGCTTCATCGTGGAGTTTTATCGCCAGCCGGACGCGCAACTCGGCTTCCTGTCGACGGGGCTGACGATGGGGCAGACGCTGACCCTGCCGCTGATCCTGGCCGGGCTGTTCCTGCTTTGGCGCGCGCTGCGCAAGCCGCCGCTGGCGCTGCCGCCGGAATTGCTGACCACGGCGCCAGCCGCGGCGTGACCGTATTGGCAGCGGCGTTGCGCGGGGCCATTGACCGGGACGGCCCGATGCGGCTCGATGGCTGGATGGCGGCGTGCAACACGGCCTATTACGCCGGGCGCGACCCGTTCGGTGCGGCGGGGGACTTCGTCACCGCGCCGGAAATAAGCCAGATGTTCGGGGAAATCATCGGCGGCTGGATCGGCGATTTGTGGCTGCGCGCCGGGTCGCCGCCGCTGCGGCTGGTCGAACTGGGGCCGGGGCGCGGAACGCTGATGGCCGATGCGCTGCGGGTGGCGGGGCCGTTGCCGGGCTTTGCCGATCGGGTGGTGGTGACACTGGTCGAAACCAGCCCGGTGCTGCGCGCGGCGCAGGCGACACGCGTGCCGGCGGACTGGCATGACACGCTGGACGCGGTGCCCGATGATCGCGCGATGATCGTCATCGCCAATGAATTTTTCGACGCGCTGCCGATCCGGCAGGGGCTGGCTGGCGGGGTGGAGCGCGCGGTTGCCACCGACAACGACGGTTTTGCCGCGACAACCATCCCGTCCGACCTGCCGCCGGGCGAAATCTGCGAGGCCGGCCGCGCCATTGCAGCGACAATCGGCGCCCGACTGCGCGCCCGCGGCGGCGCCGCGCTGATCATCGATTACGGCTATGCGCAAGCGGCGGCGCTGGACAGTTTGCAGGCGCTGCGGCACCACGCCCTTGCCGACCCGTTTGCGGCACCGGGGGAGAGTGATTTGACCACCCATGTCGATTTTTCTGCGCTTGCCGCCGGTGCCGGCGTGCCGGCGCACGGGCCGGTGCCGCAGGGCGTGTGGCTGGCGCGGCTGGGTATTGAAGCGCGCGCCGCGGCGTTGAAGGCGCGGGCGACCGGGCCACAGGCCGCCGCCATCGAGGCGGCGCTGGTGCGGCTGACGGCACCGACGACCATGGGGTCGCTGTTCAAGGTGATGGCGTTGACGGCGCCGGGCTGGCCGCAGCCGGCGGGGTTTTCGGCATGATCGCCTATCGTGACGCCGGGCCGGGCGACGGCGCGGTGCTCGGCGGCATTGCGCGGGCGACGTTCATCGACACGTTCGGCGCGCTGTATAAGCTGGAGGACATGGCGACCTTCCTGGCGCAAGGCAGCGACGCCGCCTATGCGGCGGAACTTGCCGACCCCGATATCGCGGTGCGCTTTGCCGAAACCGGCGGCGCGCCGATCGGGTTCTGCAAGATCAGCAGTCTGAAACTGCCGGCCAGCGCACCCGGACCGCGCGCCGGCGAGTTGCGGCAACTTTATATCTACAAGCCCTGGCACGGGCTGGGCATTGCCGATGTGCTGACGCGCTGGGCGATGGACACGGCGCGGTCGCGCGGGTTCAGCGAGATCTGGCTGTCGGTGTTCACCGAAAATCCGCGTGCCCGGCGTTTCTATGCGCGGCACGGCTTTGCCGAAATCGAGCCCTATCATTTCATGGTCGGTGATCAGGCCGATGAGGATATCCTGTGCCGGGCGATGCTGTGACCGTGCCGTTCGTCACCGCGCCGGGGCTGGGCGTGCGCCACGGCTTTGTCGGGCGGCAGGGCGGCGTATCGGCCGGGATTTTTGCCAGTTTGAACGTCGGGCTGGGGTCGTCGGATGCCGCCGATGCGGTGCGCGAAAACCGCCGCCGCGCGGTGGAGGCCGTGGCGCCCGGCGCGGCGCTGGCGACGCTGCACCAGGTGCACAGCAACATCGTCGTGCCGGTGACGGCGGCTTGCGCCGATGCCGACCGGCCGCACGCCGATGCGATGGTGACGGCGACGCCAGGGCTGGCGCTCGGCATCCTGACCGCCGATTGCGCGCCGATCCTGCTGGCGGATGCCGGGGCCGGGGTCATCGGCGCGGCGCATTCGGGGTGGAAGGGGGCGCTGTTCGATATCGCCGGAGCAACCGTCGCGGCGATGGCGGCGCTTGGGGCGCGGCGTGAGCATATCGTCGCGGCGATCGGCCCGTGCATCGCGCGCGCCAGTTACGAAGTCGATGCGGCGTTCCGGGATAGGTTTCTGGCCGACAACCCGGCGCATGACGGGTTTTTCGCGCGCGGCCGCGGTGACCGGTTCCAGTTCGACCTCGAAGGCTTTGTGGCGCTGCGGCTGGCGGCGGCGGGCGTGCGGCAGGTGGTGGCGCTGGGCATCGACACCTACCCCGACGATGGCCGTTGGTTCAGCTATCGCCGCACCACCCATGCCGGCGAGCCGGATTATGGCCGGCAAATTTCACTGATTTCGCTTTAATCCGCAGGCGCAACAGAGCCGAAAAGTGCCTCCGGCGGCCGGGGCCTTGGGCCCCGGACCCCGATTGTCGGATTGTTTCTCGCGTCACATCATTGCTGCGGTGAGCTGAAAAGAAAGGGGTCCGGGGCCCACGGCGCCGGCCGCCGGAGGCGCTTACTTGACGATCGGCAGCCAGATCGCGCTGGCCTGGCCGGGGCCATGGGCGATCGACTGGGTGGCCGGCTGATAGTCCGCGGCCTTGGCATCGAAGATGTTGGCGACGAACGTCTGCGGGTTGCGGTCATAAAGCGGGAACAAGCTTGATTGCACCTGCACCATGATGCGGTGGCCGGGCGGGAAGATATGGTTGACGTTGGGCAGGCTGAACTTGAAGTTCGTCACCTTGCCCGGCGTCAGCGCGGCGGGCGTCGGCAGGCCATGCACATAGCGGCCGCGGAAGATTTCCACGCCGACCGGCAGCTGCATCCCGGCGGTTTTCGGGCGCGCCGTGCCTTCATCGGGGTAGACGTCGATCAGTTTCACCACCCAGTCGCTGTCGGTGCCGCTGGTGGCGGCGTACAGGTCGACTTCGGGGGCGCCGGCGATCTGCACGGCCTTGTCGAGCGCCGGTGTCACATAGCTGAGCACGTCGGGCCGATCGGCGACAAAGCGCTGGTCGCTGACCAGCCACGTCGTCCAGGCGGTGCGGTCGCGCATGTGCACCGGCCGCGGCAGGAACGGCACCGGCCGCGCCGGATCGGAGACATAGCGGTCGGCTCCGGCGGCGGTATCGGCGGCAAAGCCCAGCCCGAAGCCATTGTGAAGGTACAGCGGCGTCATCGCCCCGGCGGGCCATTTCGCCGTCTTGTCCCAGCGGTTGGCGCCGGTGGCATAGGTCAGCACCGGCGGCGTATCGGCCCTGGGCGCGCCGTCCTTCAGATACTGATCGAGGAAGGGCTTCATCGTGCCCTTGCGGAACTGCAACCCGGTATCGCCTTCGAAATCGAGCGGGCCGAGGCTGGTGCCATCGTAATTGACGCCGCTGTGCCGCCACGGCCCGATGACGAGGAACAATTTGTCGTTCCTGGCGTCCTGCCCCTCCAGCGCCTTGTAGACGGCGGGGGCGCCGTAACTATCCTCCTGGTCCCATTGCCCGACGACGAGCATGGTCGGCACGGTCAGCTTGCGTTTGGCCAGCAGCTTGTCGAGCGCCTGTTCCTGCCACCAGTTGTCATAGGCCGGGTGCTCCATCATCTTGCGCGCGGCGGGAAAGGCATCGACGCCATAGGCGCGGGCAAAATCGCCGGCGGACCCGGCCTTCAGATAGACGTCATAATCATCGCCGCTGCCATAGGGCACCGGGCCGTCGCCCTTTTTGGCCGTCTGCGCGATGATGTAATCGAAACTGTTCTGGCGGAAGGCGCCGTAATGGAACCAGTCATCGCCGATCCAGCCATCGACCATCGGGCTTTGCGGTACCGCGGCCTTCAACGCCGGGTGCGGGTCGATCAGCGCCATCAGCGCGGTGAAGCCGGGGTAGGATGACCCGGTGATGCCAACCCTGCCGTTCGATTCGGGCACATTCTTCACCAGCCAGTCGATGGTATCATAGGCATCGGTGGCATGGTCGACGGCGGTCGTGTTGATCGGGCCCCGGAGCGGCCGGTTCATCACATAATCGCCTTCGGATTTGTGCAGGCCGCGCACGTCCTGATAGACGCGGATATAGCCGTCATTGACAAATTCGGCGTCCATGACGGGCAGGATTTCCTCGATCTTCTGGCTGCGGTTGCGCGACGTGCCCTTGTCGGCGTCATAGGGGGTGCGAGTCAGCAGCATCGGGCCGCGCGCAGTGCCCTTGCGCATGACGATGACGGTGAACAGCCTGGCACCGTCGCGCATCGGGATCATCACTTCGCGGCGGATGTAATCGGCAGTGGGAGAGGCGATGTCATAGGCCGGCACCATGTCGGGCAGCATTGTGGGCGTCTGCGCCATCGCGGCAGAGCCGAGCATGGCCGCCAGAAAAACCGTCTTCACCAACCGCATTATCTGTCCCCGTCGATTACAGTATTGCGGCAATGGAGCACCGCAGCGCAGCCGCTGCAACGGCTTTTCAGATACGGCTGCCCAGCGCCTTGGCGAGGCTGGTCGTCGCGCTGCCGGGCGCCAGCGGTACCGGCTGGCCGGGGGCGGGGGCCCAGCCGGCGAGGTGGAGGATCTCCACGGTCACCGCCGTCTTGCCATCGGCATCGCTGCGCGCCGCAAAGCGCGTCGCTGCATCGGCCAGCGCCGCCCGCCGCAGCGATGACCGCGATGCCAGCACCGACCGCGCGCCCATCAGCGTCAGGTCCTCCAGCAGCGCAAAGATCGAGCCATAGCGCACCGTCAGCCGCTCGAGATCGGCGACCGGCATGGCGAACCCGGCGCGCTGCAGCAACCCGGCTGCCGCCTGCGCCTCCACCATCGGCGCGATGCGCGCCGCTGCACCGCCGGTGGCCGCGATATCGGCGTCGAGCAGGTCGGCGCGGAGTTCCGCCAGCGTCATGCCGCCGACGAACGCCGCGACGAACAGCCCGTCGGGCCGCAGCACCCGCCGCGCCTGCACCAGCGCGCCGGGCAGATCGCCGACGCTGGCAAGGCCGCCGGCGCTGATCACCAGGTCGAAACTGGCATCGGCAAAGGGCAGCCGGTCTTCATCGCCGACAACATCGGCGTCACCGGGGGCCAGAGCCAGCCGCGTCGCGCCGGGCCAGACGCGGCTGGGCCCGCCCAGATCAAGCACCGCAGCGAAGTCTCGCGCCACCTCGGCGACACGTGCGCGCAGTTCATCGGCCATCACGGCGTGCAGGAAATCGGCGCGCGCGAACCCGGCCTGCGCCGCAGCATGGCGGCGGCGGCGGAGCGCGCGGTCGAAGGGATCGGGGTTGGACATCAGAGGTTGGGTAATGCGCTATTGCCGGTATGTCATCCCGCACTAGAGTTGGCGCGATGTTCAACCCGCTGCAGACCGTCATCGACCTGGTGCTGCCGCCGCGTTGCCCCGGCTGCCGGGTCATCGTCGATGGCGACGGGCGGTTCTGCCTGGCGTGCTGGCAGGATTTGCGCTTCATCACCGCGCCGGTGTGCGTGCGCTGCGGCACGCCGTTCGAACATGACCTTGGCACTGGCGCCGAATGCGCTGTCTGCCTCGCCGAGCCGCCGCACTTTGCCACCGCGCGCGCCGCGCTGGTGTATGGCGGCCCGGCGCGTGCCGTGCTGCTGGCCTTGAAGCATGGCGACCGCCAGCATCTGGCGGCGATCATGGCGCCGCACATGGCGCGCGCTGGCGGTACGATGCTGTCCCCCGATGTGCTGCTGGTACCGGTGCCGCTGCATCGCTGGCGGCTGTGGCGGCGCGGCTTCAACCAGGCGGCACTGCTGGCGCGGGCGCTGGCGGCGATCAGCGGTGCCGCGGTGCTGGTCGACGCCATCGACCGCGTCAAGCCAACGCCGCCCAGCGCCGGCATGGGGCGCGCGGCGCGGGCAAAGAATGTGCGCGGCGTCTTCCGGGTGCGCGATCGCTCGCGGATCAAGGGGCGCACGATCGTGCTGGTCGATGACGTGCTGACCACCGGCGCAACGGCAGATGCCTGCGCCCGGGTGCTGCGGCGCGGCGGCGCTGCGGCGGTGCATGTCTTGACCTTTGCGCGCGCGGTGCGCGACACGTGATCGGCCTGCGATGCAACCACTGGCGCGTTTGCCCGGTTATCGGCACAATGCTGCCTGGAGACGAAAATGCCCAAGATTGAAATCTACACCAAGTTCCTTTGCCCCTATTGCACGCGTGCCAAGGCGCTGCTGACCGCCAAGGGCGCGGCGTTCGAGGAACATGACATTTCGATGGGCGGGCCGCTGCGCGCACAGATGCTGGAGCGGGCCGGCGGTCGCAACACGGTGCCGCAGGTCTTTATCGACGGCGCGCACATCGGCGGCAGCGATGACCTGGCGGCGCTGGACCGCGCCGGCAAGCTCGACGCGCTGCTGGCGGCGTGACCCTGCGCATCGGACTCGTGCAGACGACCACCGGCATCGACCCGGCGGTGGAGGCGGCGGCGCTGTCCGATGCGATTGCGGTGCTGGCGGGGCAGGGGGCGCTGATCGTCTTCACGCCGGAAATGAGCGGGCTGCTCGACAAGGATCGCCGCCGCGCCGCGGGCACTGTGCAGGCCGAGGCCGATGATGTGGTGCTGGCGGCGGTGCGCGCAGCAGCCAGGGCGCATGGTGTCTGGGTGCAACTGGGCAGCCTTGCGCTGAAGACCGACGGCGATCTGTTCACCAATCGCGGCTTCCTGATCGACGACACCGGCGAAATCCGCGCGCGATATGACAAGATTCACCTGTTCGATGTGACGCTGGGCGGCGGCGAGGCGTACCGCGAATCGGCGGCTTATGCCCCCGGCGAGGCAGCGGTGGTGGCAGCGACGCCGTGGGGGGCGCTGGGCCTGACCATTTGTTACGACGTGCGCTTTCCGGCGCTGCATGCGGCGCTGGTGCGCGCCGGCGCCGTGCTGCTGGCGGTGCCGGCGGCGTTCACCCGGCCGACCGGCGCCGCGCACTGGCACGTGCTGCTGCGCGCCCGCGCCATCGAAACCGGCAGCTTTGTCGTGGCAGCGGCGCAGACCGGCGTGCACGCCGACGGCCGCGCCACCTTTGGCCATTCGCTGGTCATCGGGCCGTGGGGCGATGTGCTGCTCGACATGGGCGAGGCAGCAGGAACCGCGATCATCGATATCGATCTGGGCGATGTGGCGGCAGCGCGCGGCCGGGTGCCGGGGCTCGCCAACGCCCGGGATTTTGCCCCGCCGGTGCCGGCATGATCGTCTTCGACCTGCGCTGCGATAGCGGCCATGTCTTTGAAGCCTGGTTCGGATCGTCCGCCGACCATGAAGCCCAGGCGGCACGCGGCCTCATCGCCTGCCCCTTGTGCGGCGATACGCGGGTGGCCAAGGCAGTGATGGCGCCGGCGGTGGCGGCCAAGGGCAATCGCGCTGCGACGAGCGTGGACCCGCACACCGCAATGCTGGCAGCGCAGCGCGAGATGGAGGCCAGTTCGGACTATGTCGGCAGCGAATTTGCCGCCACCGCGCGGGCGCTGCACGATGGCGATGCCCCGCCGCGCCGCATCTATGGCGAGGCGACGCTGGCCGAAGCACGCGCGCTCAACGATGATGGCATTCCGGTGCTGCCGCTGCCGTTCCGGCCGCTGGCGCGGTCGGATGCTTAGGGGCTGTGCGGTGCGAACCGGCGTTTTTGCTTGAACTCGGCGGCGTGCATGGCATTGGCAGCCGCAGCGCACCCGTAGCTCAGCCGGACAGAGCAGCGGTTTCCTAAACCGAAGGTCGGGGGTTCGATTCCCTCCGGGTGCACCAAGAATGCGATCGTCGGGCGCTCAGCGCCGCCCCAGCCGGCTGCGCTCAAGCCACCACAGCAGTGCCGATGCGGCCAGCCAGCCGAGGAACCACGGCCATGATGGCCCGCGCGCGCCAGGGGCGGCCGATGGCAGGGCCGGGTCCGTAGCTGCGGATTGCAAGCGCCAGGTCGCGTCGCGGGCCGCCGCCGCAACCAGCGCCGGGCCGGGCGCTGTCACCAGAAACGGCGTCGTCTTGGCATCTGCGCCGCTGCGCAGCAGGTGCCAACCGGGCAGGCGCGGCCAGAACGCTGCACAGCCCGGGGTGACAGGGTCGAGGATCAGCGTTGCCACTTGGCCTACCGGGTCGGTGACGCTGGCCGGGGCGGCAAGATTGCACAGCGCGGCGCGTTCGCCGGGTATGGCCATGATCGGCGTTGTCGCCGCCAAGGCGCGTTGCGGCCGGGCGAGTGCGGCAAATACCTGGCTCCACAGCGCGCCATGGCGGTCGGCCCCGCCGGCGAGGACGAGCGCATAGGCATCGCTGACCGGCCATAGCCCGATGCGGCCGGTGCCGAGCGCGCGCCAGTTGCCGACCGGGTTGCCGGCGCTGTCGTGCAGCAGTGCCACGGCATCCGGCGACGACCCGCGCGTGCGAAAGCGGGTGAGCGGCGGTGCGACGGCGCTGCTGCCGGGCAGGCGCAGCGGGTCGGTGGTGCCGCTGACCGGCAGGCCGAGCGCCGCCCAGTCGCGCTGCACGGACGCCGGCACCGGCCCCGACGTGCGCAGCAGCACGCCAAGCCCGCCGCGCACCGCCGCCAGGACCGCGGCGCGCTGCCCGCCGGACAGCGTTGCCCAGCTGCGTTCATCGAGCACCAGCAGGTCGAGCCGCGTCGGTTCGAAGCGCTGTGGCGCATCGCCGATATCCAGCGCCGACCCGGCGGCGATGCTCGCCGACACGGTGACGCCAGCATCGGCCGCCCAGCGGCGCAGATATTTGAGGTCGGGCCCGGCCGCGCCGGCGATGATGTGCAGACGCGGCGGCGTTTCGGCGATGGCCAGCACCGGGACGGCGGCGGTTTCGACCAGCGTGTTGCTGCTGCTGCGCAGGCGCAGCGTGAAATCGGCAGGGCCAGCGATGCGCGCTTTCCCTGACAGAATGAAACCCCCAATGGCGTTGAGCGGTGCGCTGGCGACGATGGCCCCGCCGGGATCGACCAGTTCGGCGCGGCCGCCGGGCAGGCCGGATGTGCTGCCGCCGAACATAAAAGCTGCGCCGGGGGCAGTCGGCGCGGGCGTGCTGATCGCGGTCAGGCCCGGCGGCAGCGGCGACGGATCGAACGCCAGCGGCAAGCCGGTGGCGGCGGTGATGTCGCGCGGCGGCAGGCCGTGGCCGATGATGCGCAGCCTTGCAGTACCGGGACGCCGGCGCAACGCCGTCGCCAGGTCGGGCACGCGCGCGGCGCCGGGCAGCGGCGGGGCTTCGGGCAGGGCGACCAGCGCATCGCCGGCGGCAAGCGCGGCGAGTTGGGGGGCGGCGGCGGTGGCGACGATCAGCGTGCCGGCGCTGCCGGGCAGGCGCGGCGGCAGCAGTGTCAGCCACAACAGCGCGGCGACAAGGGGTTGCAGCAGCACCAGCAACGCCAGCCGCCAGCCGCGCGACCGGGCTGGCGCCGCGCGTTGCCACAGCGCCAGCCGCAGCCAGGCGAGGGCGACGGCCAATGCCAGCACGCCGGCGAATATGGTTACCGCCGTCATCGCAGAGCCTCCAGATAGCGGCGACCGGCGGTATCCGGCACGGCGCGGCGCGGCACCTGCGCCGGTGGCGGCGTCAGTGCGGTCCACAGCCGGTTGCGCAAGCTGCGGCGGCACGGCTGGCAGCCAGGGTCCTGCGTCACCGCATCGATGGCGGCGGCGAGTGCCAGCGGGTCGGCAACGCGCGCGCCGACACCCGCCAGCCAGCGTTGCAGCGCATCCAGCGGCACCGGACCCGGCCCGGCGAGCGCCCGCCACGCCGCGGCTGGCACCGCATCGATATCGCCGGCCTGTTGCGGCAGTGGTGCCAGCGCCGCTGCGGTGATGTCCTTGCGATCACCGCTCAGTCGCCGGGCGAAGTCGATCGCCGGCAAATCGGGACCGGTGCGCGCCAGATAGATGCGCGTCGCCTGCTGCATCGTCTTGATCAGGCGCAGCGCGGCATAGGCGCGGGGCAGCGCCGCGGCCGGCGCGCCCTGCCGCAAGCTGCGTTCGGTATCCCACATCGCATCGAGCGCCTGGCGCAAGGTGCTGCGCGAGGCGGGATCGAGCATCGATCCGGCGTCCTCGTCGCCGTGGTTGTGGCCGTAATCGGCCACCACATCGGCAGCATTGCCGAAGCGTTTCGGGCCATGATCGTGGCCATCGTCGGCAGCATGGCCCTGCGGTAGCGGCGCGGGCTTGGCGTCGTCGGTCGGTGGTGGCGGCGCGTCGCTGGTCGGCAGGGCGATCGCGTCGCTGTCCTCCTGGCCGGCGAACTGGCCATAGCGCAGCCGCAGCAGCCGCTGGTCCTCGCCGATGGCGTCGGAACGGTCGGCAAAGCTGGCGGCCGGCAGCTGGCGGCGCTGTTTGAGCAGGGCCTCGATATCGATGATGATCTGGCGCTGGCTGCGGAAATAGGCCGGCAGCACCGTCTTGACCATGCCATCGAGACCGCCGGACTGCTCGCCAAGGCCGGGCGGCCAGCGCAGGATCAGGCTGGCGCTGCGCACCGTCTGCGGGCCGGGGGTGCGATTGTCGCTGACGATCAGCTGCGCCACCAGGTCGTTGCCGGCGGTCAGGCCGAGCGCGGTGACGTCGAGCGTGGCGCGGAAGCGGCGGCGGCGCGGGTCACCGCTGCCGGAAAGCGTCTGCGCGGACTCCTTGAAGCTGATGTTTTCGCCCTCGCCCTGCGTCACGATGATGCGCAACCGCGCATTTGCGGCGATGCCATGGTCGTCGGTGACTTCGAAATCGAGCGGCCAGCGGCGTTGGCCGGTGCTCAAGATCGTCAACGTGCGTTCGGGATCGAGCACCCGGACAGCAGGCGGCGTATCGGCAATGGCGTCGATGCGGTGCAGCGGCGGGGTGCCGGCAGCGCCGTCGGGGACCACCCGGTAGAGCATCGAGCGGTCGAGGCGGCGCGCGGCACGCCAGGCATCACCGTCGCGGCGCAGCGCGATGCGGCTGCCATCGGTCAGCACCAGCGCGGCAGCGGCCGGCTGCGGGGCGAAACGCAGCGTCCAGGCGAGCGTGGAGCCTTGCGGGGCGCGGGCATCGAGGCGGTCCTGGCGGCGTTCGGGCAGGCTTGTATAGGCCGGCGGCGTGATGCGCAGGCTGTGCGCGACCAGTTGCGGCGGCCCGGCGGCGAGGGTGCGGCGGCCCTGCGGCGGAGCGGCGCCGGTTTGTGGCGGCCACAGCAGCGTGATGGCGATGATGACAGCACTCGCCAGCCAGGCGGCGATGATGGCATGGCTGTGCCAGCCGGGGCGCAGCGCGGCGGCGTCGGCGGGGGTCAGCCGGTCGAACAGGCGGGCGCGCTGCAGTGCCTGGAGCGGGCCAAGCGTGGCCGGCGGCGCGAGCAGCAGGTCGGCGCTGTCCTCCATGTCGGGGCGCTGCGCATCGAGCTGGCGCACCAGCCAGCGCTGGTTGAAACGGCGGGCGCGGGCGGCTGCGACGACCACGAGTAGCGCGGCGCCAGCAGCGATTAGCGCGAGGGCGGTGGCGGCGCCCTGCCAGCGCCAGGCAATGGCGGCGGCAGCGAGCAGCAGCGGTGCACCGACAGCGGCAGTATCGGCATGGCTGCGCAGGCGCGCCGGGCGCGACCAGTCGGCGACAAAGGCGTCGGCGCTCATCGTTGCGCTGCCGCGAAGCCGCTCATGGTGACACAGCCCGCGCGCGGCGAGTCGCCAGCCAGCGTTCGGCGAGGAACAGCGCGGCGATGGCCAGCGCCAGCCAGGGTTGCAGGTCACGCGCCGGTTGCGGCCAGGGCGGCGCACCGGTGGTGGGCGCGACATCGCGCGCGGCGACGCTGTTTGGCGGCGGCGGCGGACCGATGAACACCGCCGCCAGCGCGCGCGGAAAACCGGGTTCGAGCAGGTCGGGAAATGCTGCCGGGGTGAGCGGACGGGTGAAGCGCAACAGCCGCCCGGCGCCGAGGTGGCGGCCTTCGACGACCGGCGCACCAACGGCATCGCGCCACATGATGTTGCCGGGGCCGGGTTCGACAGCCGTGTCGTGGCCCACCAGCGCGGTGCCGCCAGCGGTGATCCAGTCGCGCAAGCGTGCCGGCAGCGGGCCGGGGGCGAGGCGGACGACGGCGAAGCGGCGGTCGGGCAGGGGTGCTGTGTCGGCGGCTGTGGTGAAGCGTGGCGGTTGGCCTGGGGGCGTCAAGGCGGTCAGCGCGGCGCGAATGTAGCGCAGCCCATGGTCGGGGCCGGGGGCGGTGCGCAGTTGCAGGCGCTGCATCACGTTCGGCAGCGGGTTGGTGCCGGTCTGGGTGCCGTCGACCACCTGCCAGGTGACGGCGCGCGACAGGACCGGGCGCTGTGCATCGACGATCTGCACCACGGCGGGGACGATGATGCGCAGCGGCACGCCGGGGGCGAGTTCGCTGTCGAGCTGGCGGACCAGGCTGAAGACGCTGGCGGCTTCGGGCGGCGGCGGGGTGTCGGCGTCGGGAAAACCGGGGGCGAGCCAGATCTGCCGGGTGCCGGGCAAGGCGGCGGCGGTGACGCCGGGCAGCACCGCGACCACCGGGGTCAGGTCGGCGCTGTCCGTGAGCACCGGCCGCGCCAGCCAGACCGCCAGCAGCGCGATGATCAGGAGCCGCGCCGCCAGCAGCAGCCATTCATCGAAGCGCAGCCGCGACTTGGGCCGCGGCTTCTCGCGCAGCCAGCGCAGCGCCGCAAAATCGGTCGGCCGCTCCTCGCTGCGCCGCGCCAGATGGACGAGCAGCGGCAGCAGCAGCGCGGTCAGCGCCGCCAGCGCCGCGGGGAGCAACAGCGCCGGCATCAGCCATATTCCTCGGCGGCGCGGGCGCCGAACAGGCGGCGCAGCGGCACGTCGAGCTCTTCATCGAGCACCAGCGCGGCGTGGCGGATGCCGAGACTGTCGAGCCGGGCGTGGCGCTCGCTGCGCGCCGCATCGAAGCGGCTGCGGAATTCGGCGCGCAGCGCGGCGGCGTCGCCGAGCAGTTCTTCGCCAGTTTCGGGGTCGCGGAAGCGGAAGCCGCCGCTGAGCGCGAAGTCGCGTTCGGAAACGGTGAGGACCTCGATGGCGAGCACTTCGCGGCGCGCGGCGGCAAGGCGCGCGGCGAGATCGAGCGCGGCGGTGTCGAAGAAATCGCTGATCATCACGACGAGATCATGCGCGCCGACGCGGTCCCACAGCGGCGCCAGCTGCCCGAGTGCCGGGAAGCTGCCGGCGGCAGTCAGCGCGTTCAGGTCGAGCGCCAGCCGGTCGCGCTGCCGCGCTCCGGCGCCGGCATCGAGAACGCGCAAGCCTGCGTCGGAGAGGGCGACCAGCCCGAAGCGGTCCCCCTGTTGCAGCGCCAGTTGCGCGATGGAGGCGGCGAGGCCGCGCGCCGCCGCCAGCCGCGACCAGCCGGGCGTTTCGGCGTCGTCCTGCCCCATCGAGGCGCTGGCATCGACGAGCAGCCACACTGCGAGCGGGCTTTCGCGCTCGCTTTCGCGCACGAAAAACCGGTCCGACCGGGCATAGAGTTTCCAGTCGATGGCGCGCGGTTCGTCGCCGCGTTCATAGGCGCGATATTGCGCGAACTCGAGGCCGGCACCGCGGCTGCGGCTATGGTGGAGGCCGAGGCCCTGCAGGTCGACGGCGCGGCGGGCGGTGAGGCGCAGCGATTTGAGGCGGCTGCGGACCGCGGGGGGGATGAGGTCGGTCATCGGTGGCATTCGCGGGTGGGCTGGCGACCCCTCACCCGGCTCGCTGCGCGAGTCCGACCTCTTCCGCAAGGGGAGAGGTGTCTGGGCGTTGCTGCCGGGCGCATCGGCTCATCCGGCCGGGTGCGGCACGCTGCGCAGCAAGCCGGCGATCACGTCGTCGGCGCTCTTGTTCTCGGCTTCGGCCGCGAAGGACAGCAACAGGCGGTGGCGCATCACCGGCGCCGCCAGCGCGGTGATATCGTCGCGGGTGACGGCGAGGCGGCCCTGCAGCAACGCCCGCGCCTTTGCGGCGAGCACCAGCGACTGGCCGGCGCGCGGGCCGGCGCCCCAGCGGACATAGCTGTTGACGATATCGGGGGCGCCGGCGCCGGGACGGCTGGCGCGCACCAGACGGGTGATCCAGGTCAGCAGATCCTCCCCCAGATGCACGTCGCGGACCCAGCCTTGCAGCGCCAGTACGTCTTCGGCGTGCATCACCTGCGGCACATTGGCGGCGCGGTTGCCGGTGGTGGCGGAGAGGATGTCATGCTCCTCCGCCTCGGTCGGATATTCGACGCGGATCAGCAGCAGGAAGCGATCGAGCTGCGCCTCCGGCAGCGGATAGGTGCCGGCCTGTTCGAGCGGGTTCTGCGTTGCCAGCACGAAGAAGGGTTTGGGCAGCACATGGGTGACACCGCCATAGCTCACGGTCTTCTCCTGCATGGCTTCGAGCAGCGCGGCCTGGGTTTTCGGCGGCGTGCGGTTCAATTCGTCGGCGAGCAGCAGATTGGTAAAGATCGGACCGGGCTGGAAGCGGAAGTGGCGCTTGCCGGTGCCATGATCCTCCTCCAGCAATTCGGTGCCGAGAATGTCGCTGGGCATCAGGTCGGGGGTGAACTGGACGCGGCGGAATTGCAGCTCCAGCGCCTCGCCGAGCGAGCGCACCAGCAGCGTCTTGCCCAGGCCCGGGACGCCTTCGAGCAGGCAATGCCCGCCGGCGAGCAACCCGATCAGCAATTGTTCGACGACATCCTGCTGCCCGACAATGGCCTGGGCGATGGCGGCGCGCAGGTCACCCAGCCGCGCGAGGCGGGACTGGATATCGGCTTCGGACACGGGGTTGCTCATTGGCGGGCGGGTCTCAACTGTTAAGGGCGTACATGACGATGTTGACGGCGAATCTTGTGTTGTCGACGGCGAGGAAGCGCTTGTTGCGCCAGTCGTAATCCCATTCGCAGCCATAGTCCTTGTTGCTGTAGAGAATGCCGAGGCGGCCGGCGATGGTGACGCCTTTCAGATAGTCGTGGACGAGGTCGTCGCCCCAGCCGTTGAGTTCGAGGCCGGTGGGCGGTGGCCCGTCGAATTTGAAGAAACTGCGATAGAGCGGGTTGTTGGCCGGCAGTTTCTGCAGCGCGGCGGGGCCGAAGCTGCGGGCGATTTCGGCCTCGAACGAGCGGGCGAACAGGCCGTCGATGTCGTGGTTGCAGTCATCTACGAAAACAAAGCCGCCGTTCCTGACGTATTTGACGAAGTTGCGGCGCTCGACAGGGTCGAATTCGACCAGCTTGTGGCCCGCCAGATAGCAGAAGGGCGCCGTCAGCACCGCCGGGTCGGACAAAGCGACGATATGCTCTTTCGGGTCGACATTGAGGTTGGTGTAATCGACCAGTGCGGTGATCATGTTGGCCGGCATGCGTTGGTCGACGTCCCAGTCGCCCGAGTTGTATTTCAGCCGCGTCAAATGGAAATCATAGGGGCCGGCGGCGCGGGCGGCCGCAGGTAACAGCGCGGCCGCCAGTGCCATACGCAGGAAAGCGGCGCGGGTGATGGGCGGCCGCGCCGGCATGGACAGATCAGACGGCGTCCGACAGCGAGGTGAAGGTGAAGTCGCGTAGCTTCATCGGCGGGATCATCATCACCAGCGAGCTTTCATCGCCGGCGACGCGGACCGGGCGGCCCAGTTCATCGATGTTGTTGAGCATGATGACCGGCGATTCGTTGAAGCGGAAATTCTTCAGCGGATATTTGATCTGGCCGTTTTCGATGAAGAAGGTGCCATCGCGGGTCAGGCCGGTCAGCAGCACGGTCTGCGGATCGACCATGCGGATGTACCAGGTGCGGGTGACCAGGATGCCGCGTTCGGTGCTGCGCACCAGATCGGCGGTGGATTTGGTGCCGCCGGCCATGATCAGGTTGCCCGGCTGGCCGATGGCGCGCTTGCCCTGCTTTTGCGCCCAGTAGCGCGAATATTGCAGCGCGGCGATCTTGCCGTCCCTGATGATGTCCTGCTTTTCGCGGGGCAAATTGTCGCCATCCCAGGGCAGCACGGCGGCGCCGGGGTGGGCCGGGTCGGCGGTCATGGTGACGCGCGGATCATAGACCTGCTCGCCGATCTTGTTGCCGCCGCCCTTTTTCGACAGGAAGCTGCGGCCTTCATCGGCCTGCCGCGCATCGAAGAAGTTCATCATGAACGAGATCAGCCCGGCGGCCGCGGCGGGTTCCAGGATGACGGTGTATTTGCCGGGTTCGAGCGCGCGGGCTTCGGCCGACGCACTCGCCTTGCGCATCGCGGTCTGGATTTCGGCGGCGGCGTCGAAGGTCGTGGCGTCCTGGACATTGCGGCCGACCCAGCCGGAGCCGCGACCATCGGCGGTGCGCACTGTGCAGGTGTAGTCGAGCGCCGTCGATGTGGCATAGCCGATGTTGCCGCGGCTGTTGGCAGTGGCGCTGAAGCGGTTGGAATCGCTCATGTAGCCAGCGGCGACCAGGTTGCCGGCCTTGCACGGCGCGATCGAGCTTGCGGTGACCTTGGCGCGGAATTCCGGCGTGATCGCGGCGGTGGCGGCGCTGTAGGTGTCGGTCTTGGCGTAGGTCTGTTTTTCGACCGCGGGCACGAATTCGGGGTTCTCCGGCGCCAGCTTGGCCAGGTCCTCGGCGCGGCGGACGACGCGGGCGAGCGCTGCATCATCGAACTCGTTGATCGTGGCGATACCGACGCGCTTGCCATAAGCGACCGAGACGGCCAGTTCGGTATCGCTGACGATGCCGCTGGTCGACACGCTGTTGCGGGCGAAACGGATATTGCCTTCGGTGCTGCCGGCCAGCTGCGCCGTGCACTCGTCGGCTTTCGACAGGGCGACAACCTTGGCGAGAATGCTCCGGGCCTGATCTTCGGTCATGAGAGTCATGAGTTGGTCTCCTGCGCCGCTCAGCCGAGTGAACGGGCGGTGTTGATGACATTGATGCCGTTGAAGCGCGCCGTGCTTGAACCATGGCTGACCGCCGATGATTGCGGCGGCTGGCCCTTGCCGTCGAAGAACGAGCCGCCGAGGCGGTAATCGCTTTCGTCGCAGATGGCGGTGCAGGCGTTCCAGAATTCCGGGGTGCGGATCTGGTAGGCGACATCCTCGATCTGCGCGCCCAGCTTGCCGTTCTTGATTTCATAGAACAGCTGGCCGCCGAACTGCGCATTGTAACGCTGCTGATCGATGGAGAAGGAGCCATCGCCGACGATGTAGATGCCGTTTTCGACTTGCCCGATCATGTCGGCAACCGACAGCTTGGCCTTGCCGGCTTGCAGCGAGACGTTCGCCATGCGCTGGAACTGCACGCTCGACCAGCTGTCGGCATAGCAGCAACCATCCGACGCGGTCTTGCCGAGGATGTGGGCCTGGTCGCGGATCGACTGGTAGTCGACCAGCTTGCCATCCTTGATCAGGTCCCATTGCTTGGTCGTCACGCCTTCATCGTCGTAACCGACCGCGCCCAGGCTGCCGACCTGCTTTTTGTCCGCAACGATATTGACCAAGGCGCTGCCGTACTGGAATTTCGCCTCGCGCTTGTCGAGCGTGGCAAAGCTGGTGCCGGCGTAGTTCGCTTCATAGCCCAGCACGCGATCGAGTTCGAGCGGGTGGCCGACCGATTCGTGGATGGTCAGCCAGGTGTGCGACGGGTCGAGCACCAGGTCATATTTGCCGGGCTTGACGGAAGGGGCGGTCAGCTTGGCGCGCGCCTGTTTGGCGGCGGCAATCGCGTCCTCCTTCATGTCGTACGACAGGCCGTAATTGATGACGCCGTTGGGGCTGACATATTTGCCCGACGCCGCGCCATCGAGATATTCGAAGCCCATCCCCATCGGCGCCGACAGGCCTTCGCGGGTGCGGAACTTGCCCGACTGCTTGTCGATGGCGGTGACGGTCAGTGGTGCCCAGACGCGGTGGACATCCTGGTCGATGTAGGAGCCATCGGTGCTGGCGAAATATTTCTGTTCGTTGACGAGGAACAGTATGGAATTGACATAGTCCGCACCGGCCGACAGCGCCGCGGCGTTGACCTGCATCAGCATGTCGACTTTGTCTTTTACCGGCACGGTCATCGAATTCTTGACGATCGGCGTTTTCCAGCTGACTTCGCCGACACCCCTGGTGGGGGCGAGCTTGACCGGATCGACCAGCCCGGCCGAATTGGCCTTGGCGATGGCGGTGGCCTGGCGGGCGGCGGCGGCGATGCCATCGGTGCTCAGGTCGTTGGTGGCGGCAAAGCCCCAGGCGCCGCCGGCGATGACGCGGACGCCGGCGCCGGTCGATTCGGTGTTGACGATGTTTTCGACATTGGCTTCGCGCGTGATGACGAACTGGCGCAGATACCGCCCGATGCGCACGTCGCAATAAGAGGCCCCAGCGCCGGTAGCAGCAGCGAGCGCCGCATCGGCAAGGCGCTTCTTGAAGGCAATATCGAGCGTGGAATTCAAATCTTCGGCCGCGATGACGCGGCCAAAGGCGGAAGGCACCACCAGCCCACCACCCAACAAGCCGGTCAGGGCCAGGAAATCGCGTCTCAGCACCTTTGTCACTCCACCCCAGGGCCAGCCTCCGGGCGCGCCGGCCAAAGCCGTTGCATCCAGGCGGCATGGCGCGCCGCTGCGTCTTCATCGCCGCTCACGGCGTTGCCGTCAAACGGGTTTTACACTTGGGTGTGTGATTTCTGTGATACAGATGTTTCAGACCGGTATAAAAGCCGACTCTGGCCATTTCGCTAACGAACCCCTAGGTTTGCGCTGGTGGCGCCCGAACCTTTGCCTGAACCCTTGATCGTGACCGACCTTGCCTGCCGGCGGGGCGACAGGCTGCTGTTCGAAGCGCTGACCTTTCGCGTCGATCCGGGAGCGGCTGTGCAGTTGGAGGGCGCCAATGGCACCGGCAAATCCAGCCTGTTGCGGTTGCTCGCCGGGCTGCTGGCACCGGCTGGCGGCACCATCACCGGCGGCGGCGTGCGGGGGTTCCTGGGGCATGACGTGGCCTTGAAACCGCGGCTGCGGCTGGGGGTGGAACTGGCGCACTGGGCGCGGCTCGATGATGGCCTTCAGCGGTTGCCGGCGGCGATGGCGGCGATGAATGTCGCCGGGCTGGCAGACGTGCCGTGCCTGCACCTGTCCTCCGGCCAGCGGCGGCGTGCCGGGCTGGCGCGGGTGCTGGCGTCGGGGGCGGACCTGTGGCTGCTTGATGAACCGACTGCCGGGCTGGATACCGCGTCATCGGTGCTGCTGGCGGCCGCGATGGCGGCGCATCGGGCGGGCGGCGGCATGGTCATCGCGGCGGTGCATGGCGATATCGGGCTGGACCGCCCACAAATGCTGCGGCTCGGCTGATGTTCCTGACGCTCGTGCGCCGCGACCTGATGCTGATCGCGCGATCCCCGGCGCTGTGGATGCCGGTGCTGTTTTTCGTGCTGGTGGCGGCGCTGTTTCCGTTTGCGGTCGGCCCCGATGCCCGGCTGTTGCTGCGCATCGCGCCGGGCATCGTCTGGGTGGCGGCGCTGCTCGCGGCACTGCTGCCGGTGGAAACGCTGCTGGCGCCCGATATGGAGGATGGCACCATCGACCAGCTGGCGGCGCGTGGCATCGCCATGGAGCTGGTCGCGGCGGCGCGGATGACGGCGCACTGGATCGGCTTTGCGGTGCCTTTGCTGGCGGCGCTGCCCGTGACGGCGGTGCTGCTCGGGCTCGATGCGCCGGCGTTTTGGCGGCTGGCGCTGGCGCTGGCGCTCGGCACCCCGGCGCTGGCGGCGCTGGCGGTGGTGGCGGCGGCACTGACCGCAGGCCTGCGCGGCGGCGGCGCGCGGGCTGGCTTGATCATCCTGCCGCTGGCGCTGCCGGTGCTGATTTTCGGCGTTGGCGCGGCAGCACCGGGGGCGCTGAAATTGCTGGCTGCGGCCAGCCTGGTAGCGGTGGCGATTGCGCCGTTCGCGGCGGCGGCGGCGATGCGGCAGGATTGAGAAGAGCCTCCGGCGGGGTTTCGCCACGCCCGCAATCGGCCTAAGCCGCGCGCCATGGCCACCAGCACCGCCGCGCCCGCCGTCAACCGCTTCGCCTTTCCAGCGATGCTGCTCGCCAGTGTCATGCTGGCCTTTGGGCCGGTGCTGGTGCGCATGGCCGATGTCGCGCCGGTGGCTTCGGCGTGGTGGCGCATGGCGCTGGCGGCGGCGCCGCTGGTGCTGATGGCGCGTTTTGCCGGGCAGCGACCGGCGCCGGGCGTGCTGAATCCGCACGTCCTGTGGCTGGCGGCGCTGGGCGGGGTGTTCTTTGCCGTCGACCTGGCATTCTGGCACCTGGGCATCGTGCGCACGACGCTGGCCAATGCCTCGCTGTTGTCGAATGCCGCCAGTTTCCTGCTGCCGCTGTGGGGGTTCGTCGTGCTCGGCCACCGCCCCGGCACGGCGGCCAAGCTGGCAATCGTCTGCGCGCTGGCCGGCACCATCCTGCTGGTCGGGCGCAGTGCCGAGCTCAGCCCGCGGCATCTGGCGGGGGATTTGTATTGCCTGCTCGCGGCGCTGTTCTACACCGCTTATCTGATCGTTATCGACCGGTTGCGCGGCACGGTGGCGCCGCTGCCGTTGCTGGCGCTGGCTACGCTATTCGGCGGCGCGGCGCTGTTGCCCTTTGCCTGGGTGGTGGCGGGGGCGAATGGCTTCTGGCCGCACGACTGGACGCCGCTGGTGCTGTTGGCGCTGGGCAGCCAGGTCATCGGGCAGGGGCTGGTGGTGTTCGCCGTCGGCCATCTGCGCCCGATCGTCGTCGGGCTGGCGCTGCTCATCCAGCCGGCGATCGGCGGCATCATCGGGGCGCTGCGCTTTGGCGAAGTGCCGGGCCTGGCTGAACTGGCGGGCGCGCTGCTGGTGGTGGCGGCGCTAATCCTGGTGCGGCTGCCGGAGAAGCCTGCGGGCTGATGGCCTGCGCGTCAGGCCGCCGCCCGGGCGCGCGCCGCCGCCAGGATCATGTCGCTGGCCTTTTCGGCGATCATCACCGTGGCGGCGTTGGTGTTGCCGCTGACGAGGCGCGGCATCACCGAGGCATCGACGACGCGCAGGCCATCGATGCCGTGGACGCGCAATTGCGGATCGACCACCGCCATCGGATCATCGGCGCGGCCCATCTGCGCGGTCCCGACGGGGTGATACAGTGTCGATCCGCGCTGCCGGGCATATTCGAGCAGGTCGGCATCGGATGCGGTGGCAGTGCCGGGCAGCGTTTCCTCCGCCATCCAGCGGCTGAGCGCTGGTTGTGCCGCCAGCGTGCGCGCAAAGCGCAGCCCGGCGACGATGGTGGCCTGGTCCACCGCATCGGCAAGGTAATTGGGCCGGATGGCGGGGCGATCGAGCGGCGCTGCTGACTTGATATGGATGGTGCCGCGGCTTTCGGGGCGCAACTGGCACGGCGCGATGGTCAGGCCGGGCAGTTTCTCCAGCTCCATTTCGCCCTTCAGCGTATAGGCGTCGACATCCATCGAACCCGGCAGGATGTGATATTGCACGTCCGGCCCCGACAGGCCGGGGCGGGTGCGGACATAGGCCTGGATATGCGCCGCCGACAGGGTGAGCAGGCCCTTGCGCTGCGTCGCATAGCGCGCCACCTCGCGCACCAGCCGCCAGCCACGGCTGAGTTCGTTGACGGTGATGCAGTCCTTCAGGCGGAACGCCGTGCTGACCATGTAATGGTCCTGCAGATTGGTGCCGACACCGCGCAGCGCCTGCACCACCGGCACGCCGGCGGCGGCCAGCACCTCCGGGTCGCCGATGCCCGACAGTTCAAGCAATTGCGGCGAATTCACCGCGCCGCCGGACAGGATGACCTCCCGCCGCGCCCGCGCTTTGATGCTGGTGCCGTTCTGGTGATAGCGGATGCCGGTGGCGCGTTTGCCGTCCATGATGACGCGTTCGGCCTGGGCATGGGTGACCAGCGTCAGGTTGCTGCGGGCCAGCGCCGGGCGCAGATAGGCCATGGCGAGGGACCAGCGCCGGCCGTTCTTCACCGTCATCTGGAAATAGCTGATGCCGTCCTGCTCGGCGCCGTTGACATCGTCGTTGAACGGCAGCCCGGCCTCTACGCCAGCGGCGATCACCGCGTCGGAAATCGGGTGGCGATCGCGCGGGTCCGACACGTTGAGCGGGCCGTCCTTGCCGTGCGCCGCATCGTCGCCCAGCCGTTCATTGCCTTCGGCGCGGCGGAAATAGGGCAGCACGTCGCTGTGGCTCCAGCCGGTGCAGCCAAGCTGTGCCCATTGGTCGAAATCCGCCGCCTGGCCGCGCACGTACAACAGTCCGTTGATAGAGGAGGAGCCACCGAGCACCTTGCCGCGCGGCCAGACGTGCGGGCGGTTGCCCGATGTCGGGTCGACCTCGGTTTCGTACAGCCAGTTGACTTTGGGGTCCTTCAGCGTGGTCGCATAACCGATGGGGATGTGGATCATCGGGCTGCTGTCCTTGCCGCCCGCTTCGAGCAGCAGAACCGTCACCGTGCCATCCGCCGTCAACCGGTTGGCAAGCACGCAGCCGGCGCTGCCGGCGCCGACGATGATGTAATCATATTCCTGCACGACCTGTCTCCCCGCTGGCAGCATACAGGGTGGCGGCGCTGTGCAAAGCGGCATCGACACGCCGCGCGGAACCTGGCTATGCACGGTGGCATGAGCATCACCGCGACGATCATGAACATCGCCACTGGCGCGCCGATTCAGACGCAGCGCTTTGGCCGGCCGCCGCGGGCGGGCGCCGCCTTTGTGCTGGCCAATGGCCAGCGGGTGACCGCGCAGCGGGTCGATATCGGCAAGCCGGCGCCGGGTACATTTGCTGCGTCGATCGATGTGTGGGTGGCGCTACCATGATGGACCTGCCCGTTGTCAGCGTGCCGACGATCGGGATTGCCGGTTGGACGGAACGGTTTCCTGTGCGGCGCATCTTCTGCGTCGGGCAGAATTATGCCGCGCACACCCGCGAAATGGGTGGTGATCCGGATCGGCAGCAGCCGTTCTTCTTTGCCAAGCCGGCCGACGCGGTGGTCGCCAGCGGCGCGGTGCTGCCGTTTCCGCTGCTGACCGCCGACCTGCACCACGAGGTCGAACTGGTGCTGGCGCTGGGTGGCGGCGGCAGCAACCTTTCGGTCGAAACAGCATCCGCGCTGATATTTGGCCATGCCGTGGGGCTCGACCTGACGCGCCGCGACCTGCAGGCGGCGGCGAAGGCGACGGGGCGGCCGTGGGACATGGCCAAGGGCTTTGACCAGTCGGCGCCGATCGGGCTGCTGCGGCGCGGCCCGCCGCCTGCCAGTGGCGCGATCACGCTGACGGTGAATGGTGAGGTCCGTCAAACCGGCGACCTGGCGCAGATGGTCTGGAACCCGGCGGAGATCATCGCCGCGCTGTCCGGCTATGTTGCACTGGCAGCGGGGGACCTGATTTTCACCGGCACGCCCGCCGGGGTCGGGCCGATCCACCACGCTGACCGGGTGCGTGGCATGCTGGATGGAGTTGAAGCGGTCGAAGTGCTGTTCGCGGCTTAATCCCGCGCGGGGATCGGCTTGCCGGTTTCGAGGCTGGTGACGATGCGGTTGACCATGATGGCGCGCTGCGCCGTGCCCCATTGCGTCGCCGGGGCGGCATATAGTGCGAACAGAAAGGCTTCGTCCATCGGGCTGAGGTCGGCGGGCCGGCCGTCTGGACCTGGGGCATTGAACAGCGACATTATGCTGTCGGGCGGCGGCGCTTCGATGCCGAACCGGGTGCGCGCGAGGGTGACCATGATCGTGTAGGCGGCAATCGCCTCGAGGCTTGTGCCATCGGCCAGCGGCGCATCGACGATGACGGTGGCGCCGAGCAGATTGAGCTGAGCACCGGCATCGAGCCGGGACGAGCGACCGCCGGCCAGCGTCGGCAGGTCGCCGAGCCCGGCCAGCGCGCCAACCCCGCCGGCACCGCCGCCGGCATCGATGACCTGCCCGTCGGCGCCCTGCGGGATGGTGTTGTAGAACCAGCGCACCGGCACCTTGGCCTCGATCAGCCGGCGGCGTTCGGTGCTGGTCATTTCGCCCAGATATTCGGAGCGCTTGTCGGCGATTATGCGCATCATCGCCGCCGCATCGGGGACGAAGAACACCACGATGTTGGGCTTGCAGCCGGTGGCGGCGACCGGGATTTTCAGCGCCGTGGCAGCCCGGGTGATGCGGCTGCCGATCAGCCCGGCGCTGGCATCGCGCAGGCCGATGATGCGCGGGCAGATCGGGCCGTTCCAGCGCGCCACCTGGCCGTTCACCGTGTTGGCGAGCGCCTTGTAGACATAGCGGCTGGTCGATTTGCGCAATTCGCCGCGCGTCATGGCCTTGCCGGTGACGACGATGGTCTCGTCATCGCCGGGGGCAGCGTTTGCGGCGGTGCTGAGCAGCAGCAGTGCCGCGGACATCAGCATTGGCAGGCGCATCGCGTGAACTCCAGGACGTAGCTATCACCTCTCCCGCAAGGGGAGCGGTGAGATTAGCCCAGCGAGCGCGCCGTGTTGATGACATTGATGCCATTGAAGCGCGCGGTCGCGGCCCCGTGGCTGACGGCGGAGACCTGCGACGGCTGGCCCTTGCCATCGAAGAAGGTGCCGCCGAGCCGGTAGTCGCTGGCGTCGCATATGGCGGTGCAGGCGTTCCAGAATTCCGGGGTGCGGATCTGGTAGGCCACATCCTCGATCTGCGCGCCGATCTTGCCGTTCTTGATTTCAAAGAACAATTGCCCGCCGAACTGCGAATTATAGCGCTGCTGGTCGATGGAGTAGGAGCCGCGCCCGAACATGTAGATGCCGTTTTCGACCTGCGAAATCATCTGCGCCGGTGACAGTTTCGCCTTGCCGGGTTGCAGCGAGACATTGGCCATGCGCTGGAATTGCACGCTCGACCAGTTATCGGCATAGCAGCAGCCGTCGGACGCGGTCTTGCCCAGGATATGCGCCTGGTCGCGGATCGACTGGTAATCGACGAGGATGCCGTCCTTGATCAGGTCCCAGCGCTTGCCCGCCACGCCTTCATCGTCAAAGCCGATGGCGCCCAGGCTGGTCGGCTCGGTACGGTCGGCGGTGAAATTGACGATCGGGCTGGCATAGCGAAAGCCGGCGTCGCGCTTGTCGATGGTGGCGAAACTGGTGCCGGCGTAGTTGGCTTCATACCCCAGCACGCGATCGAGCTCGAGCGCATGGCCGACCGATTCATGGATGGTGAGGAAGCTGTGCGTCGGGTCGAGCACCAGGTCGTATTTGCCGGGCTTGACCGAGGGCGCGGTCAGCTTGGCGCGCGCCTGTTTCGCGGCGGCGATGGCATCGGCCTTCATGTCATAGGATGTGCTATAGACGGTGACGCCGCCCGGCATATCGTGACGGCCTTCGGGTTTGGCGTCGAGAAACTCGAACCCCATGCCCATCGGCGACGACAGGCCGTTACGGGTGCGGAACTTGCCGCTGGCCTTGTCGATGGCGGTGGCGGTGAACGGCGCCCAGATGCGGTGGACATCCTGGTCGATGTACGAACCATCGGTGCTGGCGAAATACTTCTGTTCGTTGACGAGGAAGATCGTCGAATTGATGAAACTGGCACCGGCGGCCATGGCGGCGGCGTTGACCTGCAACAGCAGGTCGACCTTGTCCTTGACGGGGACTGCCATGCCGTTCTGCTTGATCGGTGTGCGCCAGGTCACTTCACCGACACCCTTGGTGGGGGCGAGTTGCACCGGTTCGGACTGGATGCCGGCATTGGCGCGAGCGATCGCTGTTGCTTGCCTAGCGGCGGCGGCAACGCCATCGACGGTCATCGTGTTGGTCGCGGCAAACCCCCAGGCGCCGCCGGCGATGACGCGGATACCGACGCCGGTGGATTCGGTGTTGACGACATTCTGCACATTGGCTTCGCGGGTGACGACGAACTGGCGCAGATACCGTCCGACGCGGACATCGCAATAGGTGGCGCCGGCGCCGGTTGCCGCCGCCAGCGCGGCATCGGCGAGGCGCTTCTTGAAAGCGACATCGAGGCTGGATTGCAGGTCCTCGGCGGCAATCACCTTGCCGAACGCGGCCGGAACCACAAGGCCGCCGCCGACAAGCCCGGTGAGCCCCAGAAAATCACGTCGCAACACATTCGGTCTCCGTCGGGCAAGGCTGTGGCGGCTTGTGATACCGGCGGCGGCGCCGCGTGTCACGCCGGGCGGGTCGACCTGTGGAACCCAGGCGCCGTATTGCCCTGCGGCGGGCCATTTTGCCGCTTCAGGGCATGACATTTCTGCGTTCGCAACCTAGTGACGCCGGCATGGCCGATCCCGCTCCCATCCTGGTGTTCGATTCCGGCGTTGGCGGCCTGTCGGTGCTGGCGCCGATCCGTGCGCTGTTGCCTGGCCTTGCCATCGTCTATGCCGCCGACAATGCCGGCTTTCCCTATGGCACCAAGTCGGAGGCGGAGATTGCGGCGCGGGTGCCGGCGCTGCTCGGGCGGCTGGTCGAACGCTATCGGCCGCAACTGGCGGTGATCGCCTGCAATACTGCATCGACGATCGCGCTGGCGCATGTTCGCGCCGCGCTCGACCTGCCGGTCGTTGGCACCGTGCCTGCCATCAAGCCCGCCGCCGAACGATCGCTGACCCGCGTCATCGCCGTGCTGGGCACCGAGGCGACGGTGCGGCAACCCTATGTCAACCGGCTGTCGGCGGAGTTTGCGGCCGATTGCCGTGTGCTGCGCCACGGTTCGGCGCGGCTGGTGACGCTGGCCGAGGCGCATCTGGCCGGCGAAATGATAACCGCCGCCGATGTCGCGCCGGAACTGGCCGGCTTGCTCGATCAGCCGGGGGGTGACCGGATCGACACGGTGGTGCTGGCCTGCACGCATTTTCCGCTGCTGGCGGCGCAACTGGCAGCGGCCAGCCCGCGCGCCCTCGGTTTTGTCGATGGCGGTGCCGGCATCGCGCGGCGGGTGGCGCATCTGCTCGGACCAGCGGCCGGGCAGGGGCCGCCGCTGCCAGGCCGCGCCGTGTTCACCCGCGCCGACGCCCGAGTTGACGCGCTGGCGGGTCCGCTTAAGGACTTCGGGCTGGCCAGCGTGGAGATTTTGTAGGTGGCGATGACCGATAGCGAATTGCTGGAACGCATGAACCGGTTCCAGCCGCCGACCGCGGCGCTGCTGGGCCAGGAAATCCTGGAAATCGACAGCGCCGCCGGGCGGGTGAAGATGAAGTTCCAGCCGCGTGCCGAATGCTGCAACCCGATGGGCAATGTGCAGGGCGGCATCGTTGTCGCCATGCTCGATGATGCCGCCGCCTTTGCCGCTATCGTCAAGGCCGGTGAACGCATCGGCATCCCGACGATCGAACTGAAGACGAGTTTCTTCGCGCCCGCGCGTGCCGGGGTGCCATTGTTCGCCGAAGGCCGCTGCCTCAAGCTGGGCAAGCGCATCGCCTTCATGGAGGCCGATTTGTTCGATGAAGCCGGCACCCTGCTGGCGCGTTTGACGACCAGTGCGGTGCCGTTGCCGATGCCGGCCAACGCCAATCTTGTGGAGCGCAAATGACCATCACCGAACCCGAAGTCCTGGTAGAGCGCCGTGGCCGGGCGCTGTGGCTGACGCTCAATCGGCCAGCAGTGCTCAACGCGCTCAACCGGCCGATGGCGCTGACCATCCACCGCGCGCTGTTCGACGCCGCCGCCGACCCTGAGGTGGAACGCATCATCATCGAAGGTGCCGGCGAAAAGGCGTTTTGCGTCGGCGGCGACATCGCCGAGATGGCGCGGCGCGGCCGCGAGGACCGGGCGCTGTTCGAAGGCTTTTTCCACGACGAGTATCGCATGAACCAGGCCATCGCCCGGCTGGTGACGCCCTATGTCGCCATTCTCGACGGTTTCACCATGGGCGGCGGTGTCGGCCTGTCGATCCATGGCCCGTTCCGCGTGGCCACCGAACGCACCCAGTTCGCCATGCCCGAAACCGGCATCGGCCTGATTCCCGATGTTGGCGGCACCCATGCGCTGGCGCGGCTGCCCGGCGAAATCGGCGCCTGGCTGGCGCTGACCGGTGCCCGGTTGAAGGCGGCGGATTGCGTTTATGCCGGCATCGCGACGCATTTCGTGCCGGTCGACCGGTTGCCGGTGCTGCGCGACCTGCTGGCCGACAGCGAGGAGGATATCGCCGCGCTGCTGGCGACGCTGCACGGTGACGCCGGCCCGGCCGAGCTGGAGGCCCTGCGCGACGGCATCGATTATCACTTCGCCCATGACAGTGTGGAGGCGATCCTCGCCAGCCTCGATGAAGGCGACGACTGGGCGGTGGCGCAGGCGGCGCAGATCCGCAAGATGTCGCCGACCTCGTGCAAGCTCAGCCTTCTCGGCGTCCGCATGGGCGCCGATGCCGATATCGAGGATGCGCTGGTCACCGAATACCGGATGGTCTGCGAAATCCGCAACGGCCATGATTTCTTCGAAGGCGTGCGCGCGCAATTGCTCGACAAGGATCGCAACCCCTTGTGGTCGCCGGCGACGCTGGAAGGCGTCAGCGAGGCCGCCGTCACCCGCCACCTGCGTGAGCCGGACAGCGGCGACCTGACCTTCGAATAGCGGCCGGTGACGCAGCGACGCATTGCGCGGGCCGACGCAGATCGCCACATGACGGCGATGGTGCGCCTGCTGCTTGCCCTGTTGATGCTGCTCGCCGCCGCCACCCCGGCGGCGGCGCGCAGCTATGACGTGACCATCGCGCGCCAGACGCTGGAAATCGTGCCGGGGCGACGCGACATGGCGGTGACCATGAACGGCAGCGTGCCGGGGCCGACCTTGCGCTTCACCGAAGGCGAGGTGGCCGAGGTGCGGGTGACCAACCGGCTGCCCGAAATGGCGTCGATCCACTGGCACGGCATTTTGCTCGACGGGCCGCAGGATGGCGCGCCGGGGTTCAACGGCTTTGCCGGCATCCCGCCTGGTACCACCCATGTCTATCGCTTCAAGCTGCGCCAGTTCGGCACCTATTGGTATCACGCCCATGCCAGCGGCCAGGAGCAATCCGGGCAATATGCAGCGCTGATCGTCGACCCGGCGGGGCCGGACCCGATTGCCTATGATCGCGAGCAGGTGGTGCTGCTGTCCGAGGCGACGCGCGAAAGCCCGCAGCGGATCCTGGGCAATCTCAAGGCGGATTCGGGCTATTACAACTGGAACAAGCGAACGTTCGGCGACCTGATGCGCGATGCCGGCAAGTTCGGAATGGACAAGACGCTGGCGGAGCGGCGCGCCTGGGGCGCGATGCGGATGGACGCCACCGATATCGCCGATGTGACGGGGTATGATCTGCTGATCAACGGCCAGCCGACGGCGCGGTCACCTTGGATCGCCGCGAAAGCCGGTGAACGGCTGCGGCTGCGCGTCATCAATGGCTCGGCGATGTCGTTCATGGATGTGCGGATTCCGGGGCTGGCGATGACGATCGTTGCCGCCGATGGCCGTCCGGTGGTGCCGGTGACGGTGGATGAATTCCGCATCGGGGTGGCGGAAACCTATGACGTGATCGTCACCCCGCCCGGTGACCAGGCCTATGCGCTGTGGGTGGAAACGCTCGATCGCAAGACCAATGTGCTGGCGACACTGGGCCCCCGCGCCGGCATGGCGGTGGCGGCGCCGAAACCGCGGCCGCGGCAGATACTGATGCTCGCCGAGATGGGGCACGCGATGGGCGACATGGCCATGGCGGCGCCCGATGCGGACTGTCCGCCGGAACATGCGGAGATGGGGCATTGCACGGCGAATCCGGCGGCTCCGGCGGCGGACCCGGCGTGCCCGCCGGAGCATGCGGCGATGGGGCATTGCACGCCCAAGGCCGCAGTGCCGGCACCCGCGGCGGACCCGGCGTGCCCGCCGGAACATGCGGCGATGGGGCATTGCATACCGAAAGCCGCGGCGCCGGTGGCACCCGCCGCCGGCCCGCGCGTCGGCACCGTCGTCATCGCCGACAGCGGCGACCTGCCGTTCCCGCGTGTCGACTATGGCTATGGCAGCGACCCGATGGCCGGCATGGACCATGGCGCGATGGGCGGCATGGCGATGCCGGTGCTGGGGCAGGAAGGCGATACCGATGGCTCGGGCCGGGTGTTCGGCTGGGCCAGCGGCGCGCCGCGCGGTGCCCGCGTGCTGTCGATGCGCGATCTGGAGCCGCTGACACCGCCCGCCGACACCCGCGCTCCGACGCGCGAGCTGGTTGTCCGCATTCAGGGCAATATGGAACGCTATATCTGGACGCTGAATGGCGCCAAATTTGGCGACGCGCCGCCGATCCGCGTGGCGTTCAACGAACGCGTGCGGATGACCTTCGTCAACGAAACCATGATGGCGCACCCGATGCACCTGCATGGCATGTTCTTCCAGGTCGAAAACGGCCGGCCCGTCGGGCATATGCCGGAAAAGAATGTCATCGTCGTCGCGCCGGGCAAGACGCAATCGATCGTGCTGACCGCCAACGAGGCCGGCGAATGGCCGCTGCATTGCCACCTGCTTTATCACATGGAGAGCGGCATGATGCGCAAGCTGGTGGTGGCCAACGTCGACGCACGGGATGGATCGCCGGCACCCGCGACCCACGCGCACTGATGCGGCGCTGGCTCGTTCTGGCCGCTGGGCTGTTGTCGGCAGCGGCGGCGGCGCAGGATCATGGCGACGCGCACGGCAGCCAGACCTGGAGCTTCAGCACCGCCGAAGTGGATTACACGCGGCTGGACGGGCAGGACGTCGTCAACTGGGATGCGGAGGGCTGGATCGGCGGCGACACACATAAATTCTGGTGGCGCAGCGAGGGCGAAACCGATGGCCCGCGCTTTGACCAGGTCGAATTCCAGGCGCTGTACAGCCGCAATGTCGCAACCTTTTTCGATCTGCAGGGCGGCGTCCGCTATGACGTCGAGCCCGATGCGCGCGGCTATGCGGTGGTCGGCATCCAGGGCCTGTCGCCGTATTTCTTTGAAACCCAGCTGCACGCTTACATCGGTTTCAAGGGCGACGTGTTGCTCCGCCTGCGCCAGACCTTCGATGTGCGGTTGACCAACCGCTTCGTCGTCGAACCGGTGCTGGAGACGGATTTCTACCTGACCGACGTGCCCGAACGCGCCATCGCGTCGGGGTTTTCGATCATCGAGACCGGCGTGATGGCGCGCTATGAAGTCACCCGCAAGGTCGCGCCCTATGTCGGTGTGATTTACGAACGCCGGCTGGGCGGTTCGGCGCGGTTGGCAGAGGCGGCGGGGCGTGGAACCGGGGGCTGGTCATTGCGCACCGGCCTGCGCTTCTGGTTCTGACGCGCAATCGAGGGGTTTCGATGCGCATCACCCGTTTGGCCGGCACGCTGCACAAATGGCTCGCGCTGTTCATCGGGGTCCAGCTGATCCTGTGGTTCGCCAGCGGCTGGTTCATGAGCTTTTTCCCGATCGCGCAAGTCCGCGGCGAGCATCTGATGCGGGTGGTCGCCCCGGCGCCCATCGACCCGGCGCTGGTCGCCGCCGGCCTTGCGCGCGCCGGCCCGGCAACGCGCATCGAGGTGCGGCAGCTGGGCGGCATGACGGTGGCGCAGGTCGATGCCGGGGACGCGCGACCGCGGCTGTACGAACTGCCATCGGGCAGGCAGGTATCGCCGTTACCGGCGGCGGCTGCGCGAACGCTGGCGATGGCCGATTACGCCGGGCCGGGCCGCGCGGTGCGGGTGCTGCCGGTGGCCACCGCCTCGCCGCAATATCGCGGCGCGCTGCCGGCGTGGCGGGTGGAGTTCGACGATGCCGACGCCACCGCGCTGTATGTCGCCGCCGACACCGGCAAGGTGGCGGCGCGGCGCACCAATTTGTGGCGCGTCTATGACTTTCTGTGGGGCCTGCACATCATGGCGTGGCAGGAGCATCAGGACATCAACCATTGGTGGCTCTGGGCCAGCGCCGCCCTCGGACTGGTGATCGCGCTGACCGGCCTGTGGATGATGCCCAGCCGGATGGGCTGGACGCGTCGGTGGCGGGCGCGGCGGCGGCGGGTCTGACGCCAAAGGTTGCGGCCCGGTGGTGCCCGGGCCGCAACCCCGACGACGCTGTTACCAGACAAAGCCGCCCACGGTATCGGCGGCCTGTTTCAGCTTGTCGGTCAGGCCGTTGTTCAGCTTGACATGGATGCGGGTCAACGTGGCGATGTCGGCGTCATCGAGCGTCGCCAGCTGCTTTTGCAGCGTTTCGTTGAGCGCATCGGCATGCAGCCCGATGGCGCGCAGGGCCGTGGCGCGTTTCGGGTCAAGCCGGGACAGTTCGGTGCTCATTGTTTCACTCCCCTTGGACGTGCCGCAGCGGGATTGCTGCGGCTATTGCCCGTTGCCAGGCAATGGCGGTGCGCGCGTCGCTTTCCGGACGCGGGCTTCGAGATCGGCCAGAATGTCGATGCCGCGCTCGATCGTGTGCAGTGCACTCACCGCGATCGCGGCTTCGTGCGCCGGCGTCAGCGGCAGGCTGTCGATCAGCGCGGCCAGGTCGGCGGCATGGCCGATATCGATGACCGCATGGCGCCGGATGGTGCGAAACGCCGTGGCCGGATAACCGGTCAGGGCTTGCAGCTGTTCTGCAAAGCCCGGCGGCGGCGGCAGGGTTTCCATGGCGGCGACATGGCCGAGCAACGTCACCGGGTGATGGTGGTGCAGCCAGTAATATTGCGCGCCGGCGAGCTCCGCGATGCACGCCGGCGGCTGTATGGCCTGCATCCGGTGGCCGGTGGCGGCGAGGTCGGCGACCAGCCAGCGGTCATGGCCCGCCTCCTCATCGGCGTGGCGGGTGTAATAATCCGCCAGCGCGCGGCACAGCGGGTCGTCACGCCGGCGCGCGGCGGCGGCGGCGGCGGTGAGCAGCGGTACCGCGGTGCGCACCACCATGTGCATGGTGCGCAGCCACGCCGGATAGATCGTCGCCGGCGGCGCGCTCGCCCAGAGCTGCGCCGCCTGCGCCTGCAGCGCCGGCCGCGCCAGCGCCAGCCGCAGTTCGAGCCGGGCAAAGGGGGTCATCACCGACCTCCAGCCAGCGCCGCCATGGCGGTGAGCAGCGGATCCGGCGCCGCTACCGCCGGCAACCGGTCGAACATCGCCCAGCACAGGTCGCAATCGCTGGCGAAGTTGCGGTCGGCAAGATCGACGAAGCGCGGTTGTTCCGTCAGCAGGCCCAGCCCCAATGTCGCAATGGCAGCAACCATCGCGTCGGTGGCCAGCGCATTAACAACACCGGGCAGCGCCGCCGCATTGGCGGCGCGGGCGCGCAGCCGCGCCGGGCCATGGCCGCGCAGCACGCTTTCGTTGCAGCAGGCGCTGATCGCGCCATCATAGCGGATGGTCGGGGAGGCAGCGAGCCGGCACGGGCCGAACGCATGGCCCGGCGTGGTGGCGGCGCGGTGGAATTGGCTGGCGCCGCGGCCGTTGGTCAGCGGCGTCACCGGGTTGATTTCGGCGTGGTCACGCCAGTTGTCGCCCAGCGCAGCGCGGATGGCCGCGGTGGCGCGTGCAACATTGTCATGATGATCGAGCGCCTGCACGACGATCCACGCCCCGGTGGCGGCAATGGCGGCGGCGGCGCGGGCAAAAGCCGTCGCGTCAATGCTGCGGGCATGAAAGGCATCGGTGCTCAGATAGACGGTGGCGCAACGGGCCAGCACGTCATCGACCCAGGGTGCCACGCGTTGCCGCGCCCAGACGCCGCTGGTGAAGATGACCTGCGACAGGCCGGCCGCGGCGAAGGCGGTGCTGGCAAAGGTCAGCCCGCGGCGTTCGACAAAGGGTTCGCCGCCGGAAATGCCCACGGTGCGCAGGCCGGGGCGGGCGGCAATCCAGCCGACAATCGCTTCGAACAGCGCGAAATCGCTGATGGCCGGGCTGTCTGGGCGCGAATCGACAGAACAATGCGCACATCCGACCGGGCAGCGATCGGTGATGAACAGCAGCAGCGACTGGCCGGGGCTGCGGCGGGTGGCCTCGACGGCGGCGTGTGTCAGCGGATCCGTCATGCCGCACCGACCAGTTCTGCATAGCGCGGCACCCCGTGGCGGCGGGCAAAGCCGATGGCGCCGCCGGCCTGCTGCAACAGCGCGACCTGCGCCTCCAGCGCCGCCGCCGATGGGCGCTGCCACATCGCTTCAGCCAAAGGCGCTGCGGCCGGCGTATCGCCAAGCTTCATGCAAGTGGCGCAATAACCGTCGCAGTGTGCGCCCGCCTGTGCCGCCAGGTGCAGCGGGCCAAACGTGCGGATGGCGCGCAGCATCGCCGAGGCCTGGGTGCGCTGGCGGATCGCCGGCCAATCGTCGGTGGCGGCATGGCCGAGCCGCAGGTGCGCCGGCAGCGTATCGAGCGCATCGTCATTGCCGCAGGCGACGATGGTGCCGTCAAAGCCGATCACCGGCCAGGCCGCCATGGCGCAAGGTTCGGGGTCGGCAGGGGTGGCGGTGGTGGTGGTGTCGGGCACCAGCCAGTCGCGGGCGCGGCCGAAAAAGCGCAACGGACTGACCATCACCGGCACCCGGTTGCCAAAGCGCGCGGTGACGGCGGCGACGAGATCGGCGACATAGGGGTCGTCGGCGCCGTCCGCCACGGTGTGCAAGCTGACCTGCTGGCCAGCGGCGAGCCGGTCGGCGAGCAGCGCAAACACCGCCTCGCGCGGCACTTCGCGTTCGTGAAAGGCGTCGATGCTGACCGAAAAATGGTCGAGCGCCGCGATGGCGGCGGCGATATCGGCGGGGATGCGGCTGCGGCGGGCAAAGAAGGCGCCCGACAGGGCAGTGACCCGGCCGCCGACGGCGCGGGTGCGTTCGGCGAGGGCGCGAACCAGGCGTGGCCGCAGCATCGCCTCGCCGCCGGACAGGGCGAGGACCTGCGGATGATCGGCCGCGGTGAAGCTGTCGACGAAGCGGCGGAACAGGGCTTCGGGCTGTTGTTCGCTATGCGTGGTCGAATTGGTCGAACAGTGCGCACAGGCAAGTGGACACCGACGCGTAATGCCTATGGCAAGCCCTGCGGCCGCGACCGCGCGCAATGCCAGCAATTGTGAAAGTTTCATGCGTCATTTCCTTCCAATGGAGAGGAATACACGCGGCCCTTTTCTTGTTCTTGTCTTGCAAGCTAGTCGATGTAAGTTAAATTGTGGTGAATCATCGTTTAAATATTCGTAAACAATGCTTGATACATTACGAGGCCAGGATTAATTGAGTATTTACCATGCTATCTCCAGATATTGTGTCTGGGACGCAACGGCACCGCAGCATCGGCTACCGCTTGCCGATTTTGCTGCGGTTTCGGCCGCGGCCAGTGTTACGCTGGCCGGCACGTCGCGACGTGCACGGTGCTTGCACAGGCCGAAACAATCTCGGGGTGATCGGTGACAGTGATGACAATTCCGGTTTCACGGCGAATCGCCATGGCGAGCTTTGCCGGCGCAGTCGGGTTGGCGGCAGCCGCGCCAGCCCGGGCGGCCACTGGCCTTGCTGCCGATGACGAGGCCGGCTGGCAGCAACTGGCGGCGCACTATCCGGTGACGCGGCAGGTCATCCAGCTGGAAAACGGCTATTGGGGCAGCATGGCAACCCCGGTGCTGGAGGCACACCAGGCGATTATCGCACGGTTGAACCGCGACAACAGCTGGTACGCGCGGCGCGCCATGACGCGCGACCAGGCTGTCGTGCTGGAGCGTGCCGCCGCCGCGATGGGGGTGCTGCCCGAAGAAATCGGCCTGTGCCGCAACGCCGCCGAAGGGCTGTCGGCGCTGATCAGCCAGTTTCGCGAGGTCGCGCCGGGGGACAGCATTCTCTATTCCGACACCGATTATGAATCGACGCAGGGCGCCATGGTATCGCTGGCGCGGGCGCGCGGCGCACAGGCGGTAAAGATCAACCTGCCCGAACCACCGACCGCCGCCAACACGATCGCCGCCTATGCCGAGGCGATCGCGCGCACGCCGCGGCTGAAACTCGTGCTGCTGACCCATATGAGCCATCGCCACGGGCTGGTGCTGCCGGTCAGTGTCATCGTGCCGCTGGTCAAGGCGGCGGGCGCGGAAGCCATCGTCGATTGCGCGCAAAGCTTTTACCAGCTGCCGTTCAGGATCCCCGATTTCGGCGCCGATTTCGTCGGCATGAATTTCCACAAATGGGTGGGGGCGCCGCTGGGGGCCGCCGCCATCTGGATTCGCAAGGGCCGCACCGATGCGATCGCGCCGTCGCCCTCGTCACCCGATGCCCCGGCGGATTCGGTGCAGGAACGCGTTCACCAGGGCACGGTCGATTATTCGGCGCAATTGACCATTCCGGCGGCGCTCGATTTCCAGCAACAGATCGGCACGCCGGCCAAGCTGGCGCGATTGCAGCGGCTGCGCAATCGCTGGGTGGCGGCGCTGCGCGGTCTCGACGGGTTGCAGATTTTGCTGCCCGACGATCCGGCGCTGCACGGCGCCATAACATCGTTCCGTATTCGCGGACGGACCAGCCTCAGCGATAACATCGCCATCACCGATGCGCTGCTGCAACGCTTCAACATCATGTCGGTGCATCGCAACGGGCTGGCCGGCGGCGCCTGTGTGCGCATCACGCCGTCGCTGTTCACCACCCCCGGCGAGGTCGATGCGCTGGTGCCGGCGCTGCGGACACTGGTGGCCGAACTGGCCCGGTAACGCGCCAAAGCGCGGCGCGTTACCGGGGGATCATCAGGCGATCGGCACGAGTTCGGTGCCGGTCGGCAGCGGCCGCGGATAGGTCAGGTCGATGGCCAGGGCGTTTTCCCAAAAGGCGTTGGTGGCCGCGCCATAGGCATCGAGCAGGAACACCGTCTGGGTGGCGGCGCCCGACGAGAGGGTGAGCACCAGATCGAGCGAGCGAGCGCCGTTTTCGGTGGCAAAGCCGTTGAGGCTGTCCCCGGTGCTGACGAAGGAAACGCTGACGCCGGTGACGGTGACGCCGGGGCCAAAGGTCAGGCTGTCACCCTGGCTGACGGAGAAATCGGTGACGATGTCGAAGCTGCCGTTGCTGACCGAGTCGAAGGCGAAGATGTCGGCCCCGACGCCGCCCTGCAACAGATCGTTGCCAGCGCCGCCGAACAGCGTGTCGTTGCCGCGCGCACCGAGCAGCACGTCATTGCCCGCGCCGCCATCGACGCGATTGCTGGCGCCATCGCCTGTCAGCAGATCGTCGAATGCCGAGCCGAACAGGTTCTCGATACTGCTGAACGAGTCCACCCCGGCGCCGATGGTGTTGCCGCGTGCGGTGATGCCCAGGTTGACAGTCACGCCGCTGGTGGCGCTGCCATAGCTGGCGGTGTCGCTACCTTCGCCGCCATTCAGGACATCGTTGCCGGCGCCGCCATCGAGGATATCGTCGCCGCCCAGGCCGTTCAGGATATTGTCGTCATCATTGCCGACGACACGGTTGTTGCCGCTGGTCCCGACGAGGAAATAGTCCGCGTTCAGCACGGTATCGGTGCGGGCCAGCTGGTTCTGGATGCGCAGGTCGAAGGCCTGGGTGGTGTCGGCAGTGTCATAGGCGGTTTCAGGCGTGGCATAGCGTTCCTGGAAGTATTCGGCGAACGCCTGCTGTTCGCCGATGGCGTTGACCGGAACGACGGTCGGCGCCGTGAAATTCAGGGCTTCGTCGACCGGTGCCGACACAGTCCCGTCGTTGAGCAGGAAGCGGAAATTTTCGCCGTTGGCTTTGATCGGATACTGATCGCCTCCGTTCGCCGTGAAGTTCAGCACGACCGCAGTGATCAGCGCTGGGGCGCCGTCGACAATCACGCCATTATCGGCGATCACGGCGGTGATCTGGCCGAAATCGTTGATCAGCACGATATCCTAGACGCGGCTGCCGACCGGACGGGTCGGGTCATAGGAGAAGCTGACGCCGCCGATCTGGATGAAGCCGCCGTTGTTGGGGGTCAGCGCGGTCGGGCCGTTGAGGATGTTGAGCAACCCTTGCGGCGTTGTGTCGAAGACCATCAGCTTGTTGTCGAAACGCAGCGCGTTCTCGACATCGAGCTGGCTGACTTCGCCGCCGACAGCGGGGGCCACCTTGGTGACCGTGCCGTCGGGGTTGTTGACGATGGTACCGATCTGGGCACGGATGCCGCCGCCGTTCTTGATCGAGACGATGGCATCGAAGGCGGTCTTGCCGAGCGCATCGCGCGCCACATCGGCGTTGGCATCGGCCGAAACGTTGCCCAGGTTGGTTTCCTGGTTGCGGACCTGGATGCGTTCGCCCTCGAGATAGACTTCGGAGAAGCCGAAGACATTGCCGTCCTTGGCAACGATGATGTTGTTGACAGCGCCGGTCAGCGCACTGACCTGCGCGCCGCGGGTGCCGGCGGCAAACGCGGTGGTGCCAAGGTTTTCGACCGTCGTTCCCCAGGCCTGCGCGACATTCTGCTGGGTCGAGGCATAGGCGCCGTTGATCGAAACATTTTCGGTCAGGCTGGCGAGGATGATTTCGCCGTTGGCGTCGAAATCGACAACCAGACGGCCAAGATAGGTGTATTCATTGTCGGTGTTGACGATGACGGTCGGCTTGCCATCGGCACCGGCCGTGATGATCGGATAGGTGTTGGCAAAATCGGCGGCGTGGCCGGGGAAGTCAGCGGCGACATCGTCGGCATCGCCAAGCCGGGTGTTCGACCCCGCCGCGATGATGACATCGACGCCGGTCAGCAGCGGCGCCAGCTGCTGTTCAAAGGTGATCTGCTGCAAGTGGCTGAGCAGGATGATCTTGTTGACGCCCTGGGCGATCAGGTCGTTGATCACCGGCTGCAATTGCGCGGCGAGCAGCACCATGTTGTTGGTTTCGCCATTGGCGCCGGGGCCGAACGGGAAGCCGAGAATTTCAGCGCCGGTCGGCGACGAGATCGATTCGAGGATCTGCGTTGTGACGCCGACCAGCCCGATGCGTTCGCCGCCTTCGTTGATGATCGCCGACGGCGCGATGCGCGCCTTCAGGTCCTGGGCTTCTTCATTGTCGAGGACGCCGACGCCGACCGTCTGGGTGAAGCGCACGTTGAGCGGATCGGCGGGAAAGCCGGACGGAGCGAGCACGAGATTGGCCGAGATCGAGGCATATTGCGCGCCGGTGAAGCCGCCGCCGGTCAGCGATGACAGATAGACATTCGACCCCAGATCCCATTCATGATTGCCGATGCCCGATGCCTCTACACCGATCAGATTGTGGATGACCGTGTCGACGACCCCGGGAGCAGCCCCGGTCGCGGCGATGGTCGAGCCGGTCAGCGTGTTGAGCAGCGTGACCAGCGAGGGATCGGTGCCGGCCGCCAGAAACGGCCCAGGCAGGAACGTGTCACCGCCGGCAAGCGTGATCGAATTCGCATATTGATCTTCGAATTTGTCGACCAGCGCGGCCAGGTTGGGCGCGGTCAGCGGCGCCAGCGTGCCGGCTTCGCCATCGGAAAAATGCAGGATTTGCAAGCGGTACATGTCATGTTCTCCGTTTGTGAAATGGACAAGTTTCGGCACGTTCGCCAAAGGCAAAACAAGGGCAGGCTGGTCGTTGCTGGCGCCGGGCTGGACCTGCCCGGCGCGTCGGGTGGTTCAGGCGATCGGCACGAGTTCGGTGCCGGTTGGCAGGGGACGCGGATAGGTCAGGTCGATACCCAGGGCATTTTCCCAATAGGCATTGGTCGCCAAGCCATAGGCATCGAGCAGGAACACCGTCTGGGTGCCGGCGCTGGACGACAGGGTGAGCACCAGGTCGAGCGAGCGCGCGCCGTTTTCGGTGGCAAAGCCGTTGAGGCTGTCGCCGGTGCTGACGAAGGCAACGCTGACACCGGTGACGGTGACGCCGGCGCCGAAGGTCAGGCTGTCGCCCTGGCTGACGGCGAAATCGGTGACGATGTCGAAGCTGCCGTTGCTGACCGAGTCGAAGGCGAAGACGTCGGCACCCACGCCGCCCTGCAACAGATCATTGCCGGCGCCGCCGAACAGCGTGTCGTTGCCGCGCGCACCGAGCAGCACATCATTGCCGGCGCCGCCATCGACGCGATTGTTGAGACCGTCACCGAGCAGCACATCGTCGAACGCCGAGCCGAACAGGTTTTCGATGCTGCTGAACGAATCCACCCCGGCGCCGAGCGTGTCGTGCCGGGCGGCGATGCCCAGGTTGACGTTCACACCGCTGGTGGCGCTGCCATAGCTGGCGGTATCGATGCCTTCGCCGCCATTCAGGACATCGTTGCCGGCGCCGCCATCGAGGATGTCGTTGCCGCCATTGCCGTTGATGATGTCGTTGCCGCCGCGGCCGAACCAGCGTTCACCCTCGGCACCGCCGTTGATGACATCATCGCCGGCGCTCTGCGTCTGGATCGAATAGAGCGTGACAGTGTTGCTGATTTCCTGCGCGCTGAGCAGCAGGGCCTGGCCGGTCGGGCTGTCGGCAGCCGACACAAAGGCGCTGGTTTCGGGGCCAAGGTCGGCACCGGTTTGCGGCTTGTAGGTGACGAACACCGCATTGGCCGGGTCGGTGACGTCATAGACCATATAGCCGCCAACGCGTTCCAGCCCGACAAAGGCATAGGTGCGGCCGTTGACGGTGCCGATCGAGACGCCTTCGGGTTCCGGCCCCTTGTCGTCCGACCGGGTGTCGCGCGAATTGGCGGCGGTGCTCTGGTTGCTGTTGAAGATCGCCGGGTTGTTGGCAGCGATGATCGCTTCGAACTCACCGCCGGTTTCGCGCACCTTGGTGATGCTGCCATCGGCTTCCTGCCTGAAGATCGAGATGCCGCGGCCACCCAATGTGTGGATGACATCGAAATCGCCGTCACCATCGGTGTCGCCCACCGTCGTCAGCACGTTCAACCGGCCGAGATCGGCGTTGGCCTTCAGCGCGGCGGCATTGGGGAACAGGGTCGGGTCGAGCACATAGCCGGACGAGCTGAGGCGCACCGAATCGGTGACATTGACCCGGGCATCGCCTTCGTTGGCGGTGATGAAATAAGTCACCCCGCCGACGGTGTAGCTGGCGACGGCATCGGGCTGGATCAGGCTCTGGATATTGACATTGCGCAGGTTGATGCCGCCGTCCTGGTCGCTGGTATCGAGCGCATTGCCCGGCAGGTTGCGATCGACCGTACCGAGCGGCTGGATCGACAGCGGCCGGTCGGCGGCGGGGTTGGTCAGGTCGATGACCGCAACCGAGTTGACTTCCTGAAGGGTGACATAGGCGCGGGTGCCATCGGCCGAGATGGTGATGTATTCCGGTTCGATATCGCCCGCTGCCGGCTGGCCAGGGGCGATGGCGACGCCGCGGTTCCGCAGCGCGGCTTCGGCGCCGTTCAGCGAGGCAAAGCTGATCGTGTTGGTGACCGCAGCGTTGGCAGCACCGCCCGACAGGTCGATGATGCTGATCGTGCCCTGTGCCGACAAGGCCTCGCCTTCGTTGGCAACGAGCAGCTTCAGGCCGTCGGGCGAGAAGGTCACGTCATCGGGCAGGATACCGACCTGGATGGTCTTGATCAGGCTGTTGTCTGCGGCGTTGAACAGCGCGACAAAGCCCGGCAACGCCGTGTTGGCGTTCTCATAGCCGGCCGCGATGACGCCGTTCTTCACATCAACGCTGTTCACGCCGCCGGTGAGGTACGACGGCAGCCCGAGCAGCGAGATCGGCGTTTCGTTGACCAGCGTGCCGGCAGCCGTGACGCTGTGGACGTTGATGGCATTGCCGGCGATGTTGGTCGAATAGACCTTGCCGTTTTCATAGGCGATGCTTTCGGCGCCGGCGACACTGCCCTGGATCGAGCCGAGGCGGACGAGGACGACATCATCGCTGGCGACCGGTGTCGCGGTGCTGCCGGCCAGCGAGGCGGCGGAGTCATAGACATTGATGCCGCCGATGTTCAGCGTCGCATCGTCGTTGACGATGGTGGCGGTCGCGGTGGCGATCGCCGGGGTGACGGTGACAGCGGCGAGCAGGCTGTTGGTGCCGCCGGTCAGGGTCAGGCTGAAAACTTCATCGGCTTCGATCGTCGTGTCGCCGGTGAAGGTGACGGTGACGGTACCGGTGGTGGCGCCGGCGAGGATGCTGCCCGAGAAGCTGGTCGGCAGGGTGCCGCCGAAGTCGGCCGCGTTGGTGGTGCCGGCGCCGATGGTGCCGGTGAATTCGACCTGGCCCGAGGTGCCGCCGGCGCGGCTGACAGTGAAGGTGAAGCTGCGCGGAGCGCTGTCGCCTTCGGGGCGCGAGAAGGTCAGCGAGTTGGCGGCGAAGCCGATGGTCTGGCCGGCCGGCGCCAGGGTAAAGGCGGTGGTGCTGAACGGCACGTCGGGAATGGTGCCGTCATTGTGCTGGTCGCCACTGCCCTGCTGCACCGTCCAATTGCCGACGGTGTTGACCGCGGCGGCATAGGCCGGGAAGCTGCTCTGGTTGGCGCGGCTGGCGGTGTAGGCGCCGATGTCGGTGCTGCTGGCGAGCGCGATGGCGGTGGCGCCGATGGCAAGACCTGTGCCGGTGGCGGTGGCGAAATTGTTATCGCCGACCGTACCGGCGATTTCCAGGCTGTCGTTAGTGACGGCGGCGAGGAAGGTCGGGGTCGAGCCCGGGGTAGCAGCGACATAGGCATAAACGATGTCGCTGCCGGCGGCGAGGCCGCGACCGCTGGCGTCGTTGAAGGTCACGGTGCCGAGGTTGCTCGCCAGGGTGCCGCTGCCGATATTGTCGATGGTGACGACGGTGCCGGCGGCGACATTGGCCGAGGCGGTCCATTGGAAGACAGTTTCGCCGGTGTTGAAGCCGGCGCCCTGCCACTCATTGTCGGTGAAGAAGATCGTTTCGCCGGCGTTAATCGCCTTCAGCGCGACGAACGCGATATTGTCGCTGCCATCGGCATTGAAGCCGGTGAAGGCGATATCGCCGGCAACAAGCGTCGGAACCGCAAAATCGTCGTTGGTGATGGTGGCGGTCGCCGTGGCGGCGCCGCTGTTGACCGTCGCGCTGGTGACGCCTGCGGCGGCGTTGCTGGCGGTGGCGAGCGTCAGGCTAAAGCCTTCATTGGCTTCGACGAGGGTGTCGCCGGCGACATTGATAGTGACGATGGCGGTCGTCGCGCCGGCCAGGATGCTGCCCGAGAAGCTGGCGGGCGCGGTGCCGCCGACGAAATCTGCATTGTCGGCGCCATTCAGCGCGGCGGTGCCGGTGAAATCGAGCTGGCCGGTAGTGCCGCCGCTGCGCGTGACGGTGAAGACAAAGGCCGTAGTGTCGGCGTTGCCCTCGTTCTGGGCGAGCGTGCCGGGGGAGATGGCGATCGACTGGTTTTCGCCGCCGCTCGACAGGGTAAAGGCGGTGGTGGCGAAGGGCGCATCGGGCGCGGTGCCATCGGCAGACTGATCGCCGCTGGCGTTCTGGAAGATCCAGTTGGCGGCGGTGTTGATGACGGCCGCATAGGCGCCGAAGCTCGACTGGCTGTCGCGCGCGCCGTTGAAGGCGGCGATATCGACGCCGGCGACCAGCGTCGAAAGGTCGGCGGCGGTCTGGCCGGCGACGAGGCCGGTGCCGGTCAGCACGCCGCCGGCGACGGTGAAGCCAATGCCGGTGACGGCGGCGAGGAAGGTCGTCGGCACCAGCGGCGTCGCCGCATCGGCGAGATAGGCATAGATTGTGTCGCCATCGTTCGACATGCCACGGTTGCTGCCGCCGGCGGGGACATAGGCGATGGTGCCGGCATTGCTCGTCGGCGCGACATTGTTGATCGTGTCGATGCGAACGATCGACCCGGCGCTGACGTTGCTCGTCAGGGTCAGGCTGTAGAGGCTTTCGCCGAGGTCGGTCCAGCCGGTGCCATTCCACTCATTGTCGGAGAAATAAATCGTTGTGCCCGACGCCAATGCCTTGAGCGCGACAAAGGCCAAATTGTCGGTGCCGTCGGCGTTGTAGCCGACAAAGGCGATGTCGCCGGGGGCCAAGGGTGCCGGGGCGGGCGCGGTGATATTGATCGCCAGCACCGACGGGTCATGGTCCGATGCGCGCGCCGCAGTGCCGACGAACTCGGCATTGACATGGACGATGTCGAGCGTCGACGCAGCGGTCAGGTTGCCGCTGATATAGACCTGGTCGAGTTCCTGGGCATTGCCTTCGAAGATGAACGAATAGCGCTCGGTTTCGGGCAGGGTCAGCGACAGCGCAGACAGGCCGGCGGTGCCGAGCGGCGCCAGCGATTCCTCGTTGGCGAATTCATTCAGATCGCCGAGCACGACAACCTTGGCCGATGTGCCCAGGCTGGTGACATAGTTGGCGACATTCTGCGCCTGCACCAGGCGTTCGGCGGCGCTGCCATTGATCGACGGCTGCACGCTGCCGAACAGCGGCGATGATCCGCCCTTGGAGCTGAAATGGTTGTTGATGACGGTGACGTTGGTGTCGTTGAACTCGAACGTGGCGACCAGCGGCTGGCGCGACCCGGCGAAATCGGTCGCGGCGTTGGTGGTGGTGGCCACCGAGCCCGGGACCAGCGACACGCGCGACGCATCGTAGAGATAGGCGACGCGGATGTTGCCGCCGGGTTCACCGCCATTGGTGTTGTTGGTGATGAAGCTGTTGTCGATGAAGCTGTAGACCGGCCCGCCATTGGCGGCGATTGAATCGACCAGCATCTGCAGGGTGACGCTGGCCGAAACCGTGCCGTCATTTGCCGAGCCGCTGTTGTCCTGGATTTCCTGCAGCGCGACGATATCGGGCGAACCGAGCGCGTTGACGATCTGCAGGGCGATCGAGGTGAAGCGGCCGTCGGCGACATCGGTGTCGCCATCGAGATCGTTCGGATCGAGATTGAGGACGTTGTAGCTGGCGATGG
>JBMOGO010000010.1:0-48020 GCA_049318305.1 Polymorphobacter sp.
TTGCACGCCGATATGCCCTTCAAGTGGGTCCCGTTTGAACGCCGATTGACACACACTGACCTTTGATGAAATTCCCAATTACGAGCGGCCGGCAAATTTCTACAATGGCGGCACAACCTTCAACGCCGGTAACGGACAGCCGTCCGCCGCGACTGGGCCGAACCTGGGCGTGTCGATTACCGATGCAGCGATTATTTTCCAGGCCTTCGACCAATGCCCCGGCGGCGGCTGCAACGGCATCTTCCCGACGACACCCAGCATCGGCTGCCGCGCGCTCTATAATTTTCCGCAGCTGACCAGCCTGCCGGCGCGAACCACCATCAACTTCGCCGCCGGCTTCAGCGGCGAAGCCAGCGTCTGGCATTGGGGCGGTGCATCGAGCTTCACCGTCTTCCGCGACGTCGGCGGCCTTGACGGCAATGGCGGGTCGTCGCTGGCGCTCGGCTTTGTCGCGCTGCCGACAACGCAGGGTTGCATCGTCGATCCGAACACATTGACCGTCACCGCGTGCAGCTGGACAAAATACACGCTGTCCTTCACCGGCACAGCGCGTTCGATCATGCTCGCCGGTCCCGCCAGCTATTTCGACAATGTCACGCTTGGCGCCGGTGCCGGTGGCGTGCCCGAACCCGCCAGCTGGGCGCTTCTGATCGCCGGCTTCGGCCTGACCGGTGCCGCCATGCGGCGGCAGCGGGCGGTCGCCGCCTAACCCCGGAAGCCATCCTTTGCCGCCCGCCGGGTCGCCAGTTCGGCGATGCTTGCGGCGCGGGTGAAGGGGTTGGTGGCGCGTTCATCGGCGATGGTGAACGGCACCGTCGGCACTCCCTGCGCCCGCGCCGCGTCAATGGCGACAACGCGCGCCAGCAGCGCCGCATTGTCAGGCTCCACGGTCACCGCGAAACGCGCGTTCGACTGCGTATATTCGTGCGCGCAGAATACCCGCGTTGCATCGGGCAGCGCCATCAGCTTGCCCAGCGCTGCGTACATATCGGCAGGCGTGCCTTCGAACAACCGGCCACAGCCCAGCGCGAACAGCGTGTCGCCGGGGAACAGCACGCCATCGGCATCGAACACATAGGCGATGTGCCCCGCCGTATGCGCCCCGACATCGAGCACCCGCGCCAGCGAGGCGCCGACCGCCACCGTATCGCCTTCCGCCACCGCCCGGCCGATGAGCGGAATCCGCTCCGCCTCGCCCTTCGGCCCGGTCACCTTCGCGCCGGTTGCCGCCACGATCGCCGCATTGCCGCCGACATGATCGGGGTGCCAGTGCGTGTTCAAAATCTGGGTGATCGTCCAGCCGCGCGCGCTGGCCGCGGCCAGCACCGGGTCTGCCACCGCCGGGTCGATGACCGCGGTTTCGCCGCTCGCCGCATCATGCGCCAGATAGACGTAATTGTCGGTCAGCACTGGGACCTGGACGACCTCCAGCATCACCAGCTCCCGGTGTTGGGCATCGACAGCCAAGGTTCGGCCGGCGTCAGCGCCGGGCCATCCTGCAACAGTTCGACCGAAATGCCATCGGGCGATTTGACGAAGGCCATGCGCCCGTCGCGCGGCGGCCGGTTGATCGTCACGCCGCCGTCCATCAGCCGCTGGCAGGCGGCGTGAATGTCGGGCACCGCATAGGCGAGATGGCCGAAATTGCGGCCGCCGGCATAGCCGCTTTCGTCCCAATTGTGGGTCAGCTCGACCTGGGCGCTTTCGTCACCGGGGGCAGCGAGGAAGATCAGCGAGAAGCGCCCGGCGTCATTGTCGTAGCGCTTCAATTCCTTCAGCCCGAGCAGCTCGAAAAAGGCCAACGTCGCCGGCACATCCGAAACTCGGATCATGGTGTGAAGATATTTCATGCAGGGTTCCTCAAGGGTCGGCCTTCAAACGCTTCAAAGCAGGCGACGATGGCATCGGCAATCGGCGCCGGCCGGCCGCGTACTTCGGCGACATGGACATGCACTTCCTCCCCGGTCGCACGCAAATCCTCGCCGTCACCGTTACCGCCATGGAGTTCGAATTGCAGCGTCATCGACGTCGTGCCGATCCGGCTGCAGCGCACGCAGATGGCGACGACCTCATCGAGCAGGATCGGCGCCTTGAACTCGACCAGCGCCCTGGCAACATGCATTTCGGGGCCGCCGGCAAGGCCCTCGCCCGGGTAGATGCCGGCGGCGCGGAAATATTCGACCAGCCCGATATCGAAATATTCGAGATAACGCGGGTTGAACACCACCGCCTGGGCATCGACCTCGGCAAAGCGCACGCGCTTGGCGAAGGCGAAACGAAAATCGGCGCGTGCCATGCAGGGCTCCGGGGGTTGGGGCATTCAGCCTGTCGAAAGCTGTCCTCGCCTAAATGGATGCCGCTGGAGTTACCAGCCTCGAGACGAAAGTTCAAAGACCACGATGAGCGAACCCCGTGCCAATCTTGTTCCCGCCATCATCCTCGCTGTCGGCCTGGTCGGCGGCGGCTGGCTGCTCGGTGACGGGCTGACCCGCGCCAAGCATGCCGACCGCGCCGTGACGGTCCGCGGCCTTGCCGAACGCGACGTCACCGCCGACCTTGCCACCTGGACCATCGCCAGCACCGCCGTCGGCAGCGACCTGCCGGCGTTGCAGGCCAAGGCAGACAGCGATGGCGACCGCATCATCGCCTTTCTGAAGGCGCAAGGCTTCGGACCCGACGAGATCGAGGCCGGCGGCATCAGCGTCAGCCAATACGTCGACCAGAACGGGCGGTCCAACATCACCATCCGCCGCAAGACGCAGTTGCGCACCACCAAGGTGATGGCCGCCCGCGCCGCCTATGCCCGCCAGGCCGAATTGATGCGGCAGGGCGTGGTGTTCGATTCCGATGCCGGCGGCATGGTCTACAGCTTTACCCGGTTGAACGCCGTCAAGCCGCCGATGATCGCCGCAGCGACAAAGAACGCCCGCGAAGGCGCCGAACAATTCGCCAAGGATTCAGGCGCCAGCGTGGGCGACATCAAATCGGCGGCGCAGGGCTATTTTTCGATCATCCCGCGCGATGGCGATTCGTCGGGGGCCGCCGCGAGCGCCTCGCCGTTCCAGAAGGTGCGGGTGGTGACGACGATCGATTTCTATCTGCGGTAAGGGCGCGCGGTCTTACCCGTCATCCCGGGCTTGACCCGGGACCCAGTTTTTTGGGCGCACTTGCAGAAGGAAGCTGGGTCCCGGGTCAAGCCCGGGATGTCGACGGGGATGTTGGCGCTCAATCGCCGCTTTGGGTCAGCGCCTTGTTCGCCGCGATACCGGCCGGCGAATCTGGGTCGGCGCGCGCCGCTGCCAGCCAGGCGGCGCGCGCCAGGCTGTCATTGCCCTGCGCTGCGGCGATGTTGCCGGCTTCGTACTGCACATCGGCGCTGTCCGGCTCGCGCTGCGCGGCGGCCAGGATCGCCGCTTCGGCGGTCTTGAAATCGCGCATCCGCCGCGCCAGCGTCGCCTTGAGCAGCCAGCCATAGCGGACATCCGGGTCAAGCTTCGTCGCGGTATCAAGATCGACCGCTGCCGCCTTGTCGCGCTTCAGATCGACCAGCGCCTCCGCCCGCGTCACGCGCAGCGCCGCCTCGGCGCGCGGCGACACGCTGCCACCGCCGCCGGCGATAGCACGGTCCAGAAAACGCACCGCCGGCTCCGGCTGACCGGCGATGAGCGCCGCATCGGCGGCCTGGCTCCAGATCGTCACCGCCTGGCCATCCTGCGCCGCCTCCGACGCCGTGCCGGCAGCGTCGAAACTCACCCACGCCGCCGCATAATCGCGCTGCGCGAACTGCGCCAGCGCCAGGCAATGCCGCGCCGGCACGCCGCCATTTTCGATCCGCCACGCCTGCGCGGTGGCGATGGCCTGCACCGGCTCGGTCTTCACCAGCGCCAGGCAGGCTTCATAGCGGCCGCGATCGCTCGCCATCGGCGCGGCGAGCGCGGGACTGGCCACCAGCAACAGCAACAACACAGGCTTCATGCAGGCTCCTCGTCGACCAACTGCGCCAGCGTCGCCAGCAGCAGGGCAATATCCTGCGGCCGCGAAAGGCGATGGTCGCCGTCCTTTAGCAACGCCACCTGAACATCCGCCGAACGCAGCCGCTCGGCGATATCGAGCGACAGCTGCCACGGCACGGCATCATCCAGCTGCCCGTGCAGCAGGCGCACTGGCGCGGTGATGGCAATGGTGCCGCCCAGCAGCAGCTGCGCCGGCGCATCGTCGATCAGGGCACGCGAATAGCGATAGCCGCCGGCGTCATAGCCGCTCGGCCGCGAAAACCAGCCCTGCGCCGCCAGAGCATCCTCGTCGGCAGCGGTGATCTCCAGCCCCCAGCGCGTGAAATCCGGCGCGGCGGCGATGCCGATCAAACCCGCCAGCCGGTCGCCGAGCAGCAGCCCCAGCCGCAGCCCGATCCAGCCGCCCATCGACGAGCCGATGAGCAGGACGTGCCCGCCCGGCGCGACATGATCGATCACCGCCAGCGCGTCCTGGGTCCAGCGACCGATGCTGCCGAGGAGGAAATCGCCGCCGCTGGTGCCGCAGCCGGAATAATCCAGCCGCAGGCAGGCCCGGCCACCCGCCGCCGCCCATGCTGCAACCGCTTCGGCCTTCGATCCGGCCATATCCGACATATAGCCGGGCAGGAACACCAGCAGCGGCCCGGCGCCGGGCGTGTGGCGATAGGCGAGCGGTGCACCGCGATGGGGAAGGAACTGCGTGTCGGTCATGCCCGTGCCGATAGCGCGGGATGCGCGGCGGCGCCATCACTGGCGGGATTGTAAAATTCGCATTTCGGCGTAGCATCCCCTTGTTGCCGACCTTGCTGTTGGAGACCCGCGATGGCCGAGACCATGATGCCGGAAGTCGCTGCGCCGGTGCGCACGCTAAGCAATGATGACCTGCGCTGGGCGCTGGCCGAAGGCTGGGAAGATTTCAAGGCCAAGCGCGGCGACCTGATCCTGCTGCCCTTCATCTATCCGGTCGTCGGGGTGCTCGCGTCGGTGTTCGCCTTCAACAGCAATTTGCTGCCGCTGATCTTTCCGCTCGCCGGTGGCTTTGCGCTGGTCGGCCCGGTGGCGGCCGCGGGCTTTTACGAACTGGCGCGGCGGCGCGAGGCTGGCGAGGATTCAAGCTGGTGGCATTTTCTCGACCCGTTGAAGGGCCGGTCGCGGATGCCGATCGCGGTGCTGACGGTGATGCTGGCCGGCATCTTCCTCGCCTGGATGGGCGCCGCGCAGGCGGTGTACAATGCGACGCTCGGCACGCTGGCGCCGGTGACGCCCGATGATTTCGTGCGCGACCTGTTCGGCACCAGCCAGGGGCTGATGCTGATCGTGCTCGGCAATGCGCTGGGCGCGGCCTTTGCTGTTGCGACGCTGGCAGTCAGCGCCTTCAGCTTCCCGATGGCCGTCGACAAGGGCGCCGAGCCCTTCACCGCCGTCTCCACTTCGGTCGCCGCCTTCCGCCGCAACCCGGCCCTCATGATCGGGTGGGGCGTCCGCGTCGCCGGCATCCTGTTGCTCGGTGCACTGCCGCTGTTCATCGGCCTGCTCGTGGCGCTGCCGGTGCTGGGCTATGCGACCTGGCACCTGTATACGCGGATGGTTGAGCGCTAGCCCGGCGTTAGCTTTCCGACCGCGCCAGCGCCGCCAGTGCGGCCTGAATCCGCTTGGTCAGCGCCGCATCATGCGTGGTTTCCAGCATCGCGGTCAGGCTGCCGCGCGCCGCCATGTTGTGGCCGAGCAATTGTTCCAGCCGGGCGCGTTCCCACCACAGGCTGGTCAGCCGCGGCGCGATCAACGTCATGCGTTCATACAGTTTCAGGGCGCGTTTCGAATCGCCGCCGCTGCGCGCCCGACTGGCCTGGTTGGTGATCAGCCGGATCAGCAATTGCCGGTTCGACATCGGTTCGAAACGGCCATTGAAGGAATCGCCGCCGCCGTGCCGGGCAATTTCCATGGCGCGTTCGCGGGTGATGCCGCTGCCGTGATCGAACGGATCGACCAGCGCCGCATCGACCCCGCCCTTGACCTCGACAATGACATGGCCGGGCAGGTTGAGCGCATCGGCGCGCCAGCCGACGCGCTGGGCCAGCGCCACATAAAGTATCGACAGTGCCACCGGCAGGCCGCGACCGCGATCGATGATGGCAATCAGGTCGGCATTGAGCGGATTGTCATAATCTTCGGTGGCGCCGGTCAGCCCGGTTTCCCCGGCGATCAGCCCGGTCAGCCGCCGCGCCCGGCCGCTGCCCGAAACCGGTGCGGTATCGCGTTGCAGCGCAATCGCCCAGCCGCTGACCAGTCGCCGCAGCCGCGCCGGATCGGCATCGGGCCGGTCGGCGCGGGCAATGGCGATGCCCGCCTCGATCAGGTCGATGTCACCATCGTCGAGCAGGCCCAGGTCATTCAGCTCCATCACTCACCCCTCCCGCCAGATGGCGACCATGTGCACCGGCAATGCCCAGGGCCGCACCAGCACCGCATCAACGCGCGTCGTCTTGCAGCGCATCGCATAGCGGGGGGCGAGCACACGCGACGCAGCCTCGATCCGACGCCGCGCCGCAGGATGCAGCGCAAAAATCCCGCTGTCGAGTGTTGCGCGCGCCTTGACCTCGACAAACACCAGTGTGTCGCCCTTTCGCGCCACCAAATCGATCTCGCCGACGCGGGTTCGCACGCGCCTGGCAAGTATTCGGTAACCTTTTAATTGCAAATACAGCGCGGCTATCCATTCCGCCCGCCGACCCTTGCGGTCGTTACGGCGACGCGAATCACTATCGGTCGCCATTGCCGCCTTTCAACTGCAAAGCGCGGGCGTAAACCATGGCGCGCGGCAGGCCGAGTGCCGCCGTCACATCGGCCACCGCCGTCTTGACGCTGCCGGCCGTTAGCGCCGCCGCCAGCGCAGCATCGAGCGTTTCGGCATCGGCCTGTGGTGCCTCCGCCGGCGGGGCTATGGTGATGACGATTTCGCCGCGCGGCGGTGCGCCATAATAACGCGCCGCAAGCTCCAGCAGGCTGCCCGTCACCGTCTCCTCGAACCGCTTGCTGATTTCGCGGCCCACCGCCGCTGGCCGATCCCCCAGCCCCGCCGCCAGCGCCGCAAGGCACGCCGCCAGCCGCGGCCCCGATTCGTACAGCACCAGCGTGGCGCGGATACCCGCCAGTTCGGCAATCGCCGTCGCGCGCGCCCCCGCCTTCGATGGCAGGAAGCCGGCAAACAAAAAGCGATCGGTCGGCAGGCCGGCCAGCGTCAGCGCCGCCACCGCCGCGCATGGCCCCGGTATGGTGACGATATTCACCCCGGCAGCACGAGCATCGCGCACCAGTTTGTAGCCGGGGTCGGAAATCAGCGGCGTACCGGCGTCGCTGACCAATGCCACCGGATCACGCAGCGCCCGCGCCACCAGGCCGCGCCGCGCCGCCTCGTCGCTATGGTCATGATAGGCCTGCATCGGCACCCGCGCGCCGATGTGGTGGAGCAGCTTGGCGGTAACCCGGCTGTCCTCGGCGGCGATCAACGCCACTCCGGCCAGCGTTGCCGCCGCGCGCGGACTAAGGTCTCCGAGATTGCCGATCGGGGTCGCGACGATGTAAAGGCCCGGGTCAAGCGGTCGCACCGGCGTTGGTGCATCATCGGTTTCCGGGTCAAAAGGTTGCACATGCTTATCCTGAAACGTCGCACCGGGTTCTGGCAAGGGTCGCTGGCGATCGGCCTCGCTCTGGTCGTCTCTGCCTGCGCCACGCAAAAGAAGCCCGTGATTTCGGCGCCGACCGCGCCGATCGCCGCACCGCAGCCGGTCAAGCCGCCACCCTTGCCCGAAGCGCAGCAGAATCGCGTCGCGTTGCTGGTGCCGCTGACTGGCTCCAACGCACCGGTCGGCCAGTCGATTGCCAACGCCGCCAACATGGCGCTGCTCGATGTCGGCGACAAGCGCGTCAACCTGCGCGTTTACGACACCACCCCAGGCGCCGGTCAGGCCGCGGCGCGCGCGCTCGCCGATGGCGCGCGGTTGATCCTGGGGCCGCTGCTCGCCGGCGATGTCCGCGCTGTCGATGACGTGGCGACCGCCAGAGGCGTCCCGGTGCTCAGCTTTTCCAACGATTCGAGCCTGGCCGGCGGCAATGTCTATGTGCTCGGCTTCCAGCCCGGCCAGTCGATCGCGCGCAGCATCGCCTATGCCCGCAGCCGCGGCATCGATCGTTTTGCAGCGCTGGTGCCGGCCGGTGTCTATGGCCAGCGCGCCCAGACGGCGTTCGTGCGCGCCGTGGAGGCCGCCGGCGGCCGGTCGACTGCTGTCGTCAGCTATACCCGCGACCCGGCACGCATGATCGCGGCAGCGCGCAGCGTCACGGCGTTCGACAGCCGGACGCGCGCCGGCGCCGGCACCGCCACGATTCGCGCCGATGGCACGGTGGCACAGGTCACCGGCAAATCGACGCCGGTGCCGTTCCAGGCGCTGCTGATCGCCGATTCCGGCAGCGTCGCCGGGCAATTCCTGCCGGCGCTGGCCAAATTCGGCGCGCCTCCCGGCAGTGTCATCCTCGTCGGCACCGAATTGTGGAACAACGAACCCGGCATCGCACGCGCCGCGGCGCTGCGCGGCGCGCTGTTCGCCGCCGTGCCGGACGAACGCTTCCGCAAACTGGCCGAACGCTATCGCACCAAGTTCGGCAGCAGCCCGTCGCGGCTGGCGAGCTTTGGCTATGATTCGGTGCTGCTGGTCAACAGCATCGCCGGCAACTGGCCGCTGGGCGCGCCCTTCCCGCGCGCCGCGCTGTCGAACCGCGAAGGCTTTGCCGGCATCGACGGCGTGTTCCGCTTCACCCCGTCGAACATCGCCGAACGCGGGCTGGAAGTGCAGCAGATCGGCGCGGGGGTGATTTCGACCGTGTCACCGGCGACGCGCGGGTTCAGCAATTAGGGTCGGTCTCAGCGAGATTAAAAAGGGCCTCCGGCGGTTGGGGCCGCAGGCCCCAAACCCCATCAAAAAAACTCCAAAGCACTACATTCAGTGCTGTGCGCCAAATCATCAGAAGGGGTCTGGGGCCGAGGCCCCAGCCGCCGGAGGCTCTATTTCAACTTGAATGCAACTCGAGCGCCTTGAGCAGCGCCGCGCGTGCCGCCCAGGCCTGCGCCCACAGGTCGGGGTTGCCCAGACCGTCCGGGCCGTTGGCTTCGGGCCAATGCGCCGCGATCAGCGCTTCCAGCTTGTCGGCCTTGGCGGCATCGAGCAGAAAGCGCGGATCGACCGTCGCCGGGTCGGCGACTACGCGCAGGCGAAGACAGGCCGGGCCGCCGCCGTTGCGCATCGATTCGCGGACCTGGACATAGTGGACGGCACGGATCGGGCCATTTCCGGCGACCAGCGCATCGAGATAGGCCTTTACCGGTGCGCAATCATGCGCCTCCATCGGCAGGATCAGCGCCATGCTGCCGTCCGCAACGGTGACGAGTTGCGAATTGAACAGATAGGAGCGGATGGCGTCGGCGAGACTGACGGCGCTCGCCGGCACTTCGATGATGATCGCGCCCGGAAGTTTCGCTGCAATCTCGGCGGCAAGCGCAGACGGATCGGCAAAGGCATGTTCGTGCGCGAACAGCAGATGTTCATTGGCGACGGCGACGACGTCATTGTGAAAGGCGCCGGCGTCGATGGCGGTCTGGCTTTGCGCGGCGAAGATGGTCCGTACCGGGTCGAGGCCGTGGCGGCGGGCAACGGCCTCGCTGGCGCGGCGGTTCTGGCGGGCGGGGAATTTGCCGCCGTCCTCGCCGAATACGAAGACTTCGACGCCGGGTTCGCCGTGCTGCATCGTCAGCCGCATATGGTTGGCGGCGCCTTCATCGCCAAAGGTCGCCGGCACCGCAGCATGGACGGCGAAGGCCGGGTGGGCGAACGCCAGTCGCAGCTGCGCCTCGGTTTCGGCATGTTCGATGCTGCGGTGGGTCATCCGCGACAGGTTGGCGGTGCTGATATGGGTGCGGCCATCGCGCGTGTCGGCGGCGGGTGACACGGTGCCGGCATTGGCGGTCCACATCGACGAGGCGGAACACGCCTGGGCGAATAGCCGCGGGTCGGCGGCATGCGCGGCGGCGCAGACTTGCGCGTCGGAGCCGGCAAAGCCAAGGCTGCGCAGCCACGCGGTGTTGGGGCGTTCGAGCGGCAGCAGAAAGCCCTGCGTCAGGCCGAGCGACATGGCGAAGCGCATCTTGGCCAGCCCCTGCAACGCCGCGTCGCGCGGCCGGCTGGTGGCGCCCTGGTTCGACGCGCTGGCGAGGTTGCCGAAGCTGAGCGCGGCATAATTGTGCGTCGGGCCGATCAGGCCGTCGAAGTTGATCTCCCGGATCATGCGCGCAGCCCCGTGGCAATGCCGCCTTCGGGCGCATCGGCTTCCAGACTGGCAACCGGCCAGGCGGCGTAATCGGCGGCGTAGTAAGCGCTGGGGCGGTGGTTGCCCGACAGGCCGATGCCGCCGAAGGGTGCATTCGACGCGGCGCCATTGGTCGGCCGGTTCCAGTTGACGACACCGGCGCGGCTGGCGGTCCAGAAGCGGTCGTAGAGCGCTGCATCGCCGCCGATGAGGCCGGCGGCGAGCCCGAAGTTCGTCGCATTGGCGGTAGCGATGGCGGCATCCCAATCGGGCACGCGGACAAGTTGCAGGAATGGCCCGAACAGTTCGGCATCGGCCAGGCCCGACAGGCCGGTGACATCGAACAGCGCCGGTGACAGGAACGGCCGGTCGGCATTGGCGCGCGTCAGCGGCCGGATGACCGCCGCGCCCCACGCCGTTAGCGCCTGCGCCCCGGCGACCAGCCCATCGGCAGCGCGATTGGCGATCACCGGCCCCATGAACGGCTGCGGATCATCGAACGGCGCGCCGACAATGATCCGATCGATCAGCGCGGTGACGCGATCGAGCAGCGGGCCATGCGCACCATCGCGAACGATCAGCCGGCGCGCACAGGTGCAGCGTTGCCCTGCGGACAGATAGGCCGATTGCACGACCAGCGCCGCCGCCGCATCGAGCGCATCCGGCGCCACATCCCAGACGATGAGCGGATTGTTACCGCCCATTTCCAGCGCCAGGATCTTGCCCGGCGTTTCAGCGAATTGCCGCGCCAGCGCCGCGCCGACATGCGCTGACCCGGTGAACAACAGCCCGTCGATATCGGCCGCCGCCAGATCGCGCCCGGTGTCGCCGCCGCCATGGACAAGATTGAGCACGCCGGCCGGCAGGCCCGCCGCCGCCCAGCAATCCGCCATGAAATCGGCCACCGCCGGCGTCAGTTCGGATGGCTTGAAGACGATCGTGTTGCCGGCGAGCAGCGCCGGCACGATATGGCCGTTGGGCAGATGCGCCGGGAAGTTATACGGGCCGAGTACCGCCAGAACGCCATGCGGTTTGTGGCGCAGCACCTGGCGCACGCCGCCGACCTCGCCTGACCGCGATCCGGCGCGTTCGGCCTGGGCGGTGATCGAGATATCGACCTTGGCGGCAACCGACGCCACTTCGGTTTTCGTTTCCCACAGCGGCTTGCCGGTTTCGATGGCGATCAGCCGGGCAAAGGCATCGGCCCGGGCCAGAACGACGGCCTTGAACGCCTGCACCACGGCAATCCGGTCGGCGAGCGACGCCATCGCCCAGCCGGGCAGCGCCGTGCGAGCCCGCGCAACAGCGGCGGGCACATCGCCGGCAGCGCCCTGCCAGAGGGTGGCACCGGTGCACGGATCGGTTGAAACCAGATCAACAGTCGACATGACGGACTTCGTCTCCGGGGGTAATGCCCATTGCCTGCGCTTCGCCGGCGGGCAGGATGATGCCGCCGGCAACCACCGCGACATGGCCGATCCAGCTGCGGAAATCCGTCAGCCGACCATGGGCAAGCAGCGCGCGGGTAAAGCGTTCATCGGTTTCGGCGGCGAGTTCCACCACGCGCGCGGCCACGGCGCCGCGGACACTGCGCACCTGGTCGGTCCGCGCCGTCACCGTCGGGCCGCCGTCGAAGATGTCGACATAATTGTCGAAACTAAAGCCTTCGGATTCGAGCATCGCCAGCGCCGCGCGGCCCTTTGGATGCGGCTGGCCGATGACGGCTTGCGCGCTTTCGGGCAGCAGCGCGGTATAGATGGGGTGGCGCGGCATCAGGTCGGCGATGAACTGGTTGCCGTTGATGGCGTTGAAGGCATCGGCCTCTGGAAACGCCATGCCGAAGAATTTGGCGCCGAGCGCATCCCAGAAGGGCGAATTGCCGGCGTCATCAAGCACGCCGCGCAGTTCGGCGAGCAGTTTGTCGCCAAAGCGCGCCCTGTGCTGGGCAATGAACAGATAACGTGAGCGCGCCAGCAGCCGCCCCAGCCCGCCGGTGCGCAGATCCGGGCGCAGGAACAGCCCGCCGACTTCGCTGGCGCCGTCATGGTCGGTGGTCAGGCTGAGGAACGGCATCGCAAAGGTGCGGCCAAGCTCCTTCGACGACTGGCTGAGCGTGCCGAGTTTATAGCTGTAGAACGGCCATTCGACGCCGATCTTGCTGAACACCATGCCGCAGCCGCCGATACGGCCGGTGCCGGCCTGTTCGAGCAGCAGGATATACAGCTCGTTCTTTGGCGCGTCCTCGGCCCGCGCAAAGCTGGCGTCGGACCAGGCCAGGCGTTCACCTAGCGAGCCGGCATCGGCGGGCAGGTTGGTAAAGCCGCCGCCGGTCAGCGTCGCCAGTTCGAGCAACGCATCGACATCGCTGCCGCGCGCCGGGCGGATGTGCCAGCTCATGACGCGACCGTCCGCGTCCAGCCGTGTTGCGCGACGCGCATCAGGATCAGCGCCGACAGGCGAGCGCGTTCGGTCAGCGAATCGACACACAGGAACTCGTCCGCCGAATGGATGGCGCCGCCGCGCGGGCCGAGCGTGTCGACGACGGCCAGCCCGGTCGCGGCGAGATTATTGCCATCGCAGACGCCGCCGGTATCGCGCCAGCCGATCGGCAGCCCGAGGGCGGCGCCGCAATCCTTGACCAGGTCGAACAGCCGCTGCTGGTTGGCGTCCATCGGCTTGGGCGGGCGGGCAAAGCTGCCATGGGTGTGGATGGTCACCTCGTGCAGCGCCGCGATTTCGGCGGTCAGCGCCGCAATCGCCGCTTGCGCCCGCGCCTGCGCCGCCGGTGTCGACGGCCGCATGTTCCAGCGCAGCACGGCGCTGTCGGGCACGATATTATTGGGGCCGCCGCCGTCGATCTTCGCCGGGTTGACGCTCAGATCGTCCGCGGTCAGCGCCTTCAGCCGCAGCGCCAGGTCGGCGGCGGCGAGGATGGCGTTGCGGCCCTTTTCCGGCTCGCGGCCGGCATGGGCGGCAAGGCCGGTGATCGCGGCCGAAAAATTGCCCGACCCCTTGCGCGCCCCGGCCAGTGTGCCATCGGGCAGCGCCGGTTCATAGGTCAGGCCGAGGTGGCAGCGCCCGGCGGCTTCGACGAGCAGCGCTGCGGACCCCGGCGACGACACCTCCTCGTCGCTGTTGATGACGATGTCCCAGCCGAGCCGGTCGGCGAAGGGGGAGGCTTCGAAGGCCGTCAGCGCCGCGAGCATGACGGCAATGCCGCCCTTCATGTCGGCGGTGCCGGGGCCGTTCAGCGTGTCCGCATCCAGCCAGCGGCAGGCCTGGAACGGGTGATCGGCGGCGAACACCGTGTCCATATGGCCGGTCAGCAGCACACGCACCGGCGCATCGGGCCGGCGGACGATGTGTAGATTGCGGCCATGCGCCAGCGGTACGATCGCGCCCGTAGCGTCCACCGCCGTCACCGGCGCCGGATCGCACAGCCGGGCAGCGCCGCCCAGCGGCGCAAACGCCGCGACAAGCCGGTCGGCGAGTTCGGAAAGGCCGGCCAGGTTGCGGCTGCCGCTGTTGACTGCGCTCCACGCCAATATCTGGGCCAGCATCGTATCACGGTTGCTGTCGAGGCCAGCCAGGGCCACGGCTTCGTCGCTCGAAAGCAGCGCTGTCCGCTCAAAAGTTGGGCTCTCATGCATCGGCACCGCGATACCCCAAAGCCCGGCGTCGCACCAGCCGGAATGTTACATCATGTAACAAAAAAGTCGCCGTGTGATATCGGAAACGTCACCCAGCGCCGGCCTGTCCGTTGATGAAGCCTTGACCCAAGGGGAAACGGCTTGCTTTATGCGACGCCATGGACCGGCCGCGACAGGGCGAAGCGCTCGCGCGGCCAAGCTAGGGGAATTTTGTTGGCAAACTGGCGTATCAAGTCGCTCGATTCGATTCTGGCGACAGCAGAGAAGAAAGCACTCACCCGCTCGCTCGGAGCATTTCAGCTGACGATGCTCGGCATCGGCGGCATCATCGGCACCGGCATTTTCGTGCTGACCGCCGAAGCGGCGCAGGTCGCTGGCCCCGCGATGCTGATCAGCTTCGTGCTCGCCGCCGTCGTCTGCGGCCTCGCCGCCCTCTGCTATGCCGAACTGGCGTCGATGGTGCCGGTCTCCGGCTCCGCCTACACTTACAGCTATGCGACCTTCGGGGAAATCCTCGCCTGGGTCGTCGGCTGGGCACTGGTGCTCGAATATGCCGTCGCCGCCAGCGCCGTCGCGGTCGGCTGGTCGGGCTATGCCGTTGGCGTTCTACAGAATTTAGCCGGCATCGAACTACCCAAGGCTCTGGTCAACGGGCCTTATGCCGGGGGCCTGATCAACCTGCCCGCCGTCGTCATCTCGCTGGCCGTTACCTGGCTGCTGGTCGTCGGCACCAAGGAAAGCGCCACCGTCAACGCCGTGCTGGTCGTCGTCAAGGTGCTGGCGTTGACCGCCTTCGTCGCGCTCGCCGTGCCCGCCGTACGCTCCGAAAATTTCGTGCCGTTCATGCCGCTCGGCGCCGGCAGCGCCATCGGCGCCGCCTCGATCATCTTCTTCGCCTTTGTCGGTTTCGATGCCGTGTCGACCGCGGCGGAGGAAACCAAGGACCCGCAGCGCAACATCCCGATCGGGCTGATCGCCAGCCTGGTCATCTGCACCATCTTCTATCTGCTCGTCGGCACCGGCGTTATCGGCAGCTATGGCGCCCAGCCGGTGCTCGATGCCGCCGGCAAGGCGATGATGCCCGGCTCGATGGAATTGACCCAAGCCTGCACCGCGCTCGGCGATGCGCCGGTGGTCTGCTCCAAGGAAGCGCTGGCGCATGTCCTGCGTGAAATCGGCTATCCCGGCGTCGGCAACCTGCTCGGCCTCGCCGCCGGCTTTGCGCTGCCGTCGGTGGTGCTTATGATGATGTTCGCACAGACCCGCGTGTTCTTCGTCATGTCGCGCGACGGCCTGCTGCCCAAGGGCCTGTCGCGCATCCACCCAAAATACAAGACGCCGCATATCGTTACAATGGTGACCGGCGGCGCCGTGACCATCGCCGCGGCCTTCTTCCCGGTCGGCCAGCTTGCGTCGGTGTCGAACGGCGGCACGCTCTGTGCCTTCTTCTTTGTCGCGCTGGCGATCATGGCGCTGCGCCGGTCGAACCCCGATCGCAAGCGCAGTTTCCGCACCCCGGCCGTCTGGGTCGTCGCCCCGCTCGCCGCCGCCGGCTGCTTGTTGCTGTTCGGCTTCCTGTCCTGGGTGTCGCAGGTGGTGTTCTTCGGCTGGGCTGCCATCGGCCTGGTCTTCTACTTCCTCTACGGCCGCTCGCGCTCCAACGTTGCGATGGGCATCGATGAAGTGAATGAACTCAGCCCCGATATCCCGCCGCAGGGCGTGCCGCCGCTGCCGGGGATCCATACGCCGGGTGGGAAGGACGCTTGACGCGGCCGCGCGCAGCGCAGCTGCGCGCGGACTCGCGGAAAGCCGGCCAGCGGGGCGGCGCGCGCGCCTGCGCGCCAAACCCGTCTGACTTCAGCATGGGCTTTGCCCATGCTCTTCCTTTTCTGAAGAGCCTCCGGCGGCTGGGGACGATGTTCGTGCATTTCGGTGAATTTGCACCCGAACATGCGACTATTCGATGGAAATCGGCCTCATCGCAACGTCGATATCAGTTTGCGAAATCGGCCTGATGACGTGGCGCAGGATCTCGATCTCGTTTTGCAGTTTGATCGGATCGTGGCCGTCGGCGGCACGCAGCGCTGTTTTCAGCCAGTCACTGATATGCGGACTTTCGAGCAGATACCTTATCCGGGCGCTAGTGATCGCGATGACGGTTTCGGGTTCGTGTTTCATGACGATCTCATAATTCGGTCGAATCTTTAGCCGCTTCAGGCGGCGAGCTTGGATTGGTTCGGCGCTCGCGTGCCGGCCTCTGAAGGCTCCCAGCGCGAGCGCCCCGAATAACGCCAGGCCATGCGGCCGGAGTCGTCGAGCGCAAACAGATGCAGCCAGCGGTTGTCGAAAAGCGCCGCGACGCCCGGATGCCGCTCGAGAATCGCCGTCATCGCCTCGCGCGGGGCCTCGATGCAGACGCTCAGCCGCAGCGGCTCGTGCGCGAGCGCATCGCCGTCATGGACCGATTGCCACGGCAGCCCGGTGCGCAGCGTGCCGCCATTGCCTTCGACGACACCGAACCCGCCGACGACATTGTGGAGCAGCTTGTTGCCGCCGCCGAACATTTCGGGCGCCACGCTCGAGCCATAGTATTGCAGGCTGATCCAGCTGGCGACAACGACCGGGGCGGTCATGATGAGTTCGAGCACGCCGAACCCATCATCCTTCTGCCAGTTGTAATCATGGAGAAAGGCACGGCCGCCGAGGTCCTGGCCTTGGGTGCGGCTGCGCGGCGCGGCGATGAACGCGCGGCAACCGGCAAGGCCCCATTCGGGACGGGTTTCGGCCCAGTCGCGGCTGCGCCGGTCGATCGAGCTGGCGCCGGTGGCGCGCGGCAGACGCACGGCGCGCTCGGTGCAGGCAATAACGCGCGCCGATTCCATCCAGCGCCGGGCGGTCGCGATGTCGGCGGCATGGCCGGGCGCCGCAAAATCCTGGTCGTAGAGGCGGATGTCGTCGGTCGTCGTGTCGTGGAGGGCGCCGAGGAATAGCGTGCCGTCGGGAATGTCGATGCCGCGCGACCGGAGCACCTCGCGCACATCGGAGGCGTTGAGCAGTGCCGCGAGCAGCCGGGCGTTGACCTCCCCCGAATAGCCGCCGCAGGCGCCGCAGTGGAGCGCGCTGGCATGGGGATTGTTGACGACATTCGCACCATGGCCGGCCAGGATGACGAGCGGGGCAAAGCCGCTGGTTAGCGACATGGCGCGCAGGATCGATTCGCCCGCCCCGGCGCGCGCCGCCAGATCGAGTGCCGGTTCGAGCCGAGGTGCCGGATCGGCGAGCTCGGCGCCGCTCTTCAGCCCGAGCCCGTCGCGCAGCAACTTGAGGATATAGGTCGGGCCCGCTGCCTCGACAAAGGCGAAGGACGACACTGCCGCCAGCTTGAAGCGCGCCCAGGCGCGCGTCACCCGGACGTCGAGCCGGCGCTGGGTATCGGCCGACAGGTCGCCGGGGTTGCCGGCGCGGGTGGTAAGGCCGGGGTTGAGCAGCACCGGTAACCGCAGTTCGGCAACGTCCGAGCCGAGCCGGTGGTGCGACGCCGTCAGGCCGAAGAAGCCGGCGAAGCCGAGGGTCTGGACATGTGGGTCGATCGATTCGAGCGCGCGGCGATAGACTTCCGAGCGGACGTCGATGCAGAAGGCCATCTGCAGGCGCGGCGCTGGCACGGCGGGCGCCGTGCGGGTGCCGAGAGCGGCGGCGATCTCGCGTTGTGCCGAACGCTCGGCGGCGTCCTGCAGGATGGCGTCGATCGACTGCGCTTCGCTGGCGACGATCGGCGCGGCATGGGCCGCCACCGCCGCCTTCCAGCGCGCCTCGATCTGCGGGCGGTAATGATCGTGCAGCGCCGCGTCCCACAACAGCCGGATGGCGAGAAAATCGATGATCGTCGCATCGTCGCTGCCGGCGAGATTGGCCTGCCACTGCAGGTAGCGCGCCGCCTGCGCCCAGCCGCCGAGGGTGGTCAGTGCTCGGTGGAAGACGTTGGTCAGCGCATCGTCGGCGAGGCCGAGGCGCTCGGCCGTTGCCGCAATTGCGGCGCCGCCGCTCGTCGGCGCCGCAGCGATCTGCGCTGCAAAGCCGGTCAGCCCCATCACCTCGGGGGTCAGGTCATGAGTGGCGACGAGACGCCAGTCGGCATAGGCCGAGCCGCTGTGCGGCGCCGCCCACAGCGCCTGGCCCTGATCGAACCAACCAGCGGCCCAGTTGCCGAAGCGATCGTCGATGATCCCCGGCCAGTCGATTCCCGAAGCATCGGCGGCGAGCTCGGCGACCGTCGGAATGGCGACCGGGGCCGGGGAAGACTGCGCCGCCGCGGCCTTCAGCGCGGCAATATCGGCGGGGCGCCAGCCGTCAGCCGCGGCCAGCGCCGCGCGCAGATCGACATCGCTGATCGCGCCCGAGGCGATCCGCGCCTGATAGGTGGCGCGCTCGGGTGTCATGCGGATGCCAGCGACGCGCGCCATCCGGGCAGCGGCGACCGCGAGACCCTCGCCGGCCTGGCCGAGCCAGGGGTTGACGGCGACGGTGGCGGCGAGCGGCCAGGCCGGCGGGATCGTCGCGGCGGCGGCAACGCAGGCGGCGTCGATGGCGGTTTCGCGGGAAAGGCTTTCGACGCTCATGCAGTGACACTCCGGTTCGAGGATTGCGGTGCGGACTTGGCCCAGCCGCCGAGCAGGCGGTCGATAAGGGCGTTGACATAAAGGCCGTTCGACAGGTGGACACGCATACCGGCTGCCGCCGGATGATAGGCCCAGAGCGGGAACATCGCCTGCAGCACCGCGACCAGCCCGAAGCTGAGCATTGCGAGGACGATAAGCACCGTTTCAAGCGGGCCGGGGGCGGGGGTAGGCGGCACGCTGCCATCGACCAGCCAGGTCGCGCCGACGTGGAGCGCGAAATAACCGAGCGAGGCGAGTGTCGCGAGCGCCACCAGGCGCCGAGTGAGCGCCGCGGGCGCCGCCTCGGCGAGCCCCTGCGCCAGCAGATAGGCGATGCCGAAGATCAGGATGGCTCCCAGCGCCAGTGCCTGCGGGGACTGGCCGAGGAAGCCCACCGCCGCGCCGATAACGGCATAGATCAAAAGGGCAACGGCGAACGATCGGGCGACCGCGCCCGGCCCCGGAATCGCCACCTTGCCGGGCCGGCGGAAGGCGGTGATCTGCTCGACGACGCCCCCCGATGACAGGAAGGCATGCGCCTTGTAGAGCGAGTGGGCGACGATATGGAGCAGCGCCAGCGGGAACAGCGCGAGACCGCACTGCATGATCATGAAGCCCATCTGGGCGATCGTCGACCAGGCGAGCGAGGTCTTCACCGCCGGCTGGGTAAGCATGACGAGCCCCGCGAACACCGCCGTGAATCCGCCGATCATCACCAGGCCGGCGAGCGCCGGCGGCGACAGCAGCATGACATCGGCGAAGCGGATGAGGAGGAAACCGCCGGCATTGACGACACCGGCATGGAGCAGGGCCGACACCGGGGTGGGGGCCTCCATGACTTCGGTCAGCCAGCCATGGGTCGGGAACTGCGCCGATTTGAGCAGCGCCGCAAGCGCCAGCAGAATGGCGGCGGCGACCGCCGGGGTGCCGCCGGCGCCGCTGCGGGCGGCGGCGTTGATCGTCGCGATATCGGTTGTCTGATAGGCCAACCAGAGCAGCAGCGCCGCGGCGATGAAGGCAATATCGCTCATGCCCGTGAACACCAGCTTCTTGCGCGCGGCGCGGCGGGCGGCGGGACGATCCGAATAGAACAGCAAGAGCCGCGTCATGCCGAGACCGATGCCGGCCCATGCGACCGCGAGCAGCACCAGGTTGCCCGCGACGACGACGGACATGACGCAGGCGAGCGTGGCACAGAGCCAGCCCATGAAGCGCCCGTGCCCGGCCTCGCCATCGAGATAGGTCGCGGCGAAGCGCACGACCACCCAGCCGACGAAGCTGACGAGAAGCAACATCACGGAGCTGACCGCATCGAGCCGCGCCGACAGGCCGAAGCCGTTGCTGCCGATCAGCGGGCTGGTGCCCGGGCCGAAAATCGCCAGCATTGCCATCGCGGCGACCGCGATGGCGAGCGCCGCGATGACAAGCCCCTCGATCAGCGCCAGCGGGCCGCGTCCGGGGCGCCCGCCCGTCATGAAACCGGCGGCCGCGGCCAGGAACGCGAGCCCGGGCGCCACCAACATCAGAAAATCCGTCATCCACATCACCCTGTAGCGGCGCCCAAGCTGGCACGAGCGATGTCATATCGGCTACGGAGGCTCGCGAGAAATTCATTGTTTCGCGGATTTCATTCTGTTTAAGTGAACGAATTATGGCCGAGATGAACTATAATCACCTGCGCTATTTCTGGGCTGTGGCGCAGGACGGCAACCTTACACGCACCGCGGATCGGCTGAATGTCTCGCAATCAGCCCTGTCGGTGCAGATCCGCAAGCTCGAGCACCAGCTCGGCCATGCGCTGTTCGAACGGCGCGGCCGTCAGCTCCACCTGACCGAAGCGGGACGGATCACGCTCGACCACGCCGATGCGATCTTTGCGACCGGCCGCGATCTCATGGGCACGTTGCAACAGACAGGTGCGGCGCGCCAGGCGGTTCGGATAGGGGCGTTGGCAACGCTGTCGCGCAACTTCCAGATTGGTTTTCTGCGCCCTCTGCTCCGCCGCGACGACATCGAAGTCATCCTGCGCTCCGGCAGCGCGGCCGAACTGCTGCGTGGCTTGCAGGCGCTCAATCTCGATGTCGTGTTGACCAACCAGGTGCCCGAGATCGACGCACTGACGCCGTTCATTGCCCACAAGCTGTCGGAACAAAATGTCGGTCTGATTGGAACGCCAAGGCAGATTGGAGCGGAGCGCACCGTTGCAGCGCTGCTGGCGCAACATCCACTAATTCTGCCGACCAAGGGCAACAGCGTGCGCACCGCCTTCGACGCGCTTGCTGTGCAGCTTGGTATCAGCCCGCAGATCGCCGCCGAGGTGGACGACATTGCCATGATGCGCCTGCTGGTGCGCGAAGGAACGGCGCTCGCGGTGCTGCCGCCGATCGCAGTCCAGGACGAACTGGCAAGCGGCACACTGATCGAGGCCGATGAACTTCCGGGCATTGTCGAAACCTTCTTCGCGGTCACCATCGATCGCCGATTTCCAAACCCGGTTGTCCGATCGCTCATCGGCGCCAATCGCGGCGTTCCAGGAAAGAGCGTCCAACTGGTCAATGCATCGCTAGCCAATTGAAGATATCGCGCTATCAGGCGCGAACGTCTGCCGCGGCCGCGAGCAGTCGATCGTCGTCGCCTCTGGGAATGACGGGAGAGTCCCAGAATCGGCCTTAGCTCGCCCGGTCAGCGAACGACCCTGCCCACCCCATTCCTGACAACCACAAACTGGGTGACTTTCGAGACTTTCTAAACGTCCGGGAATGTTCCCCTCGGTGTCTCGGCCGCTTTCGCGTTGCGGACATTCTTCTCCCTCCCCCCACGAGAGCGAAGCGATAGTCGAGTGGGGCTGGCTGGGGTGAGGGTTTTCGGCGCCGGCGTCCACGCCCCCCACCCCGACTCTCCCCACTCTGCCGCCTGAGGCGGTTGGGGGAGGGAGAAGCGCAAAGCATGGGAAAAGCCCATGCTGACGTCAGACGAGTTCGGCCGGCAGAGCCGACCGCCTCGCTGGCCGGCCTTGCGCCTGTCGGCGCGCAGCGTAGCTGCGCGCACGCGGCGCTTCAGCCCAATCTTGCCTTCACCAGCGCCTTCAAATCCGCCTCCGGCCGCGCGCCATAATGGCTGATCACCTCTGCCGCGGTGATGCAACCGATGCGGGCGCAATCGGGCAGTGAACGGCCTTCGATCATGCCGGCCATGAAGCCGCCGGCGAACATGTCGCCGGCGCCGGTGGAATCGACAACGCGATCGACCTTTTCACCGGTGATGACATGACGGTTGCCGCCTTCGAGCACGATGGCGCCGGCCGACGACCGGGTGATGACGGCGACACAGGCGTGTTTGGCGAGTTCGGCCATGGCGGCGTCAAGGCTTTGGGTCTGGTAAAGCGCGCAGACTTCGTGCTCATTGCCGAACATCAGGTCGACATGGCCGGCGAGCAATTCCTGGAAATCGGCGCGGTGGCCTTCGACGCAGAACACGTCCGATAGGGTGAAGGCGACCTTGCGGCCTTGGGCGCGGGCCACCGCAATGGCCTTTTTCATCGCGGCGCGCGGCGCGGCCGGGTCCCACAGATAGCCCTCGAGATAGAGAATCTGCGCGGCGGCTACGCTATCGGCATCGAGATCGGCTTCGGACAGTTCCTGGCAGGCGCCGAGATAGGTGTTCATGGTGCGGTCGCCATCCGGCGTGACGACGATCAGGCAGCGGCCGGTCGGCGCGCCGGCCTTTGACGGCGCGGTGTTGAACGCCACGCCGGCGGCGCGAATGTCGTGGGCGAACACACCGCCGAGTTGATCATCGGCGACGCGGCCGACGAACGCCGGGCGCGCACCCAGCGCAGCCATGCCGGCGACGGTGTTGGCGGCCGAGCCGCCACTGATTTCCCGGCCCGCCCCCATGGCGGCGTACAGCGTTTCGGCTTCGTCGGCAGCGATCAGGCGCATCGAGCCCTTGGCGATGCCGCGCCCGGACAGGAATTCCGGCGGCGCCGTGGTGATGACATCGACGAGCGCATTGCCGATGGCGAGGACATGGGGAGCGGCGGTCATGGAGTAGCCTTGGATGATGGGAAACAAGCCGCTCTCCTATGCGCTGGCGGCGGCGGCGTCATCCCCCCTGTTGCGTGGCTGCATGCTGGAACCTAGGGTCGCCGGATGATCGCCGCGCTCATCCTCAGCTTTGCGCAACTGGGCGACCGGGCGCTGCTGCGCGTGCTGTTGCGGTCGCTGGCGCTGACGCTGCTGATTTTCGGGCTGGTCGGCTGGGGCATCTTCACCGGCGTCGGCATGATCGAAACCAATGGCTGGCCGGCCTGGCTAAAATCGCTGTGGACCGGTGGCGGCGGTGGCGCGGCGGCATTTGTGCTGACCATGCTGCTGTCGTGGCTCAGCTTTGCCGGCATCGCCACCGGCGTCACCGGGCTGTGGCTCGACGAAATCATCGGCGCGGTCGAGTGGCGATACTATCCGCAGGCGCAAGCCAAACCGGTCGGGCTGGCCCGCGAAATCCGCATGGGACTAGCGGCGGGCACCCGGGTGCTGTTGTGGAATGCGCTGTTCCTGCCGGCCTATCTGCTGCTGCTGTTCACCGCCATCGGGCCGTTGCTTCTGTTCCTGGCGGTCAACGCCTGGCTGTTGGGGCGGGAATATCTGGAAACCGTCGCGGTGCGGCACCTGCCCGGCGACGCCGCCGCGGCCTGGCCGCAGACCTGGCGCTGGGATCGCTGGGGCACCGGCATCGTCACCGCCGGGCTGTTTGCTCTGCCGTTCGTCAACTTGCTGGCGCCAATCATCGGCGCGGCCTTTGCTACCCATATGTTCCATAGGCGGACCCCATGAAACTTGTGCTGCCCCTGGTTTTGGCGCTCGGCCTTGCCGCCTGCGCCACCACACCGCCGCCCGCGCCGCCGGCCCCGCCCTCGCCGCCGCCGCCGGGGCTGGGCCGGTTGATCGGCAAGCCGGCCGCCGCAGTGACGGCGCTGCTCGGCCCGGCCTCGCTCGACCGTAGCGAGGGGCCGGCGCGGCAGTTGCAGTTCATCCGGCCGCCGTGCGTGCTCGACGTGTTCCTGTATCCGGGGCCGGGCGGCACGCCGGTGGTGCGCACGGCCGCGGCGCGGCGCCCGGACGGCAGCCGCATCGACCCGGGTGCGTGCCTGACGTTGATTGTGCCAGTGGCGGAGTAGGTAGAGCCCTGCCCGCCGGAGGCCCTTGAATCAGGCCGGCTGCGTTTCCCAGCCGCCTCCCAGCGCCTTGAAGACCGCGATCTGGGCCGTCACCAGCGCCGCATCGCTGGATGCCAGTTGCGCCTCGGCGGTGGCGAGGGTGCGTTCGGCATCGAGCACGGCGAGGAAGCTTTCGGCGCCGGCGCCATAGCGCAGGCGGACGATGCGCGCCGCTTCGCCGCTCTGGTCCCGCGCGGCGCGCAGCGCGGTGTTGCGATCGATGGCGCCGGCATAGTCGCTGAGCGCGGTTTCGGCCTCCTTGAGCGCGGTCAGCACGCTGCCGTCGAAGGTGGCGAGCGCCGCTTCGGTGCTCGCCTTGGCCTGGGCGATACGGGCGCGGGCGGCGGTGATGTTGGGGAAGCTCCAGCTGATCGCCGGGCCGATGCTGAAACCGAAGCCATTGTTGCTGACCACGGCGCCGGGGGTGGTGCCCTGCCCGGTGACCGAACCGCCGAGGCGAATCTGCGGATACAGTTCGGCGGTGGCGACGCCGATGCGCGCCGTGGCGGCGGCGAGGTTGCGGTCGGCGCGGCGGATATCGGGGCGGCGCTTGAGCAGCGCAGCGCCATCGCCGACGGGGATCGGCTGTTTGAGCAGCGGCGGCATGGTGCAAGCAGCCGCACCGGGGTCGATTTCGCTGGGCAGCTTGCCGGTCAGCATGGCGAGGCGGAACAGCGCCGAGCGCCGGTCGGCAGCAAAGGCCGACAGGCTGGCGCGGGTGGTTTCAAGCTGGGACCGCGCCCGGGCAGCGTCGAGCGGCGAATCGCGGCCGGCGGCAACGCGGCGCTCGGTGAGGTCGAAACTGTCGGATTGAAGCTTCAATGAATTGGTCGCGACCGCGAGTTGGCGCGCCGATGAACAGGCATCGGCATAGGCCCGCGCGGTTTCGGCGGCGACGCTGATCAGCACGGCGTCCCGCGCTGCGGCTTCGGCGGCGGTATCGGCGCGGGCCGCCTCGATGCTGCGGCCGACGCGGCCATACAGGTCGATCTCGTACGAGACATCGAGACCGGCGCGGTAGAATTCGCTTTCGAACGGCACCGGGCCGTTGGCGGTGGCGACGGTCTGCCGCGCTTCTGAGGCGCTGGCGGTGACGCTCGTTGATGGCAGACGGGCGCCGCGCGCTTCCGACAGCACGGCGCGAGCACGGCGCAGATTGGCGGTGGCAACGCGCAGATCGGTGTTGGCGGCAAAGGCGGTCTCGATCAGTGAATCGAGCACCGGGTCATCGTACAGCCGCCACCAGGCATCGGGGGTTGCGGCAGTGGTCGCGGTGGCAGCCGTTGCAGCGCTGAACGGCGCACTCGCGGCAGGCGGTACCGGCGCCGGGGCATAGTCCGGGCCAGCGGCACAGCCGGCCAGCAGCATGGCGGTGGCCAGAAGCAGCGAGCGGATCATGCGGCAGGCTCCGCAACAGGCGGCGGAATGCGGTTGCGGCTGCGCACCTTGGCGGCCTTGGTCGCCGCCCAGGAGGCTATGACGTAGAACACGGGCGTGAACAGCAGCCCGAAGATGGTGACGCCGATCATGCCGAAAAACACCGCGGTGCCGAGCGCCTGGCGCATTTCGGCACCGGGACCCGACGCGATGACGAGCGGCACGACGCCCAGAATGAAGGCAAAACTGGTCATCAGGATCGGCCGCAACCGGGTGCGCGCGGCTTCCTCGGCTGCGGCAAAGCGGTCGAGCCCGCGTTCCTCAGCCTGTTTGGCGAATTCGACGATCAGGATGGCATTCTTGGCGGCAAGACCGACGAGCACGACAAGGCCGATCTGCGTGAGGATGTTATTGTCAAAGCCACGCAAATTGACGCCGAGAATGGCGGCGAGCAGGCACATCGGCACGATCATGATGACCGCCAGCGGCAGCACCAGCGATTCATATTGCGCCGCGAGCAGCAGGAAGACGAACACCACGGCGAGGACGAACACCGCCGCTGCCGTATTGCCCTGGGTTTTCTCCTGATAGGCGAGTTCGGTCCATTCATAGTCGAAGCCTTCGGGAAGCAGCTTGGCCGCCAGCCCTTCCATCGAGCCGAGCGACTGGCCCGAGGAGAACCCGGGCAACCGGTCGCCCTGCAACTCGGCCGCCGGAAACAGATTGTGGCGCACGACGCGGTACGGCCCGCTGCTGTCCTTCAGTGTCGCCACCGAGCCCAGCGGCACCATCATCCCCGAAAGCGAGCGAACCTTGAGGTTGGTGATATCTGTCGGGTCGTTGCGGAACGGTGCATCGGCCTGGGCGGTAACGCGATAGGTGCGGCCGAACAGGTTGATGTCGTTGACATAGCTCGAGCCGAGATAGACTTGCAGCGTTGAAAACACATCGGCCGGGTTGACGCCGAGCAGTTGCGCCTTGTCGCGATCGATATCCGCGAACACCCGCGGCGTGCCGGTGTTGAACAGCGTGAAGACGCTGGTCAGGCCCTTGGTCTGGTTGCCGGCCATCATCATGCCGAAGGTTGCCTGTTCGAGCGCGGCATAGCCCTTGCCCGACCGGTCCTGTACCATCATCTTGAAACCGCCGCCGGTGCCGATACCGCGGACGGGTGGCGGCGGGATCACCAGGATGTTGGCGCCGGGAATGGCGGCCATGCGTTGCCGCAGATCGCCCAATATGCCTTCCGCAGTCTGCCCGTTCTTCTTGCGCAAGGCAAAGCTGTCCATCTGGATGAACAGGGTGCCGGCGTTGGGCGCATTGGAAAAGCTGGAACCGTCGAGCCCGGCGAACGCCACAGCAAGGTCGATGCCGGTGGTGTCGAGCGCGGTCTTGATGGCGGTCTGCACAATGGCGTCAGTGCGGGCCAGCGAGGACCCGGGCGGCAACTGGACCACGGTGATGAAATAGCCCTGGTCCTGCGCCGGGATGAAGCCCGCCGGAGTCGCGGTGAACCGCCACGCGGCGACCGCGAGCAGGCCGGCATAGATAACGAGGACAATCATGATCGAGCGGATGGCACGCGCAGCGATGCGGCCATAGCGGTCGGCCAGCCAGTCGAAGCCGGTGTTGAAGCGATCCGCCGCCAGCGCCGGATAGCGGCGCCAGCCAGTCGGTTGATGGTGCGGATCATGCGGTTTGAGCAACATCGCCGCCAACGCCGGCGACAGGGTGAGCGAGACGATGCAGGAGATCAGCGTCGCCGCCGAAATGGTGAGGGCGAACTGTTTGTAGAATTGCCCGGAAATGCCGCTGATAAAGGCGGTCGGCACGAAAACCGCGCACAAAGTCAGGGCAATGGCGACGAGTGCGCCGCCGACTTCGTCCATGGTCCGATAGGCTGCTTCCTTGGGAGAGTAGCCGAGTTTCAGCTCGCGTTCGACATTTTCGACAACGACGATGGCGTCATCGACAACGATGCCGATAGCCAGCACCAGCCCGAACAGCGACAGGTTGTTGAGCGAATAGCCGAACCCCGCCATCACCGCGAAAGTGCCGATCAGCGACACCGGTATCGCCAGCACGGGAATGATCGCGGCGCGCCAGCTTTGCAGGAAGATGAGGACGACAATGACCACGAGAATGACCGCCTCGACCAGCGTTTCCTGCACGCTGTCGATCGATGCCCGCACATATTCAGTGGGGTTGTAGGGAATGGAATAGCTCAGCCCGGGCGGGAAATCCTTCTTGGCTTCCTCCATTGTGGCGATGATCGCGTCGGCGGTGGCGAGCGCGTTCGAGCCGGGGCGCTGGGTGATGCCAAGGCCCACGCCGGGCTTGCCATCGACATAGGCGTTGGTGCCATAATCCTGTGCGCCGACTTCGATCCGCGCGATATCGCTGACCCGCACGACCTTTTCGCCATCGGCCTTGACGACGATGGCGCCGAATTCTTCGGGCGTCGTCAACCGGCCCTGGGTCTGGACGTTGAGTTCAAAGCCCGAGCCGCCGCGACCAAACGGCGGTGCACCAATGCTGCCGGCGGCGACCTGGACGTTCTGGCCGCGCAAGGCGGCAACGATTTCATCAGCATTAAGATTGCGCGCCGCCGCCTTTTCGGGGTCGATCCAGACGCGCATGGCGTAGTCGCGCACGCCAAAGCTGTTGATGCCGCCAACGCCATCGAGCCGCGCCAGACGGTCCTTGAGCAAGAGCGTTGCATAGTTGGACACATAATCGGTGGGCAAGCTGCCGTCGGGCGATTGCAGGAACACGACCATAAGGATGTCGGGCGAATTCTTGCGGGTGGTCACCCCCAGCGCGCGCACCGTATCGGGCAGGCGCGGCGTTGCCGAGGCAACGCGATTCTGCACCAGCACCTGGGCATCGTTGAGGTCGGTGCCAAGCTTGAAGACGACATTCAGTGTCATGCGGCCATCGCCGGTCGATGACGAGGTCATGTAGATCATGTCCTCGACGCCATTGATTTCCTGTTCGAGCGGCGCCGCCACCGTATCGGCGAGCACCTCCGCCGAGGCGCCAGGATAGGAAGCGGTGATGCTGATCGTCGGCGGCGCGATTTCGGGATATTGCGCGACCGGCAGCGTGGGATAGGCGACAAGCCCGATGAGCACGATCAGGATCGAAATGACCCCGGCAAAGATCGGCCTGTCGATGAAGAAGCGCGAAAACCGCATCGGTCAGCGGGCCGGCGCGACGCGGCGCGCGTCGGTCGCCGATGTTGCCGGCGCTTCGATGATCGGCGGCGCCATAGGCCCGGAACCGGGCGCAGGCGGCACGATCTTGCCGGGCTTGGCCGTCACCTTGGTGCCCGGGCGGGCGCGCTGGACGCCTTCGATGATGACGCGGTCATCGGATTTCAGCCCGCCGCGAACGACACGCAGGCCGTCGACAATGGGCCCCAGTTGCACGACACGCGGTGACACCGTGCCATCCGGACCGACGACCAGCGCGATCTTGCGCGTCTGGTCGGTGACCACCGCGTCTTCAGGAATCAGCATGCCATTGTAACTGCCCGAGCCGAGCAGGCGCATATGGCCGAACAGGCCCGGCGTCAGAAAGCCATCGGGATTGCGCACCACGGCGCGGCCGCGGATGGTGCCCGAGCCAAGATCGAGGGCGTTGTCGACAAAGTCCATCTTGCCGCGCCAGCGATAATCGGTTTCATCGGCAAGCCGGATCTCCACCGGGTTGGGTGACACCCGCGACGACGGGCGGGTGCCGGCGCGGTTGGCGCGTTGGTATTTCAGGTAAACCGCCTCGGAGCCGGTGAACACGAAGTGGATCGGATCGAGCGTCACCACCGTCGTCATCGGTGTGGTGCCGGCGGTTACATAGGCACCGATATCGGCGCGGCGGTCGGACATGCGACCCGAAATCGGCGCGGTGACACGGGTGAAGTTCACATCGAGCGCGCGCGCCGCAACGGTTGCTTCGGCCGACGCCAGCGTTGCCTGCGCCTGCGCCAGCGTTGCCTTTGCGGTATCGAATTCCTCCCGGCTGACGGCGTTGAGGCCGAGCAGCTTGTCCGTGCGCGCAAACTGGCTGCGCGCCAGATCGGCGCTGGCGCGCGCGCGTTGCGATTCGGCGCGGGCCTGGTTCAGCACCGCCTGAAACGGGCGCGGATCAATGACGAACAACAGGTCACCGGCGCGGGCGAATTCGCCATCGCGGAAATTGATGCTCTGCACATAGCCCGATACGCGCGGGCGCACCTCGACGCTCTGTTTCGCCTCGAAGCGGCCGATGTAATCATCCCAGTCGACGATTGGCTTGATCAAGGGCGTGGCCACGGTGACCGTCGGCGCTGGGCCGCCAGCACCCGGAGGGCCGCCGGCCGCGCCTTCGTCCTTGCTGCCACAGGCGGCAAGGGCCAGTGCCATGGCCGTCAACACCGCCAACCGTGATCGCATGAGTTCGTTACTCCTGCCTGCAACTGATGTCAGGCTAGCCATGTTGCGCCGCGGCGTCCAATCGGGGACGAAAATCGTCATCCATCTGAAACACTTGCTGCGACGATGTTCGGCGAACGCAGCATCGGCATCCGGTCGAAGGATGTTGTGGACGGGGGGGACCGAATATGGCTATTCTAATATTATAAAGAAACTTAATGGTCAAGATACTGCGTACCGGCAGCGATGACCGCAACATCGGAGCGGGACGTGTGGACAAGGCAGAACATCTCCAGGCAATCATGAACGCTGGCCGCCAGATTCACGAGGCGGTCGACACCATCGACATGATCATCGCCGATCAGCTCGGCATCCACCGCACCGACCTGCGATGCCTGCACCTGCTCGAAATGGCACCGCGCACCCCCGGCGAGATTGCCGCGCGGACGCGATTGACCAGCGGCGCCGTCACCGCCCTGCTCGACCGGCTGGAAGCGGCCGGGCTGGTAGAGCGTTGCCGGTCATGCGCCGACCGTCGTTCGGTGATGATCGTCATGCCCGAAGCACAGGTCGCGGCGATTCGCAGCATGTACAGTGAGATCGGCGAGATGATTCGGGTGCATTTTGCGGGGCACGACGCTGGTGCGCTGGCCGAAACGGCGTGCAGCCTGGAACAATTCGCCCGCGCGCTCGAACGCTATGGCTCCGCCCATGGTGTCGAACCGTCCATGGCACAGGCCAACTTCGTGGCGGTCAACACCGGCAAGGCCTGACGGCGTTCGCGACAGCAGTGGCTATGGGCTTGGCAAGCCGCCGCCGGTCCGCCAAGCAGCAAGCATGACCTTTGCCATGCCTCGCCGCGAATTTGCCGTGCTGTTCGCCGTGCTGCTGACGGTCGCTGCCGGCAATACCGCGCTGCAGACAGTGCTGCCGGCGATCGCCCGGGTCATCCAGATCCCCGACATGCTGGTGGCGATCATCTTTTCGTTTTCGGCGCTGCTCTGGACATTCAGCGCGCCTTATTGGGCACGCCAGTCGGATATTCGGGGCCGGCGCCGGCTGATGGAAGTCGGCATCATCGGCTTTGGCGTGTCGATGCTGGGCTGCGGCATCGTCATTTATGCCGGACTGAAAGGCCTGTTGGTACCGGTGGCGACCTTTGCGCTGTTCGCCGCGCTGCGCTCGCTGTTCGGGATTTTCGGATCGGCGTCGAACCCGGCGGCGCAAGCCTATGTTGCAGCGCGAACCTCGGAGGCGGAACGCACCAACGCGCTGTCGTCACTGTCGTCGGCGTTCGGGCTCGGCACCATTCTCGGGCCGGCGGTCGCGCCGCTGTTCATTATCGGCGCGCTCGGTCTGTCGGGGCCGCTGTTCGCCTTTGCCGCGATTGCAGTGCTCGTCCTGCTGGCGGTGCATCGTTACCTTCCCGATGACGACCCGACGCATTTTCCCGGCCAGATCGGTGCCGCAGCCAATGCCATTGCCCTGCCCGGCCTGGCGCATGGCGCCCCTGCTAGCGAGCCGACCGTCAGCGGCGGCGCCACCGGGGCGAGCCTGCAAGCCGCCGCCGTTGGCCGCACGCCTCGGCTGTCGTGGCGCGACCCGCGCATCCTGCCGTTCATGATCTTCGGTTTCTGTTCGGGATCGATCCAGGCCGCGACCGGCCAGGCGCTGGGCTTCCTGATCATCGACAAAGTCGGCGGAACGCCGCTTCAGGCGCAGCAGGAAATCGCCATCGTCTTCATGGCCGGTGCCGGCGCGACGCTACTGGTCCAATGGGGGCTGATCCCGATGTTCCGGATGACGCCGCCCAGCCTGATGCGCGTCGGCACCCTGGTGGCAGCAGTCGGCACCGCCGGCATTGCGCTCGCGCCGGATTTCCACGCGCTGGTCGTCGCTTATGCCCTTGCCTCGCTCGGTTACGGCTTTGCGCGGCCGGGCTTCACCGCCGGCGCCAGCCTTGCCGTCGGCCAGGATGAACAGGGCGGCGTGGCGGGCGCGGTCACTTCGGTCAATGGCTCGTGCTTCGTACTGGCACCGGCGGTCGGGATCGGACTTTACCAGTGGGGGGCAACGCTGCCGTACATCCTTGGCGCGATTGCCCTGGTGCTGCTGTTCCTGTTCGCCAACGCCAATACCGCATTGCGCAAGGTGCCGGCGGGTCTGGAAGGTTGACGGCGATCAGCCGACGCTGAGCACGATCTTGCCGACGTGCGAGCCCGCCTCCATGCGGCGATGCGCCTCGGCAGCCTGGGCCAGCGGGAACACGCGGTCGGTCATGGCGTGGAGCCGGCCGCTTTCGAATTCCGGCCAGATCGCGCCCTCCAGCGTTTCGGCAATCGCTGTCTTGAAGGCCAAGGGGCGCGGCCGCAACATCGACCCGGTCAGCGTCAGGCGCTTGCGCATTACGGCCGCCAGGTCGACATCGCCGCGCGGGCCGCGCTGGAACGCGATGCTGACATGGCGGCCGTCATCGGCCAGGCACTGGATGTTGCGCGGCACATAATCGCCGCCCACCATATCGAGCACGACATCGACGCCGCGATTTTCGGTAATCCGCGCCGTCTCGGCAACAAAGTCCTGGGTGCTGTAATCGATGGCATGGGCGGCCCCGGCAGCGAGCGCCGCGGCGCATTTTTCGGCGCTGCCGGCGGTGACGATGACGCGCAGGCCCAGCACCTGGCTTAGCTGGATCGCCGTTATGCCGATGCCGCTGGTGCCGCCGTGGACCAGCATGGTTTCGCCATAACGGGCGTGGCCGCGATCAATGACGTTCGACCAGACGGTGAACCAAGTTTCGGGCAAACCGGCGGCATCGGTCATCGCCATGCCAGCCGGCACCGGCAGGCATTGCCCGGCCGGGGCGATGCAATATTCGGCATAACCGCCACCGGTGACCAGCGCGCAGACCGCATCGCCGACGCGCCACCGAGTCACCGCATCGCCCACAGCGACAATAGTGCCGGCAATTTCCAGCCCCGGAATCGTTGGTGTGCCCGGCGGCATGGGATACAGGCCCATGCGTTGCAGGACATCGGGGCGGTTGACCCCGGCAGCCATGACCCTGACCAGCACGTCGCCCGGCCCCGGTTGCGGTACCGGCCGGCTGCTTGCGATCAGGACATCGGGGCCGCCCGGTTTTTCCGGGTCGATGGCGATCATGGTGCTGGGAATGGACATGGGCTGATATTGACTCGGGCGTCCGCCGGGTCAACGATTTCTGCCATGTTTGACGAACCCGACCTGCCGCGGCGCAAATCCGACCTGATCGCCGACCTGGCGCGCGAAGATCTCGACAAGCTGTCGATTGCCGAGCTGGATGACCGCATCGCCGGCTTGGAAGCCGAGGTGCTGCGCGCCCGGGCCAAGCGCGAGGGCGCCGCCAAGTTCCGCGCCGCCGCCGACAGCCTGTTCCGCAAATGACCGACACCCAGGCCGCGATGGGGACCCATGGCCACCACGCCGACCCCCGCAACGACACCATATTGATCAACGTCAACGGCGACCTCAAGCCGCGCGCCGAAGCGATGGTTTCGGTGTTCGATTCGGGCTTCATGCTCGGCGATGGCGTCTGGGAAGGCCTGCGCGTCCATGCCGGGCGGGTGGCATTCCTCGACCAGCATCTGGACCGGCTGTGGGAAGGCTCCAAGGCGATCTTCATGGATATCGGCATCAGCCGCGCCGCGCTGGAGGCGCGCCTGTACGCCACCATCGACGCCAATGGCATGGATCATTGCCATATCCGGCTGATGGTCACTCGCGGCCTGCGATCGACCCCGTACCAGGACCCGCGCGTCATCGTGTCGCCGGCCACCATCGTCATCATTGCCGAGCACAAGGACCCGCTACCCGTCACTGTCACACGCGGCATCACGCTGTTCACCGTCCATGTCCGGCGCGGCTTTCCCGATGTGCAGGACCCCAAGCTCAACAGCCATTCCAAGCTGAACTGCATCACTGCCTGCATCCAAGCGACGCAGGCCGGCGCCGATGAAGGGCTGATGCTCGATCCGCACGGCTTTGTCGCGACCTGCAATTCGACGCATTTCTTCATCGTGCGCCGCGGCGAAGTCTGGACATCGACCGGCGATTATTGCCTCGATGGCATCACCCGCCGCAACATCGTCAACCTGTGCAAGGCCAATGGCATTCCGGTGTTCGAGCGCAACTTCTCGCTCACCGATGTCTATGGCGCCGATGAAGCGTTCGTCACCGGCACCTTTGCCGGGGTGGTGCCGGTGCGCAGCGTCGATGGCCGCGCCCTGACCGATGGCCGCGGGCCGATGGTGGAGCGGTTGCAGGACCTGTACCGCGCGCACATCGCCAGCGACGTCGCGGCGCGGGGGCGGCCGTGACCATCCGCATCGCCATGTGGTCGGGGCCGCGCAACCTGTCGACGGCGATGATGCGCAGCTTCGGCGCGCGCGCGGATACGGTCGTCAGCGATGAGCCCTTTTATGGCGCCTATCTTAAAGCCACCGGCGACGACCAGGCGATGAAGGAGCAGGTCATCGCGTCGATGGATTGCGACTGGCACAGCGTCGCCCGCACCCAGAACGGCGCCCCGCCCGAAAGCCGCCCGATCTGGTATCAGAAGCATATGGCGCATCATATGGAAGGGCCGGTGGGGATCGCCGCGCTGACCGGCCACACCCATGCCTTCCTGATCCGCGATCCCCGGCGTGTCGTTGCCAGCTATGCCGCCAAGCGCGTGCAGGTGCGGCCTGAACATCTGGGGGTCGCCCGCCAGCGCGCCTATTTCGATCGCGAGGCGGATCGCTTGGGCCGGGCCCCGCCAGTGGTCGATTCGGCCGACATTCTCGCCGATCCGGCCGGCACGCTTGCCGCCCTATGCACGGCGATCGGCATCGACTGGGACCCCGCCATGCTGCACTGGCCGCCGGGTCGCCGCACCACTGACGGCGTCTGGGCAGCGCACTGGTACGGCGCAGTCGAAGCCTCGACCGGGTTCGGCCCGCCCGAGATGAAGCCGCCGCAACTGGATGCGCAGGCAGAGGCTGTAGCCGCCGCCTGCACACCGCACTACGAATATCTCGCCACAGCACGGCTGCACGCCGCGCCGGCCGTTTCTCCCGAGAGGACCAGCGCATGACCGCAAAGACAGCCCTCATCATCGGTGCCTCGCGCGGCATCGGTCTCGCCCTTGTCGGCGAACTGGCGGACCGCGGCTGGCACGTCACCGCGACCGCGCGCGGCGACGCGCCTGATCTGGCGGCGCTCGCGGCGGCAAGAGCCGGTAAGATCACGCTGGCGACGGTCGACATAGACGATATTGCCAGTGTCGCCGCCCTCGATGTTGCGCTGGCCGGGCAACGCTTCGACCTCATCTTCGTCAACGCCGGCATTTATGGACCGGCCGATCAGTCGGTAGACACGGTCAGTGCTGCCGAGATGGGCGCATTGATGATGACCAATGCCATCGCGCCGGTGCGGTTGGCAAAGCGCCTGCTGCCACGCGCCAACCCCGGCGGCACAATCGCCTTCATGAGCTCGATCCTCGGCTCGGTGGCGCTCAACGACATGGGGACCACAGCGCTGTACCGGGCCAGCAAGGCGGGCCTCAACATCATCGCACGCGGATTTTATGTCGAGGAGGTGGCCAAGCGCGGCCTGACCATGCTCAACCTGCATCCTGGCTGGGTGAAAACCGAAATGGGCGGCCCGCAGGCGCCGGTCGAGATTGCCGACAGCGTGACCGGCCTCGCCGATGTCATCGAGGGCAATACGAGCGGCGGACATCATTATCTCGATTTCCAGGGCAACACCCTGCCCTGGTAGCCCTGTGCAAATGCGAGGTTGAACACGGTTGACGTTTGCGTAAAGTAACTCCCAACAAGATTGGGGAGTGAACCGGTGAATTTCGATTTTTCCGATGATGCCAAGGCGCTGGGCGAACAGGCAAAGAAACTGTTTGCCGAAAAGGCCGGCACCGCTCGCGCCCGCGCTGCCATGGCGGCCGATGCGCCGGCCTTCGACGCGGCGCTCTGGGCCGAAATCGCGGCGCTCGGCTGGACCGCGGCGCGCGTGCCCGAAGCGCATGGCGGGCTGGGGATGAGCGCCGAGGAATCGTGCATGCTGGCCGATGCCGCCGGTGGGGCGCTGGCCTGCGTGCCGTTGGTCTCCACCCTGCTCGCCACGGAGGCGCTGCTGATCGCCGGCAGCGACGCGCAGCAAGCCCGCTATTTCCCCGGCATTGCCGATGGCAGCACGATCGCCGTCGTCGCCTGGAGCGAACCCGGCGCCGCCAACCCGCAGGCGCTGTCGGTCAAGGCCGAGGGCGGCAAGCTCAACGGCGTCAAGGCGCCAGTGCCCGACCTAGTGGGCGCGCATCTCGCCGTCGTGGCGGCCGCCGGTGCCGATGGTCCGTCGCTGTGGATCGTCGATCTGGCCGCTGCCAAGGTGGAAGCGATCGAAACGCTCGACCTTGTCCGCCGCCACGGTCGCCTGACGCTGAATGGCGTTGCCGCCGAACCGCTGGGCGATGCCGCCGATTACCAGAACTGGCTCGATCGTTCCGCTGTCATCCTCGCCTATGAAGCGATCGGCACCGCCACCGCCGCGATGACCATGACGGTCGAATATGCCAAGACCCGCGTCGCCTTTGGCCAGACCATTGGGCGGTACCAGGGCGTCAAGCACAAGTGCGCCGACATGTTCATCAAGATCGAACTGGCGCGCGCCCATGCCTTGCACGGCGTGGCGATGATCGGTGCCATGGATTCAGGCGTTGGCGGCGCCGAACTGCGCCAGGCCGCCAGCGCGGCGCGCGTCGCCAGCCTCGATGCCGCCAGCTATTGCGGCGAGGAGGCGGTGCAGTTGCACGGCGGCATCGGCTTTACCTGGGAAAGCGATTGCCAATTCTACTATCGCCGGGCGCGCACCCTTTCGGCGGCACTGTCCGGCCGCGGCTGGTGGGCGGACCGGCTGGTGCGCGCACTCGAACTGCGTAACCGCGCCGCAGCGTAAATATCTTCGTTTCGGGGCAAGCTCCCCGCAGCAGCCAAGGACCTGACCATGGATTTCAACGATACCGCCACCGAAGCCGAATATCGCAGCCAGGCGCGCGCCTGGCTGGAAACCAATGCCGACGAATATCGCCAGCCGCCCGCCACGCCGTGGAAACTCGACGAGTTCATCCGCCGGTCCAAGGCCTGGCAGGCGAAGAAGCACGCCGCCGGCTACACCGGCATCACCTGGCCGAAAGCGATGGGCGGCCAGGGCCTAAGTCCGATGCATTCGATCATCTATGGGCAGGAGGAAGGCCGTTTTCATGCGCCATCCGGGCTGTATTCGATCGGGCTCGGCATGTGCATCCCGACCGTGTTCAGCCATGGCTCCCCGGAGGTCATACAGCGCTATGTGCCCAAGGCACTGGTCGGCGACGAAGTCTGGTGCCAGCTGTTTTCCGAACCCGCCGCCGGGTCGGACCTCGCCGGCATCCGCACAAAGGCGGTGAAGGACGGCGACGACTGGATCATCGACGGCCAGAAGGTGTGGACCAGCTTCGCCCATGCCTCGGACTATGGCATCGTCGTCTGCCGGACGGACCCAAGCAAGCCCAAGCACAAGGGCCTGACCATGTTCATCGTCGACATGAAGGCGCCCGGCATGGAAGTGCGCGGCATCAAGCAGATGTCGGGTGGCAGCGATTTCAACGAGGTGTTCTTCACCGGCGTGCGGGTGCCCGATGCCTGGCGGCTGGGCGCCGAGGGTGACGGCTGGAAGGTCGCGCTCACCACGCTGATGCACGAACGCCTCGCCGTCGGCGGCAAGCCGCGCCATGCGCCGGGCTATGCAACCCTGATGACGCTCGCCAAGGGAGTCGAAGCACCGAACGGCGGCCCGGCCATCGAAGCCGGCGACGTGCGCCAGCGCATCGCGCAATCGTACATAAACGATGAAGGCATCAAGCTGACCCAGATGCGCGCCCTGTCGGCGCTGTCCAAGGGCCAGATGCCGGGGCCGGAGCAGAGCATTTCCAAGGTGGTCGTCGCCAAGACCATGCAGGAAATGGCGGCGTTCGCGCTCGATCTGGCCGGCGGCGACGGCTTTGTCACCGAAGACACCGACCCGGAACTGGAAAAGCTGCAAGGCTCGTACCTGTGGTCGGCAGGCCTGCGCATCGCCGGCGGCACCGACGAGATTTTGCGCAACATCATCGCCGAGCGCGTCCTCGGCCTGCCCGGCGACCTGCGGCCGGACAAGGACAAGCCGTTCAACGCTGCGGCGTGATCGCGCGCGATCGGACAAGTGACCGGGCGGCGGGGGCAACCTCGCCGCCCGTTTTCGATGGTGGCATGACGATCCGGGTTTGAATCCACCCAGCGCTTGGCCTATGTCCCGGCGCAAACCAGCCGAGGACACGCCATGACCATTCCGACCGATCCCGTCGTTATCACCGGCTTCGCGCGCACCCCGATGGGCGGGTTCCAGGGCGCGCTGTCCGGCGTTTCGGCGACGGCGCTGGGCTCGGCGGCGGTCAAGGCGGCCGTGGCGCGATCCGGAGTCGATCCGGCGATGGTCGGGCAGATCTTCATGGGCTGTGTGCTGCCGGCCGGCCTTGGCCAGGCGCCAGCGCGGCAAGCGGCGCTGGGCGCCGGGTTGCCACTGTCGGTGGAGGCGACGACCGTCAACAAGATGTGCGGATCAGGCATGCAGGCGACGATCATGGCGCACGATGCCTTGCTGGCGGGCACTGCCGAAATCATCATCGCCGGCGGCATGGAGAGCATGTCGAACGCGCCCTACCTGTTGACCAAGCACCGCGCCGGGGCCCGTATCGGCCATGATGCGGTCAAGGATTCGATGTATCTCGACGGGCTGGAGGATGCCTATGACCCCGGCAAGCTGATGGGCGCCTTTGCCGAGGAATCGGCGCGGGATTATCAGTTCACCCGGGGCGCCCAGGATGAATTTGCCATCGAAAGCCTGACCCGGGCCAGCGCGGCGATTGCCAGCGGTGCCTTTGATGATGAAGTGACGCCGGTTACAGTGTCGGGACGCGGCGGTGATGTCGTCGTGGCGATCGACGAACAGCCGGGCAAGGCGCGGCCGGACAAGATTCCGGGCCTGAAACCGGCTTTCGCCAAGGATGGCACCATTACCGCCGCCAATGCCTCGTCGATTTCGGATGGCGCTGCGGCGCTGGTGCTGACCCGGGCCAGCACGGCGGCGGCGCAGGGCCTGCCGGTGCGTGCCCGCATCGTCGCCCATGCCGCACACGCCCATGAACCCGGCAAGTTCACCACGGCCCCAGTGCCTGCCATCGAAAAACTGTTGAAAAAGGCCGGATGGACGGTCGCCGATGTTGACCTGTTCGAGGTCAACGAGGCGTTCGCGACAGTGGCGATGATCGCCATGCACGACCTCGGCATTCCGCGCGCCAAGCTGAACATTCACGGCGGCGCTACGGCGCTAGGCCATCCGATCGGCGCGTCGGGGGCGCGTATCATCGCGACGCTGATTGCCGCATTGGAGCGCACCGGCGGCAAGCGCGGCGTTGCGGCGCTGTGCATCGGCGGCGGCGAAGCGACCGCGATTGCGGTGGAACGGGACTGAATCACGCATCGACGCCGTTCGGCCATGACTGTAAAACCCCATTTTCACATCGGGGGAAAATCTGTGGGGACCAGGAAGCGCAGGATCAATCTGGCGTTGCAAGGGGGCGGCAGCCATGGCGCCTTCACCTGGGGAGTGCTCGATCGGCTGCTCGAGGAAGATGATATCGAGATCGCCGCGATCAGCGGGACCAGCGCCGGAGCGATGAACGCCGTTGTCGTCGGCGAAGGCCTGATGGAGGGCGGCCCGGCCCAGGCGCGCGTACAGCTCGATCGCTTCTGGAACGGCATGGGCGACGCTGCGGCGCGCCTGTCACCGTTCCGGCGCACCTTCTGGCAGCAGATGACCGACGATTTTTCACTGCAACATTCGCCGCTGTATGAAATGAGCCTCGCCATGTCGCACATGGTATCGCCCTATCAATCGAACCCGTTCGGCTATAACCCGCTGCGCGAGGCGCTGCTCGAGCTTATCGATTTCGACCGCGTGCGGGCCAGCCGCAAGGTCAAGCTGTTCATCAACACCACCCATGTCGCCACCGGCGGGCTGCGCTGTTTCCGCGAACATGAACTGACCGTCGACATGGTGCTGGCATCGGGGTGCCTGCCTTATCTTTTCCACACGCCGATCATCGATGGCGAAGGCTATTGGGATGGCGGCTATATCGCCAACCCGGCGATCGAGCCGATGACGCGCGCCACCGGCACGTGCGACTCGCTGATTGTTCAACTCAATCCGATCGTGCGGACGGCTCTCCCGAAGACGGCGCATGACATCAGCGACCGGTTGAACGAGATCACCTTCAACGCCAGCCTGGTCACCGAACTGCGCTTCATTGGCGAACGCAACCGCTTGATCGACAATGGCGAATTGCAGTCCGACCGGCACCGCATGATCCATCTGCACATGATCCACGGCGATGATGCGCTAGGCGAGTTCCCACCGTCGTCAAAACTGTTGGCGGAAAAGGCCTTTCTGCTGAAGCTGAAAGCGCTTGGCCGCACCGCCGCCGACAGCTGGCTGGCGCGCTTTGGCGACGATATCGGCAAGCGATCGACCTTTAACTATCAGCGCCTCGTGAAGGCGATGACGCAGGACAGCGATGAGCCGCCGATGGCCGCGATTCTGGGCGAACGGGACTGAACTTATCCCCGTTATCCTCGTTATCCACAGGCAAAATGGCGATTATTTCACTTTGACGACTCGGTCAAAGATGAGACCATTCATCTGTAGCCGGGAATTGACGGCGGACGAAAGTCCAAAGAAAAGGAACGGGTTATAGCCTGACGTGAGCCGCAGATCTGGTCTTGTACCGGGAATTGCACCGCAAGCTGAAGGCAGGGTCGGCCGGTGAACCAGACCGCAAGCGCGTCCATGCAAATGGAAAGCGCGGCGACGGGGAAACGGTTGGTCCGGCGAAGACGGAGGCCCGCGCAAAAACGGGCGGAAGGCGACGCGAAAGTGCCGTGGCACCAAGTCGGGACGCAGCGCCAGACCTCGTGAGGGGAAAGGCCGCCGGAACCGCCCGTGCCGCAAGGCGCGACTTGGCGATGGGACCGGGGAGGCAAGCGGCCCGCCAAGCAGGCACGACACAGTGGCGGCCGGTGGCAACACCGGCCGCCATTTTGCTGCGCAGCGCGGCGCACAAATAGCGAAGCTATTTGCGACTCGCGCAATCACGGCCGGCGAGGCGGTTGGCTACGCCAACCGAACTCGTCCGACGCCAGCATGGGCTTTGCCCATGCCGCCTGTCCCTCGGTAACCGCCTTATTCGCACCCGGCTGGTCACGTCGCGCCACTGTGCTAGTCTTTGGCCAAGACCGGGGCGAGGGGTGAGGCAACGGATGGCCATTCGCGAACAGAGCATTCTTTCGGCACGCGCCTATGAGAACGGCATGGCGGTGGTCGAAATCCCGCTCGATCAGGCCGGCGAGTGGGCAGCGAAGCCCGGCCACTTCGTCTGGATCGGTCTGCGCGAGCCGCAGGAGGCGGAGCTTGCCACGCTCCAGGCCCAGCTCGGGCTCGATCCGCTGGCGATCGAGGATGCCGGGCAACCGCACGAGCGTCCCAAGATGCAGCGCTATGGCGACGGGGTGTTCATCGTCGTCCGCACCGCCGAGCTGATCGACGACCGGGTGACCTTTGGGGAGACCCATATCTTCGCCGGCCGCGGCTATATCGTCACGATCCGTCACGGCGCCAGCGTTGCCTATAGCCGCGTCCGCGCACATTGTGAGGCGACCCCGTCACAACTCGCCAAGGGCGTGGCGTTTGTCGTCCACACCCTGCTCGACTTCACTGTCGATCATTATCTGCGGGTGATGGACAGCCTTGAGGCCGAGGGTGATGCGATCGAGGCGCAGGTCCTCGCCAAGGAACTGCCCCCCGAGCAGACTCGGCGGCTCTATGTTCTGCGCCGCGAGTTGCTGCGGATGAAGATCGGCATCCTCCCGCTGGCCGAGATCTGTGGCCGGCTCGAACATTCGGAGGTGCTCGAGATCGACCCACGTCTCGAGCATTGCTTTCGCGAAGTGACAGACCATGTGCGCGGCGCCCAGGAGGAAATCGATTCGCTCAGCGCCCGGCTCGGCCTGGCCTTTGAAGCAAGCCTGCTGACCAGCCAGGCGCAGCAGACCGAAATCTCGCGCCGGCTGGCGGCCTGGGCGGCGATCCTCGCCGTGCCGACGGCAATGGCCGGCATCTATGGCATGAACTTTGCCGAAATGCCCGAACTGCAATGGAAGTACGGTTACCCCATGGTCCTTTCGGTCGTTGTAGTAACCTGCTTGATATTATTCGTGAATTTCCGCCGGGCGAAGTGGCTTTAGCGCGGCTTTCAGACTATGGCGTTGCCGCGCTCGGCACTTCGCCCCGCATCGAAGCCGACACCTTCTCCGCTGCCTCCAGCGCCCGCAGAATGTTCCCCCCAGCAAGCTTCTTGCAGTCGTCCTCGCTCCACCCCCGCCGCAGCAGTTCGGCGATCAGCGCCGGGTAGGTTTCGACGCCTTCGAGGCCCGTCGGCGTCGTGTCGATGCCATCAAGGTCGCTGCCGATGCCGATATGATCATGGCCTGCGACCTTCGCCATATGGTCGAGATGGTCGGCGACTTCCGCCAGGGTGACCGCCGGCATCGGATTGGCCTTTTCCCATTCCGCCAGTGCGGCCTCGGCGCGTTCGGGCTGGCCGATGTACAGGCCGGAATAAGGCGGCGCGTTATAGCTGGCACGTACACCGGCGCGAGCGGCTTCCCATTCCATCCGCTTGCGGCTGACATAACCGGGGGCATAATTGACCATTACCACGCCGCCATTGGCCTTCATCATCGCCAGCACGTCGTCGGGCACGTTGCGGGGGTGATCGACAACGGCGCGGGCGGAGGAGTGAGAGAAGATCACCGGCGCCTTGGTCACCGCCAGCACGGCCTGCATCGTGCCGGGCGACACATGGCTGAGATCGACGAGCATCCCGATGCGGTTCATTTCATGGACGACGGCCTTGCCGAATGCGGTCAGCGGTTCCTTGCGCGGCGCCTCGTTGGCGCTGTCCGCCCAGTCATTGTGGCGCACATGCGTCAGCGTCATGTAGCGCACGCCGAGCGCATGGAACATGCGCAGCGCCGGCAGGCTGTTATCGATCTGGCTGCCGCCCTCCACGCCCATCAGGCTGGCGACCTTGCCGGTTTTCTGGATGCGGCGGATATCGGCAGCGGTGGCGGCGAGCTCGAAATCCCTTGGGTAGCGGGCGATGATGCCTCGCACGATGTCGATCTGTTCGAGCGTGGCCTTGACCGCCGCCGGGCCGGTGACGGTCGCTGGCACCCACACCGACCAGAATTGCCCGCCGACCTGGCCTTGGTGAAGGCGCGGGATATCGGTCTGCAGCGGCGCCTTGAACTTGCGACCATCGGCCATCAGGTCGACCGACCACCATTTTTCACCGAACTGGCCACGCAACTGTTCGGGCCAGTCGTTATGGCCATCGATGACTGGCTGCGCTTTCAGCACGGCGCGGGCCCGGGTGAGATCGGGGCTTTCGGCCGCCGCAACTGGGCCGGCAAGCAGAGACAGGGCGAGGAGAGCGGGGAGCATGCGCATGTCCTGTTGTCGCACCGCTTTCCCCTGTCTTGCAAGACAGGTGGCGCACGCCGCGCGCTTTGGCTAACGCTTGCGGCAACCACGCAGGAGATTCCCATGCTCGATACCAGCGAACGCGGCGCCTACAATGACGATCACGAGGCGTTTCGCGGCACCGTCCGCAAGCTGTTCGACAAGGAACTTTACCCGCATCTCGACACGTTCGAGGAGGAAGGCATCGTCTCCAAGGCCTTCTGGCGGGCCTGCGGCGACAATGGCCTGCTCTGCCCGACGGTACCCGAGGCATATGGCGGGCTGGGCCTGGATTTCGGTTACAACGCCGTGGTCAACGAGGAACTCGCCTATTCGGGCTGTTCGGCGGGCATCACCCTGCAATCCGATATCGTTGCCGACTATATCGTTGCCTATGGCAGCGAGGAGCAGAAGCAGAAATATCTGCCCAAGATGATCAGCGGCGAACTCATCACCGCCATCGCCATGACCGAGCCGGGCGCCGGGTCCGACCTGCAAGGTGTGCGGACGACCGCAAAGAAGGACGGCAACCATTATGTCATCAGCGGGTCCAAGACCTATATCACCAACGGCCAGAACGCCGACCTGATCATCGTCGTCGCCAAGACCGAACCAGATAAGGGCGCCAAGGGCACCTCGCTGATCCTCGTCGAGGCCGGCACCGAAGGCTTTGCTCGCGGCCGCAACCTCGACAAGATCGGCCAGCACAGCGCCGACACGTCGGAATTGTTCTTCAACGACGTGCGCGTACCGATGACCAATTGCCTGGGCGAGGAGAACAAGGGCTTCATCTATCTGATGAGCCAGTTGCCGCAGGAACGGCTGGGCATTGCCATTTCGGCGCAGGCCGGGGCGCAGCGGGCGTTCGACGAGGCAGTGAAATTCACCAAGGACCGCAAGGCGTTCGGCAAGACCGTGTTCGATTTTCAGAACACCCGCTTCACGCTCGCATCGCTGAAGACCGAGCTGCAAGTCGGCTGGGCGCATATCGATTGGGGCCTGAAGCGCCTGCTCGCCGGCAAGCTGACCGCCGCCGAGGCCAGCGCCGCCAAGCTGTGGCACACCGAAATGCAGGGCCGCGTCGTTGATGCGGCGCTGCAACTGCACGGCGGCGCCGGGTACATGAACGAATATCCGATCGCCCGGCTGTGGCGCGACGCGCGGGTGCAGCGCATCTATGGCGGCACCTCGGAAATCATGCGCGAAGTCATCGCGCGGACGATCTGACCGGAGAAGTGCCGCCGGCGGCCGGGGCCTTGGCCCCGGACCCCGTTCGATCGGGTGCAGGGCCGCGGGATCTGCCGGGCGCAGGCTCTGCGCCCCCTGCCATGAACGCGAGACAGCAGATGTCGGGCTGGAAGTTGACAAAGTTGACGCATTTGTCGGGTTTTAACCGCGCGACCAACAGGTGATCAAAAACCGCCATTTTTGACCAGAAGGTCACACAGTTCGCGGTTTTCGCGTGCGTCTGCGGGAGCCGGACTGGCGCCAGCAACAGATGGAGATCGGCGGTTTCAAAGAGCTCAGGCCGAACCTAGTAACCGATTTGGTTTTAAATGTCCAGATAAATACCGGCACCAACAAAAAGGGCCCGGGCGTTGCCGCCCGGGCCCTTGTTGCCGATGACCGACCGGATCAGGCTGGCGTTTTGGCCGTTTCGGCAGCGGCCACCGGCACCACTTCGGCGGACGGTGCTGCGGCCGGCGGCGCGACGGTTGCGTCGCTATGATACGCACCCTTCAACCCCGGATAGTCCTTCAGCATCGGCACCCCGCCCAGCGGCTTGTTGATGCCCTGGTGGCAGGTGGCGCAATAAACCTTCTTGGGATCGCCAGCCGGGCCGAGCCGGTTGGCCGGCCAGGTCTTGCCGAGTGCCGTGATGTAATTGTCGTTGATGTCCCGCACCATGCGGATGCCGTACCAGGCGTTGACGCGCTGAACGCGGGATTGCGACCAGTTCGCGAAGTTCTGGCTATTGTGGCAATAGGAACAATTGACGCCCAGGCCCTGCGACATGTGCATCATCAATCCATAGGTTTTTTCGGTCTTCTGGATCGATTCCTCATAGGCGGTCGGATAGGCGCTGACCGCCTGGACCCGGATCTGGTTCTTGCCCTGCAGCAAGGCCGTGTACGGATCGTTGGGCAGCGAGGCATAAGCGACCGTCTTGGCCGGTGTGTTGGCGCCGTGCTTGTTGCCCTTGATCGACATGGGATCGGGCAGTGCCGACGACCAGACATTGGCCGGCACCGGCTTGCCGCGGTGGCAGGTCCAGCAGGTCACCCCGGCGCCCTTGCCGGCGTAGTTGCTGTTGGAAAAGTGCGGCGTCCAGCTGGAATTGATGTTGCGCGTCATCTGCAACATCTTGCGCGCGACGACCTTGGTATAAAGCTCGTCGGACGCCATGTTCGCCGGGTTGTGGCAATAGTTGCAGCCGCCGTTTTCAACGCTGCCATCGGCGGGCGCGACCCATTCGGTCAGCGCCGCCATGGTATAGTTGAACTCTTCGGTGCTGACATCGCCGAGCACCTGCACGTTCTGATATGTGACGTTGGCGCGCGGGCCTTCGAGCATATCGGGCGTCAGCGGATAAGGCGGCGCCGGCACTGTGCCGACCGGCGTCCGGCTGCTCTTGTCGGCGATCAGATCGAGCCCCGCACCGCGCGGCCCCACCTGTTCGACGACTTTCGTGCCGATCTCGCAACCAGCCAGCATCAAAAGTGGCAGGGCAAGAGCGATCGTACCGAGTTTGCGGATCATTGCGGTGCCCCCGGAAGAGTGGCGGGATCGACAACACCGGTCGCCGGATAAGCCAGCGCAAAGTGATGTTCGACAGCCCATAGGTACCAATTGTCGACAACCGTGCCGGTGAGCAGGATGCCGATACCGCCGGTGAGCGTTGTCAGCACCGCGAACCACCACGCCCAGCGATGGATCGATTCCATGGTGGCGTTGAAGCCCATTGTCCAGCGCCAGAACAGCGCAGCGCGTTCTGACGCAGTGCCGCGATCAGTGATCTGTTCGATTTCGCGTTCACCGCCATAACGGCCGACCGCCAGGATGGTGGCACCGTGCATGGCGAACAACAGCGTCGAGCCATAAAGGAAGACGATCGAGAGCGCGTGGAACGGGTTGTAGAACAAATTACCGTAGCGGATCGAGAAGGCCGCGGTCCAATCGAGGTGCGGGAAGATGCCGAACGGCACCGCTTCGGACCAGCTGCCCATCGCTAGTGGCCGGATGAAGCCGAGGACTAGATAAAGCCAGATCGCCGAGGCAAAGGCCCAGGCGACATGCGTGCCCATGCCCAGCGCCTTGGCGCGGCGATAGGTGCGTGCCCACCACAGCATGATGGAGGCGGTGAGGAAGAAGCCGGTGATCAGCCACCAGCCGCCTTCCGCCAGCGGCGGCAGGATTTTCAGGCCATATTTGGCCGGCGGCGGTTCCAGCGACAGCCAGAACAGCTGCTTGACGAACTGGATCGGGTCCCAGTTCACCGATGCCCACATGTTGAGCCCGATGATGCAGAACGCCAGCGTGCCGCAGATCAGCGAGGCGACGCCCAGAGTGCCCAGATAGACAGGACCGATCTGCGTGCCGCCGATCTTGCCCATCCAATAGGTGAAGCCGAACGGGCCGATGCGCGGATCATTGTCGCGCGGATCGATCGGAACGCCGGCTTCGAGTTCGCCGCGCAGCTGCACCTGGGTGAAGATATTCTGATAAGCCATGGTCTATCTCCCCTCAGCGCCAGATCGGCAGGTTGAGCCACCAGGTCCACCACTCCGGCCACCCGCGTGACCAGAACGGCCCTGACAGGATGATGCAGATGGCGCTCCAGAAGCCGGCATTCAGCGCGAGCAGGAGCCCGACGCGGTGGATGCCGAGCGTACCGACCGAATAGCCGATGAGATCGCGGAAGAAGGTATCTTCATATTCCGGCGACTTGACGTCTTCGCCCTTGGCGGGGTTGACCGCCGACAGCACCAGCGAACCGTGCAGGCCGAGCGCCAACGCCGTGGTGAAGAAGAAGCTGACCGCCAGCATGTGCGCCGGGTTGTAGTGGAAATGCAGGTACTGATAGCCGGTGTTCGACACCCAATCGAGGTGGCTGAAGATCCCGTAGGGGAAGCCCCAGCCCCAGGCACCCATGAGCACCGGCCGGATGACGACCAGCGAGACATAGGCGAAAATGGCGACCGAAAAGGCAAAGGGCACATGATAGCCCATGCCGAGCTTGCGGCAGATTTCGACCTCGCGCAGCGCCCAGCTGCTGAAAGCACCGACGGCGCAGATGGTGATGATCTGCCAAAGCCCGCCTTCGCGAAGCGGTGCAAGCGCCAGGCCATAGCTGATATCGGGCGGCGCAATGTTGATCAGCCAGGGGTTCCACGTCGGGCCAATGGCCGCGCCATACAAGATCAGCGCTGTGCCCAGCGCGGCAAAAAAGATGGTCGTGACCCCGAAGAAGCCCACATAAAACGGGCCAAACCAGAAGTCGAAGAGGTCACCGCCAATGAGCGTACCTCCGCGAACGCGATATTTCCGTTCGAAACTCAAGAGCGCCATGGCGCACCTCCCCCCTGGACCGCAAACCTCAAAAGGGCGCGCGGCGCAGGCCTACTATCTGGTGGTGCGGGCGGGGGGGG